>NZ_DAMCNG010000033.1:0-19410 GCF_032107865.1 Brevundimonas sp.
GACGTTGGCGTCAGCCGTCATGAGCGAGCACCAGCTGAATGCGATGGCTGGGCACGAGCGCTTCGACGATCGACGGATAGCCGTCCTCTTCGATGATGAGGTGGCCGACCAGGGCCCGCTCGCGACGCAACTGCTCGCTGACGGCGGACAGGTCCGCAGCCTCCAGACGCATCCGCAGCGCCTCGCCGCCCATCAACCGGACGGAATATTCTTTCTGATCAAGGGCCTCGGCGCCCGCCGTGCCCCAATGGTCGGCACGCATAAGCACTCCCCGGGGTTGTTTGTTCCCGCAGAGTGCGATAGCCAGACAGCAATGTCAAGTTAAAGGCGCAAAAAGCCTCATCTGCCTATATAAGGCGACGCGACAGGCGGCGTCAACCACTTTTTTGCAGAAAACTTCAAATAGGAAATCCCTTGGTCCTTCGCCCTAAAATGCGCGCCATCTACGGTCGCCATTCCATAGACCTTCAAAATGCGCGCTCTACCGCTGACCAAATTGCGTTGCTGCGAGATGCCAGCCGCGCCGAAGGCATTACCGACATTCTCGAATTCACCGACGAAGCCATTTCCGGTAGCGCCATTGATAATCGCCCCGGGCTGCGCGCTCTCCTGAACGCCGTCGCGCGCGGGGAGGTCAGCGATGTCCTGACTGAAGCTCTCGATCGCCTTTCACGCGATCAGGAAAACATCGCCCATATTTTCAAGCGACTCACCTATGCGAACGTCCCACTGAGAACACTGACTGAGGGCCCGATCGACCGGATCCACATCGGCCTCAAAGGGACCATGAACGAACTCTTTCTGCACGATCTGGCCAAGAAAACTCGGCGCGGCCTTGTCGCGAGGGTGAAGGCCGGCTTCTCGGGCGGAGGCCGCTGCTATGGCTACGACATCGTCGGCAAGGGCGAACTGCAGCCCAACGCCCGCCAAGTCGGCATCCTCCACCAGATCTTCAACGACTTCGGCCGCAACGAAATGTCGGCCCGCGCCATCGCTCACAAGTTGAACGCCGCCAGCGAAGCCGGCCCTCGCGGCGGTGAATGGACGCCCTCGACCATTCATGGTGACCGCCGCGCCCAGGACGGCATCCTGCACCAGGAACTCTATCGGCGTGCGGGTGTTCAATCGGCGTCGCTACCGCAAGCACCCCGACTCCGGAAAGCGCTCATCAGTGCTAAATCCGCCGGAGGACTGGATCCGCCAACCCGTCCCGCACCTGCGCATCATCGATCAAGAACTCTGGAATACCGTCCAGGCCCGCCTAGATGCCCAAGCCGAACACCCTAAGACGCTCACCCGCAAACCCAAACGCCTGCTGTCCGGGCTGATGAAGTGCAGCCTGTGCGGATCCGCCATGACGCTGAAAGGCGGCAAGTACAACTGCAGCGGCCGCTACGATCGCGGGACCTGCTCCAACGGCAAGATCATCGCCGCCAGGACGGTGGAAGAGCGCGTTTTCACCGGCATCAAGACCCATCTGCTGTCGCCTGAAGCGATCGCGGAGGCCGTCAGAACCTTTCACGCAGCAGCAGAGGCAGAGCGCCGCGCCCCCCTGGTCGAACGGGCGCCGCTGGAGTGCGAACTGGCGGAGATCGAACGCAAGCTGAAGCGAGCGCAGACCATGTGCCTTGACGGCGCAATCGAGACGGATGAACTGAAGACGATCAGCGCGCCGCTGAAGACCCGCCGAAGCGAGATCCAGGCCCGACTGGCGGTCGACGCCGCCCCGTCGGTGATCCAGCTTCACCCCGGCGCTGCTGCGGCCTACCGCCGGCTGGCGGAAAACCTGCACCAGGCGGTCGAGGGTGATGACGGCGAGGAGGCGCGCACGGAACTGCGCAAGCTGATCGAGCGCGTGGACTTCATTCCGGCGGAAGGCCTGGGCAAGTTCCAGTTGGACGCGTCCGGGTTAGGCCCAGACAGCAGAAAGCCCCGTGGCGTTAGCCATCGGGGCTTTGTAAGCTTGGGTGCGGGAGTAGGATTTGAACCTACGACCTTCAGGTTATGAGAACGATTTTTAGAGTTTTCACTTCTCGCGACGGCGCTTCTTATTGAACGCTAAACCCCTACTATGCCTGACTTTCTGTTGACGCCCCAGCCATTCTGACTCACCGTTTCTGCGATCTATTTCGCCCTGCTTTTCCGCCAACCGCTTCCATATTGCTTCCACGGAACAACCGGCTTGAAACGCGGCGACTTCGTCAGAAAAGGACTTGGAGATGGCCAGCGAGAAGTTGAGCAAGCGCGTGGTGGACCGCCTCGAGGCTCGCGCCAGAGATTACATTATTTTCGATGGCGAGTTGCCGGGTTTCGGCGTCCGCGTGATGCCAAATGGCAAACGCTTCTATCTGATCCAGTATCGGCGGCACGGCCGAACGCGACGCATGGCGCTGGGCCAGCATGGCGTCGTGACGGCCGAGATCGCGCGACGAGAGGCCAACCGGATGCTGGGCGCCGTTCGCGGCGGCGGGGCCGATCCAGCGACGTTGCGCGACATGGAGCGTCAGGCAGCGACGGTTCAGGAGTTGGGAGCGCGCTTCCTCAAGGAACATGTCGCCGTGCGCTGCAAGCCGACCACCGAGTACGAGTACAAGCGAGCCATTCAGTTCTTCATCAATCCGTTCTTCGGCAAACAGAGGGTTCGGACAGTGACCTCGGCCGACGTGGCGGAGTTGCATGGGAAGTATGCCCATACCCCCTACCAATCGAACCGGGTCCTAGGCGTTCTCTCCAAGATGATGAACCTGGCCGAGGTCTGGGGCATGCGGGACAAGCGCACCAATCCATGCGACGACGTGAAGGCCTTCCCCGAGCGCAAGCGAGAGCGCTTCCTGTCGCCCGAAGAGATCGAGCGCCTGGGCGCGGCCCTTCAAGAGGCCGAGCGCACAGGCGCAGAAAGCCGTTTCGCCGTCGCCGCCTTCAGGCTGCTGCTGCTCACCGGCTGCCGCCTGCGCGAAATCCAGACATTGAAGTGGAGCTATATCGACTTCAGGGCTGGCCGCTTCCGGCTGCCGGACAGCAAGACCGGAGCGAAGACGGTCTACCTGGGCGACGCCGTCGTCGAACTGCTGCGCAAGCTGCCTGAGGTTGACGGCAATCCCTACGTCATCGTCGGCAAGTTGGAAGGAAGCCACCTCACCGATCTCCAGCATCCGTGGCGGCGCATTCGTAAGACTGCCAACCTGGAAGACGTTCGCATTCACGACCTTCGCCACACCTATGCGTCGGACGGCGTCTTGGCGGGCGAAGGCTTGCCGATGATCGGCAAGCTATTGGGACACACTCAGGTTCAGACCACCGCCCGGTATGCGCACCTTGCCGACCACCCGGTGAGAGAAGCGGCGACGCGGATCGCGGGACGGCTGGCGTCAGCGCTGGGGTGAAGCTGGGCCATCTCCAGATAGCCCTCTCACCTCGATTGACGGTCGCCCTGGCGATGTCAGAGAACGCCGATCAACATCGTAACGGCCGCTCAACCTTCAGCGAGCATCGTGTGCTGATGCGCCGAAAATCGCCCCATAGATCTCACCGGCAAGCGCCCCCTGCTCGCCCCTTCCAGCTACCTTTTGCTGCCGTCGTCGGCCTAACCGCTGTTGTGGCTTTTGCCCTGACCTGGTTCGCGATCACGCCATCAGCTCCTCGCGCAGCAGTCGCGTCATATGTCAAAGTGCGCACGACCGATCAGCATTACAGCGGCTGCACGGCCGTGCGGGCAGCCGGCCGAAAAGACATCCCCAGTTGGGATCCCTCATATCGCTCCTGGATGGACGGCGATGGTGACGGCCTCGCCTGCGAGCCGCCGCGTGGCGGCTATTGATCCGCTTTGCGCCAGGAGCAGTCATTGGCTTCTCGACGGACAGCTGACATTCCATCCTTGCTTAGCGTTCCCGGCTTGGTTGACGACACCATTAATTCCATTATTTTGGAATCATGGAATCCGAAGCCGCCATCCTCGCTCTTGCCGCCCTAGCCCAACCGACACGCCTTGAGGCCTTCCGTCTGCTGGTGCGGCACGAACCCGAAGGCCTACCCGCCGGCGAGATCGCGGATGCCCTGGCGGTGCCCGCCAACACCATGTCGGCGCACCTCGGGGTTCTGTCCCGCGCCGGCCTGGTCAATTCGGAGCGCCACAGCCGGTCGATCATCTACCGGGCGGACCTGGATCGCCTCCAGGCGCTGGTCCTGTTCCTGCTGAAGGACTGCTGCCAGGGCCGCGCCGAACTGTGCGAGCCGCTACTGGCCGAACTCTCGCTCTGCCGCGCATGAGGACACCATGGACGTCGTCATCTATCACAACCCTGCCTGCGGCACGTCGCGCAACGCCCTGGCCCTGATCCGACACGTCGGGATCGAGCCGCAAGTCATCGAGTATCTGAAGACGCCGCCCAACCGCGCCATGATCCAGGCGCTGGTCGAACGGATGGGCGTCCCCCTGCGCGGCCTTCTGCGCGAGAAGGGCACCCCCTTCACCGAACTGGTCCTCGGAGACCCTGATTTGACCGATGACCAGATTCTGGACGCCATCGAAGCACACCCGATTCTGCTGAACCGTCCGATCGTGGTCGCGCCGCTAGGCGTGAAGCTATGTCGCCCGTCCGAAGCGGTCCTCGACCTTCTGCCTTCAGAAGGACTCAAGCCCTTCACCAAGGAGGACGGCGAAGTCGTCATCGACGCCGGGGGCCGGAGGGTCCGCTGATGGTCAATGCCGTGATTGCTGAACAACCAAGGCGCCACCTGTCCTTCCTCGATCGCTGGCTGACATTGTGGATTTTCGCCGCAATGGCGCTGGGCGTGCTGCTGGGCACAGTCGCGCCCGGGCTTCCCGCCTGGATCGACGGCCTGTCGGTCGGGACGACCAACATCCCCATAGCCATCGGCCTGATCCTGATGATGTATCCGCCGCTAGCGCGGGTGACGTACGAGGAACTTCCCCGCGTCTTCGCCGACAAGCGCGTGCTGCTTCTGTCCCTGTTCCAGAACTGGGTGTTGGGGCCGGTGCTGATGTTCGCGCTGGCGGTGATCTTCCTGCGCGACCAGCCGGAACACATGACCGGCGTCATCCTGATCGGACTAGCCCGCTGCATCGCCATGGTGCTGGTCTGGAACCAGTTGGCGCGCGGCGACAACCAATATGTGGCGGGCCTGGTCGCCTTCAACTCGATCTTCCAGATCGCCTTCTTCAGCCTCTACGCCTGGCTGTTCCTGACCGTACTGCCGCCCCTGTTCGGGCTGGAGGGCAGCGTGGTTGACGTCAGCGTCTGGACCATCGCAAGCGCCGTCCTGGTCTATCTGGGCCTGCCCTTTCTCGGCGGTTTCCTGACCCGGCGCGCGCTGGTCACGCGCAAGGGGAACGACTGGTACGAGGCGCGCTTCCTGCCGCGCATCGCGCCGATCACCCTGATCGCCCTGCTGTTCACCATCGTCGCCATGTTCAGCCTGAAGGGCGGCGAGGTCGTCGCCCTGCCGCTGGACGCCCTGCGCATCGCCATTCCGCTGACGATCTACTTCCTGGTCATGTTCGTGGTCAGCTTCCTGATGGGACGGCTGATCGAGGCGGACTATCCGCGCACCACGGCCCTGGCCTTCACCGCTGCCTCCAACAACTTCGAACTGGCGATCGCCGTCGCCATCGCGGCGTTCGGATTGGCCTCGCCGGTAGCCTTCGCCGCCGTCATCGGTCCGCTGGTCGAGGTCCCTGTGCTGATCCTGCTGGTGTCGGTCGCCCTGTGGCTGGGCCGCCGCTGCTTCCCCGCGACCGCCCCGAAGAAGGGCGCCTGCTGATGGCCTTCAACGCCGTGGAGTTGCCCGAGCCCACTCCCGACCTCATCGCCGCGCTGGAGGCCGCCGGGCTGCCGACGGACGATCTCCACGAGCCCGATCGGCGCTTCTACCGCTTCGGGGACGATGCCGGACTGATCGGCTACGGCGGGCTGGAGCAGGTCGGGCCCGACGTCTTGATCCGCTCCATCGTCGTCCCTGACAGCCGTCGCGGCGGCGGTCACGGCGGAGCGATCCTGTGCTGGCTCGAAGCCGAAGCCGCCGGACAAGGGGCCGACGGTCTCTATCTGCTCACGACCTCGGCCGCCGCCTTCTTCCAGCGACACGGCTATTCGGTCGCCCTTCGGTCAGCCGCGCCGCCCTCAGTCGCCGCCTCCCGGCAGTTCAGCGGCCTGTGCCCGGCCTCGGCGGCCTTCATGTTCAAGGAACTGCGCGCCCGATGACCCGCCTTCGCGACCTGCCTGATCCCGACCACCTGCCCGCGCTCGACCCAGCTTATCTGTCCAGCCGCCCCGCGCTCGGCCTCGGCCCGCACGATCATCCGCCCCGCATCCTGCTGCTCTACGGCTCACTGCGCGACCGCTCCTATTCCCGGCTATGCGTCGAGGAGGCCGCTCGCCTGCTGCGCTTCATGGGCTGCGAAACGCGCATCTTCGATCCGTCCGACCTGCCGCTGACCGATCAGGTCGACTACGACGATCATCCCGCCGTCCACGAACTGCGCGAGCATGCCCTGTGGTCGGAGGGCATGGTCTGGAGCAGCCCCGAACGCCACGGCCAGATTTCGGGGATCATGAAGCTTCAGATCGATCACCTGCCGCTGAGCATGGGCGGTATGCGCCCGACTCAGGGCCGCACCCTTGCCGTCATGCAGGTCTCCGGCGGCTCGCAGAGTTTCAACGCGGTCAACACCCTGCGCCTGCTCGGCCGCTGGATGCGGATGATCACCATCCCCAACCAGTCCAGCGTCGCCAAGGCCTTCCTGGAGTTCGACGACGACGGCCGCATGAAGCCGTCCAGCTACTACGATCGCATCGTCGATGTGATGGAGGAACTGGTGCGCTTCACCGTCTTGACGCGGTGGCACGCAGGTCAGTTGGTGGATCGCTATTCCGAGCGAAAGGCGTCGGGCGTGCCGATCGATGCGGCCAATGACCTGTCAGCGATCGCGATCAGGTCTGCGTAGCATCAGACTGGATTGCTGGAGAATGGCCACGGAAATCAGCGGCGAATCCAAAGCAGCCCACAGACGCCTGAGCGCGCCCCTGACCGGCTCGCCGGCAGAGGTCTTCGCGGTCTTCCTCAAACTCGGCCTCACGTCGTTCGGCGGCCCCGTCGCGCACCTCGGCTATTTCCGGAACGAGTTGGTCGCTCGACGCCGTTGGATCGATGAAGCCGGATACGCCGACCTGGTCGCCATGTGCCAATTCCTGCCAGGGCCGGCCTCCAGCCAAGTGGGCTACGCCTTGGGCTTGTGGCGCGCCGGCCCATTGGGTGGCGTTGCGGCATGGTGCGCCTTCACGCTGCCGTCCGCCGCGCTTCTGGTCTTGTTCGCCATGGGCGCAGCCTCGCTCCACGGGCCAGTTGGAATGGGCCTGCTTCATGGACTGAAGCTGGTGGCCGTGGCTGTGGTCGCTCAGGCGGTCTGGGGGATGGCCCGCACCCTGACCCCTGATTGGCAAAGAGCAGTCATCGGCCTAGCCGCTGTTGTAATCCTGATGTTGCTCGGCGGAGCGACAGGCCAGATCGTCGCTATCGTCCTCGGCGGTCTGGCGGGGCTGCGCCTTTGCCGCACGACGACCGCCGCGCCAGGGGCGACTGCAAGCTTCCCGATTTCACGGCGCGCCGGCGCAGGGGCCCTGGTCCTGTTCCTTCTGCTTCTGGCGGGCCTACCGCTCGCCTCCATGGCGACAGGGTTCCACGGCGTCGCCTTGCTGGACGTCTTCTATCGAGCCGGCGCCTTCGTTTTCGGAGGCGGTCACGTCGTTCTGCCCCTGCTCGAAGAAGGCGTGGTGCAGCCCGGCTGGATCGATTCCAATGGCTTTCTTGCGGGCTATGGCGCAGCCCAAGCCGTCCCGGGGCCGCTTTTCACCTTCGCCGCCTATCTGGGCGCCGTGATGGAGCCTTCTCCGAATGGACTCGCTGGGGCCGCCCTTTGTCTCGTGGCGATCTTCGCGCCGGGATTGCTGCTGGTGACAGGCGTGCTGCCGTTCTGGAGCCTGCTGCGCGCCCGACCGGCGGCCCAGGCGGCGATGCGCGGTGCGAACGCGGCGGTCGTCGGCATTCTCGCTTTCGCCCTCTATACCCCAGTAGGAACCAGCGCGATCCTGAGTCCGATCGACTTCCTCGTGGCGCTGGCCGGCTTCGTTCTGTTGACGGTGTGGAAGTGCACACCATGGATAGTCGTTGCCCTGACCGCCGCAAGCGGGGTCGCCTTCGCACTGATCTGAGCCGAGCCCGCGCCCGTCGCGATGTATCCAGGACTCCTGCATGGTGAACAAGGCAGACCTTGCACTCCGAGTGCTCGTAGCGGCATGGATGCCGATGGGGCATCATGACAAGAGCCATCTTCCCGTCGGGCGGTCGCATTGATGAGTCCTCCCAAGAGGGTTCGTCATTCTTGCCCCACCGGAGGGGCTTCGTCGGCTTATGGTCAGGTGTCCTCGCCTATTCGCGCTGATGTCGGCGACGCGCCAGAAGGAGACATCGGCCTTCACTCCGACACTTGACCTTCATCGTCGTAGCGCGGCGAGGCATACCGACCCGCCGCGTCGTTTCCGTCCGTAGGGGCGCGCCCTCATCTTTGATTCAAGGCTTGATTGTTGCGACCTTCACAGTTCAACAAGTGACCATGCTTTCCTCGCAGGTGAAATCGCGGTTTCAGACGTGCTTCGTCTCTGGTTTGACAGGGCCCGAGACGACTAGCTTGACGGATATGCTCATGGCGCGGGGCATAGCCGTAACCTCCGCACATTCGCCGAATGTCGGGTCAGCCATCACGCAGGAGATCCTGAAACTCATCGCCGCGTCGGATTTCATAGCCACGGTCCTAGGCGAAAAAGGCCGCGACTCGATAATGTATGAGCTCGGCGTAGCGCGGAGCCTCGGCAAAGCGGCGTTTGTCGTTCTCACTGAGGGCGCTGCACCGATCGACATTTCTGGTGCCTACCTTCGAGCGGTTGAGGACCACCAGGTGGCGGATGCCGGCGACGATCTCGACCGGTTTTTGCGCAATGCTAAGGCACCCCAGATAATCGCGGTCGATGTGCCCGAGGCGAATGATCGGACCGATTATGTGCTTGAGCCTGCCTTCTGGCTAAATGGGCAAGCGCTCGGATTTCCAGTGCAGTTCGATCTGGTCCTGAAACATCTCCGGCAGGATATGCGCGACGATTGGTATTTCGACTGCCTTCAGTACGACGACATTTTCAAGGACCCGGCCGAGGCGAAGCGGATCATTATCGCGCTTCTGCAGGAATGGAACGGTGAGTATCGGGGCACCCGCAGCGTCGTGCGCAACATTCCAAAGAAAGGATACGGAGAACGTTATGGCCTCGAGACCGATTTTTTCGATCGTTTCGTCTATCAGGCCATCTGCAGCTTTTTGATCCCGTTCTACGACCCACTGCTTGGGCACCGGGTGCTAAGCTACCGCTACGAGCCGACTCCCCTCGATCCGAAGTATCTGTTCAAGAACAAAATCGATCGCTGGTTCACGTTCGAAGGCGTCACGCTGACATTCCGCAGGTCGGGGCGGCATCTGCTGGTTACTGATCTAAGCAACTTTTTCGAAAACATTTCGCGAGCGCAAATCATCAAAGCGCTTGAGCATTCAGTTTCCGACCTCGCGGCGACCGGACCGGAAAAGCTGCAGATCCGCAACGCGATCGCCACCCTCGACCGGCTGCTCACGCAATGGACGTTCAGCCGCGACCATGGGCTGCCACAGAACCGCGACGCATCCGCCTTCCTCTCGAACATCCTACTGGCGCGCGTCGATAAAGAGATGACGTCAAAGGGGTACGACTATTATCGCTACGTCGACGACATCCGCATCATCGCCGATTCCGAGTTGCACGCCCGGCGCGCCCTGCAGGATCTCATCCGGCAGCTGCGCACGGTTGGTCTCAATATCAACGCCAACAAGACTGAGATTCTGGCACCAGACGTCTCGAACGATAAAGTGGCAGAGTACTTCCCATCACAGGACAGCTCCACCATCGCGATCAACCAGATGTGGCAGTCCCGCAGCCGACGCATCGTGACCAGGTCGGTGACATACATCTTCGAGATCCTGAGCCAATGCATCGAGAAGGGAAACTCGCAGACGCGGACCTTCCGCTTCGCGGTGAACCGGGTGGCTAAGATCGTGGATTCCGGGCTCTTTGACGTGGGCGACGCGCTGTCAGTCAACCTCCTCGACGCTCTTTCTCGCTCGCTGTCTGAGCACGCCGTCACAACTGACCAGTACTGCCGACTGATCGCCACGCTGGATCGCGGCGGCCGGTGCCTGCCGGCCTTAGAGGCTTTCCTTCTATCGGAGGACGGGGCCATCCACGAATGGCAGAACTATAACATCTGGATGCTGCTTGCGGTGCGGCGACATCGGTCGGACGATCTCGTGGCGCTGGCGGACCGGAAACTACGAGAGGACATGAAGTCGGGCGAAGCAGCGGCTATCTTAATCTGGCTCCGCTGCGTCGACGAGAAGGCCCTGATCGAGAAGTGCCTGCACGAGTTCGCGACGCTTCCCTACCAGAACGCCCGCTATCTCCTGATCGCCTCATCGGTGCTGGACGAAGAGGCGCGGCGTCCGCTCTACGGCCGTATCCCCGTCGGCCTGAAGGGAACGGGGGGAAGGGCGGAGCGCCACTGCAACGAGGACGGCCTACCATTTGCCGTGCGAGAGAGCACCGATCTGCTGAACCTCGTCGATGAGGTCAGCGGCTATGATTGACCAGCCCTCCAGGCTGTTGCTTTTCATGAAGGACTTCACCGGAAGAGGAGCAGACTCTTTTTACTGGTTCCAAGACGGGCACCTCCAGGAAACCGAAGCCAATAGCGTCGTCGAGTTTCCGGGTATCGTAATATGCCACGACTTCTGGATGATCCGCGACGCATTGTTCGACAGGACTGGCACGCTGCCTGGCAAGATCATCGACGTCGATGAGTTCCGCATATCGATCAGCGGAATACCCGAGGACCGCCTCGCCCGGGAGAAGCGCGACGTCACAACGCAGATCGGGCAGTACGGGGCAGAGCAGGAGGTCCGTAACACATACCAGAAGATGTTCAACAAGGGTGTCCCGTTTGACGCGGCAGTCGTCGCCAAGGCCGCAGCGGCGATCTCGGCGATGTACGCCGATCTCTGCGCGCAGGCGTCCGCCAACGGCGAATTCGATCGCTTCTTCTCCGTCGAAGTTCCTGCCTACCGATTGCTCCAGCTATCAATGTCGTCCGGTGTTTTGATCGACACGTCGGGCCTGTCGAACAAGCGGGCTCAAGCGGAACACGACTATTTCCTGCTGCTGAAAGATTATTCAGCGAAGCACGACATGCCGCTAGAGACGCCGACCAGGCGCGCGATCGAGGCCAAGCTACTTAAGGAAGGCTTCGTGCTGGACGAGGTGTCCGTCGAATACCTCCTCGAGTTCGTGCCGCATGAGCGCGATTTTGGCAGCGACACAATGGCGCTCCTTGCTCTAGACACCGCGCGGAGAGTGCTGGGCTCGCTGACCTTGTCCACCGACAACGTGCGCCCGGTCGTGGACGTGTTCGGGTCGCGCACCTCGCGCGTGCAACTGCGCAGTCCCAGTCTCCAAAACATACCGAAACAATATCGATCGATCATCACAGCGCGAGATGATGCCCAACTCGGTTACGTCGACTTCGACCAGTTCGAGGTCGGGATCATGGCAGCTCTGTCCGGCGATGAGGAGCTCAAGCGGCTCTATTCGGCGGGCGACATGTACGAGCTCTTTGCGACTACGCACCTAGGTCTTGTCGGCAATCGGAAAGCCGCCAAGCAGTTGTTCCTGTCCTATGCTTACGGGATGAGCCGCAAAGCCCTTGTGGACGCCGCCGTCGCGCTCGGCGTTGATAGGCAGAAGGCAAGGGAAGCGTTCCGGCTCTTCCAACGTTACGAGCTGTGGAAGAAGGAGGTTTGCTCCGAGTTTCAGCGCACCGGCCGGGTCGCTACCGTCATGGGCAACCACTACCGGCGAACCGGCGGAGGTCAGCTCACCGGCAAAGAGCAACGTTCGGCCGTCAGCCAAGTAGTCCAAGGGACGGCATCCTTAATTTTCAAGCGCGCGCTCTTGGCTGTCGCTGAGGCGGACGACATTAAGGTCGTTTTGCCAATGCACGACGCGCTGCTGTTTGAACACAAGCTCGCAGAAACGCCACAAAGGGTCGTCTGCATTTTTCAGGACGTCATGACCGATGTGCTCGGCGCGCGCGTTACCGGAAAGGCATCGATCAGCGACTTTGCGGATCGTGAGCGAACCGTTTTCGCTCCGGACAACAGCTCGCTCTAACCAACGAGTCACGATTATGCTCTGGTTGAGATTGCGCTCGAATGCGCACGGTGCGGTGCAGCCCGAGCCGAGCACTTGGGGCCATGCCTTCTTTCAAGCGCTGGCGAAAAAGCCTAGACTGCCTTGAGTTTGGCCTTGGCGAGAAGGGTCGACGCCTTAGCGGACGTCGCCAATGACCGCGTAGAGTCAAAGAATGTACTTGGCCTTACAGTGACGTAGGTGATTTGGCGGGCAGGCTGTCAGCAAGGATCGCTTACCCCAACGTCAGACATCAGGGGGTGCCGCGCGAACTATCCGCGCCAAGGCTTCCGCCAGATAGGCCTGAACGACGGTACGCTCGATGCTGAGTTGTTGGCCGATCTCTTCAAAGGACAGTCCCGCCATCCGGTGCAGCAGGAACACGTCCCGCAGATCGGCCGGGAGTTGCAGGATCGCCTTGGCTAGGGCGCGCTTCTGATCAGCGGCAGCCGAGCGCCTTAAAATGCGTCGTGGTGAGGCCTTCTGGCGGTGCATGTGTCTGCCTGCCCGTTGTCATCCATTGCGGCCGCAACAGCCGATAGGAGGGCGCTGACCACTTTGTCTGCGGCTTCCGGCGTCATCAGGAGCACGGGCTTGCCCTGCCCAAAGGACAACGCCCCCGAAGCATAGAGCGGGCTGAGCGCGGCGATCAGTTGAGGAAGTCCGTCCGGCAGATGGCGCAGGCCTGCCATACGAGCGCACCTCAGCGCCCTATTCAGATCATGCCGCAGGTGAATGCGGTTCCAGTCGTCCGTAATCCCGCGCTGGAGGAGATAGGCCTTCAGGGCCAGTTCAATGGCGATGGCCAGAAAGTAGGCGCGAGATCCATCAATCTCCGAGTTTGCTGTTTGCGCCATTTCCCTGAAAGCCCTGGCATTCCCCGCAAGCGCTTGGGCCAAACGTCGATCAGGGTCCCGACGAGCGCGGGTCATGACCCAGGCTTCAAACGTGAGAGATCGCGGGCGGCCCGGACGATCAGGCCATGCACGATGCGGTTTTCTTCCGGCGCCAGGAGGCGTTCTGCCACTTGCAGGTTCGCAATGACGCCCTCGATATCCTGAGCCGGTGCCCTAGGCAGAAAGCGCAACCAGCGGCGAAGGCGGCGGTCCATCAACCGCAGGCGGGTGTTTGTGTCCGCAAGTCCGCCGGCCCGCTCCGCCCTATCGCGATCAGCGTCTGACATGGCGAACCAGCCCGGCTGGCGCTCAAGGCGCGCCAAAGCCACCGCCCAAGTGTCTAGCTGCCGGGCGTACTCGTTATTGAGCGCCAGCCATTTTTGGTGCCAGGACACCCTCTGAAAGTCAGGCATGCGGGGTTCTCCGTGAAGACAGCACGGCAAGCGAGCGGCGGCCGCCCGCTAGTATTTCAGCACGATGTACGCGAAGATGATCACACCGACCCGACAATGTCAATACGGTGTATTCACATAGGAGCACACCGTGCCGACTGTCACACCTCTTCAGGTCAAACTGGCCCGCACCGCTGTAGGGCTGGGTGTTAGAGAACTGGCACAGGAAGCTGGCGTTGCTCCCTCAACGATCCAGCGATTCGAGTCCGGACGCGGCGACATGCAATCTCGCACTCTGGACAAGGTGCAGCAGGCCCTCGAAGACGCCGGTGTGATCTTCATACCCGCAGACGCGGCGGGCGGGCCTGGCGTTCGGATGAAAGCCTGACCTTCCCAACGTCGTTACGGCAGCCCCTCGCCGGGCCGCGAGAGGACTGTCAGGGGTGAGGGCGGCCCGCGCTCATCGCCCCGCGACGGCGCAGCCGCCCTTGACCGGGCGATAGCGGTCCGGCTCCCTCAAAAGGCCTGCGAAATGCCCAAAAAGGTGTGATTTGTTTCGATAACTCAATGAGCTATCGAAAATGGCAAGGTATGCGCCAAGAACGCGCCTTGTCGTATCTGATTGAAAATAAGACGAATAATCGTCGCCCAACCCCCACCGCACCTTGCGGCTTTTATCCTGCCCTCTTTAAATCGAGGAGTTGTGGGGCTTTTTTTCCAAGACTGAAGACGCGTCCGCCTGGACGAAATCGCGTTCGCGCAGCCTGCGGGGCGATCAGTGGGCCATCAAGTCCTGAAGCGCCGCCATTCAGCGATTTCAAGGGTCCTGGGGCTCAGCGCTTTGCGAAACTACGGTGAGCACGCCTTCGCCCGCACCGCTGCCTTGAACACTCGACTGTGTGACGAGGTCAGCGGCTCCGGTCCCCACAGGCGTCATTGTCAAACGCTCCAGCGAAGCCGGCTGTCCTGCGGGAAGGATGTGATCAGTCAGCTCGACCTGCGTTCCAAAGACAAAAGTCTCTTTACTAGCTGGAGGCGCACCCCGTTTGATCGCAGATCTCTGGAGCAGGTCCTTGAGATAGGCAACAGCTTCTGCGCGCGGCATTGGCTTGTCGATCACGTCATAGGTCTTCACGTGCCGATAGCTATTGGCGGTCCGCTTCATGAGCCCGATCCGCGCTTCTTCGCCTCGAAAGACCTTGTACACTTTAGCCTCGCCGCCCCAATGATCCTTTAGGGACTCCCAACATCTGTACAGGTCGATCCAGGATGCGTCCGAATGAAGGTCTGAAAAGGCCTGTCGCAAACAGCGATCGCTATCCACCTTCGCCAGCAGCGCTCCAAAATCCTGCGGCGTAGCCGCCTTCGACGGGTCCTTCAGCACCCTGATCGGTAAGGTGGTGAGCCGCGTCATCTCGTACCGTTGGTCAGGCATGAAACGGTAGATGGTGCCCAGGCCAATGTCGCCACAGCCGTCCAGGACATCGAGGCAGCCGCGTAGAAGTGCCAGGTCCCCTAGCGCCAGTTGGAAGGCGGCCTCGTCCGTCCCAGCTCGATCCCATGCGGCTGAACGCAAAACATGCACGGGGCCGAACATGGAGATGAAGCAGCTTTCTGGATGAGCGATCGAATGGTTCACCTTTTGGCGGAGATTGACCAGATCGACAGCCTCCCCCTCCAACTGAACGCCCCACTTGGATGACATCTTCACAGTCGCCATGCTCATTTCCTCACCCCTTAAGTTGCAATGACCGTCGGGCAGAGGACGAACCGACCAGATTTCGAGACTGAACGCGCCTTCGCTCAGACGATTATCACTGACGTCTACACCCCGAGCACTACCCCCACATACCGGCATAGCTAGACATGCCAGCGCTCGCTAGTCTTCCAAACCAAGCAGCCCTGGGACTCATAAGCCTTGTCACAATCGACCGCCGCTCTTCCCGCCTCCTCCAGCCCTGCAAGTCGCGCGTTCTATGGCGCGCCGGTGCGAGAGTTTCAGATTGCAGACCCCGATGCGATCGTAGGCCGGCTCTCGATCCGACACATGGGCTTCCACGCCTCCGCCGAAGCGGAGCAGATCAGCGCCTGGGAACGTGAGATTGAGATCCTGAAGACAGCGCTCGCGCCCTTCACCGGGCCTGAGTGGTCGATACTTTTGGAAGTCCCACTCCTTCGCCTCGCGAAAAGGCTCGATGCCGTTCTGCTCGGCCCAGGCCTCATCATCGTCATCGAGTTCAAGATCGGTGCCGGAAGCTACGCCGCGGCGGACCGCCTCCAAGCGGAGCGCTATGCCCAGTCGCTGCGAGACTTTCACGCCGTCAGTCAGGCTAGACAGATCATCCCAATCCTGTGCGCTGAATATGGACCGAACGTTCCTTTGAAGCTCTCGTTCGCGGACCAGGTCGCGGACCTGTTGCTCGCGAGCGCCGCGACCCTGGAAGATGCCCTCGCGTTGGCCGCCACCGCGGCGGACGGCTCCGCTCACTCGGTTGACTCCACGGCATTCGCTCTCTCGCCCTACCGCCCCACCCCGACCATCGTGGAAGCTGCACAAGCCCTCTACGCAGGACACCAGATCGCAGACATCGGGCGAGGCGATGCCGCCGACGCGGAGTTGCAGGCTGCGGGCGAGCGCCTTCAACAGATCGCAGCGGATGCAGAAGCCAAGCGTGCCAAGGTCATATGTTTCGTGACGGGGGCTCCTGGGGCCGGCAAAACCCTTCTTGGATTGGACCTTGCGCTTAGGAGCCGCTCTGGAAGCCGTCCCGCCGCCCTTCTTTCGGGCAATCGTCCCCTGGTCCATGTCCTAACCGAGTCTTTGGCCGCCGATCACGCCCATCGGACCGGCGAAACGAAGGCCAAGGCCCGCTACGAGGCTGACGCCGCGATCCAGAACCTTCTTGCCTACCTAAAGGAGCACACTGACGGCGCACCTCCGCCTGAACATGTGATCGTCTTCGACGAAGCCCAGCGCGCATGGGACGAAGAGGTCGGCCAAGAGCTCATGGGTCGCCCGAACTCTGAGCCGGAGCTCTTTCTCAACATTTTGGATCGGCTCGATTGGGCCTGCCTGGTTTGCTTGGTGGGACCAGGTCAGGAGATCAATCGCGGTGAAGGAGGCTTACCGCTCTGGGGCAAAGCTCTGGCTCGATCAGCAGCAGCGGGTCGCCCCTGGACGGTCGTCGCCGCGCCTCAGGCTCTGGATGGCGGACCCGACGTCGCTGGTCCCGGACTTCTGTCAGAGTCCGAACTCGACCCCGATCAGGTTCAGCACGAGCCACATCTTCATCTCGCCAACGCCATTCGGGCCTATCGCAATCCAATGCACGGCCGTTGGGTCGCCGCACTCCTGAGGGGCGACATTCAAGCTGCTAGAAGCCTTGCGGACGCTATGCCGGAGCCGCCGGCGTATCTGACCCGGGAGCTCAGAACGGCCAAGGACTGGCTAAAGTTACGTCGGCGCGGCGGGCGTTCCGTCGGACTCCTTACCAGCTCAGGCGCGGTGCGTTTGATCGGCGACGGCGTGCCGCCGGCGCCGCGCTCCAACGAGCTCGGCCCTATCGGTCATTGGTTCTTGAAGCCTTGGACGGACTTCCGAAGCTCTGGAGCATTGGAGACGCCAATGAGCGAGTTTGGGTGTCAGGGCTTGGAGCTCGACTACGTCGGCCTATGCTGGGGCGGCGACCTGCTCTGGTCGGGCTCATCCTGGACGGCGCGGATGATGCGTGCGCCTCGTTGGCAGATGGTCCACGCCGCCGAGAAGCAGCGCTTCCGCCTTAATGGCTACCGCGTGCTCCTCACCCGCGGTCGTGCAGGATCCATCCTCTATGTGCCCCGCGGCGACATAGACGACCCGACGCGTCCACCACACGAGGCTGACGCAGTCGCCGAGGTTCTCCTCGCTGCGGGCTGTGTTGTGGTCGATGCACCCGGCACGACTCCGGCCGGCTGAGTTGCTTCCCCCGCCTTCCCGTCACAGCGAAAACCGCTAGGCTTCCAAGATGGACGCCTTTCAATTCGAGATCGCCCGCTTCCTCGCGGCTAGAGCGGCAAAGCGAAGCCGAGCCACGTACCAACAGGTGGGCGAGGCGGTGGGTTGGAACCATCCGAACGGCCGCGGCCTCGGCGACCACCTAGAAGTCATTCTGCACTGGCTGCACCAGCAGGGTCTGCCGCCACTAACGACGATCCTGGTCAAGAAGGGTCAGCGGTATCCGGCCGAAGATGCGATGAGCTATATCCGGAGCGTATTGGGGAACATTGATCTTGAGACGACGCAGGAGCAGGTTTTCGGCTTCGACTGGACGAGCGTTCCCAGCCTTTCACCCCGCGACCTGCCGCCGGATAGAGATGTTTGGCTCACCTCTTTTTGGGGCTTCGCGCCAGATCAGTGGGGTTGCATCGGCTTTGCCGATGAGAACAAGCGCTCTCGCTTCTTAAGCCAGACAGGCACCAGGACCCTGGTTGCAATCTATGTGACCAAAAGCAAAGGCCCGGAGGAGATGAGGGGCAAGGTCGTCGGCGTGCTTGAAGTCTCGCGCACGATCGGACACGCCAGCCAGTTCATCTCCGGCGACCGATGGGCGGAGAAGGAGAACGATCCCACTTCGCGTGGCAAGTGGTTGTACGCCGTCCAGGCGACGCGGGCCTGGCGAATCGTGCCGGAGGACTGGCGACGCGTGGAGGATCTTTTCTCAGACGCGTACGCGAGTGCACACCCTGAATTTATCGGCTCCAGCGGCGTGGCGGTGAACACGATCGAAGCCGATCGTCTGCTTGAGATGGATGTCTATGAGGTCCCAGTCTACGGCCAAGTTCAGCCGGTCGACACCACCATCAGCACGCTTGAGACAGCGCTCGCACCGAGCCGTGCGATCCCGCCGGGCACCGCGCCTTATATTGTGGGCGAGACCGACGGTCCGAAGCATCTCTACATCCTGAAGCTCGAGGGCGACATAGCCGCCTACCTCGGTCGCTCAGCTCAAAGCGTGGAAGACAAGCTGATCATAAAGGTCGGTTTTTCCAAGAGTCCTCTGACGCGACGCGATCAGATCCAAAGCGCCTATCCTCGGGGTGCGTTCCGATGGACGGTGATGCGCCCGACTGATCTCTCACTACCTGCCCCCTACTCCAACGCACGGGTGGCAATCGTCGGCGAAGACGCCATGAAGGCCCGCCTTGTCGACGAGAAGGCTGAAGTTTTAGGCGGGGAGTTTTTCCTCGCTGAAGAGTGGTTGGCGCATCACACCTGGACTGCAGGCCGTGTCGCCGCGGAAGAAGCGGAACGTGTCGCGTCATCTGGGGCGGCCTAAAACGGTGCAACGGAGCCCCGCGCTAGCTGGTGCGGCATTTCTTTGAATCAGAGCTTTGGGCATGGGCATCGTTCGCCTGGGAGGTAACGGCGAGATCGACGTCATCGATCCAGGTACGCCAAAGGAACAGACTTTGGTTGCTGAAAGCCGTTGCCCGATTGGCTGCTCGCCAGGATTGTGCCCACGCCCTTGATGAAGCTCGCAGCACCTCTGCTGGCGTCAGCGACGCCGGCGACGACGATTGACCGGCGGCTCTCGCAGACGTGATCCAATCGCCCTCCCCGCCTGGATTGCGCGCCGAGCGCTTCCACGTGGCTTCCACGGTCGGATTGGGAGCGTCGGGTTTCGGGCAGCAAAAAGCCGCTAGACGATTGATCTAGCGGCTTATTTGTTTGGGTGCGGGAGCAGGATTTGAACCTGCGACCTTCAGGTTATGAGCCTGACGAGCTACCGGGCTGCTCCATCCCGCGGCAAG
>NZ_DAMCNG010000034.1:0-15091 GCF_032107865.1 Brevundimonas sp.
GCCCGTCAGAATGCGGACCTGAACAACGCCGAGGCGCGCACCGCCATCGTGGACGGCGACGTGGCGCGAGGTTTTCGCGCCCTGGACCTGCCGCCGTTCGACTGGGCGGTTAGCAACCCGCCCTTCTTCGACGACCCCGGCGCCCTGCGCGCGCCTGCCGAGGGCAAGCTCGGCGCCTGGATGGCCGACGACGGCCTGGCCGCCTGGTCGGGCTTTCTGCTGAAGGCGGTGCGCGAGGGTGGGCGCATCGTCATCATTCACCGCGCCGACCGCCTCGCTGACATTCTGAACCTGCTGGCGCCCAAGGCCGGTTCCTTCGCCGTCCGCCCGATCCACCCCTATGCCGACCAACCCGCCAAGCGCGTGCTGGTCCAGGCGATCAAGACCGGCAAGGCGCCCTTGCGGTTGCTGCCGCCCCTGATCCTGCATGACCGCGACGGCGCCAAGCACAGCCCGCAAGCCGAAGCGATCCTGCGCGGCGAGGCGGGTCTGGGCTTCTGAACGCGGCTTCACTCGCCCTTCTTCCCTTGCGGGGATGGCGAAAAAACAGAGTCCAATTCGTCTGAATCGTCTGAAATCCCCTGCGGCGCGCGACGGCGCCTTCCGAAACCCGAAGAGCCTAGCACAGCCGGAAGGATAGGCTGGCCGATTGCAGCGCAGCGTCTCTTCTCCCCTTGTTGGAGAAGGGCTATTGCACCTCCCATGTCCTTGCGATCCCTCTTCGCCACCCAGGTCTACGATGCCTCCCTCGCCTCTTCGCGCGGCTGGGCGGAACTGCATGAGGAATTGCTCGACCTCTGCCTGGTCATGGCCGAGGAGGACGAGGCCGGGATCGAGTGGTGCCGGGCCAACCACTATCCGGGCTACACCTCCTACGGCTCGATCAACGACCTGCCGCAGCGATTCCCCGAGTTCGCCGAACTGAAGAAGCTGCTGGACAAGCACGCGGCGAGCTTCGCCGAGAGCCTGCATTTCGACCTAGCCAAGAAGCTGCGGCTCGACAATCTGTGGGTCAACGTCCTGATGCCCGGCGGCGGTCACACCGGCCATATCCACCCGCACGCCGTCCTGTCCGGCACCATCTACATCCACGTGCCCGACGGCGCCTCCTCGCTGAAGATCGAAGACCCGCGCCTGGTCATGATGATGGCCCGCCCTGGCCTGACCGCCGACGCCGGCGAAGCCGAGCAGCCCTTCGTCTATCTGAAGCCCGCGCCCGGCACGGTGTTGATGTGGGAAAGCTGGCTGCGCCACGAAGTGCCCGCCAATCGCGCCGAAGAACAACGCATCTCGATCAGCTTCAACTACGCCTGACGCCGGTTCGCCCTTCCCTCGCCGCATTTGCCCCGAAACCTGCGTCAACGGCATAGCTTGGAGGGAATGGATGCGGGTTTTCAGCGCGGCGGCGGCGATCGCCATGTTCACGACAGGCGCTCTGATTCTGGGCGCGTGCGGCGAAAAGGCGGACGCCCGAACGGCCCCTGCCCCTGATCCCGCCGCCGCGGCCGAAGGCGCGCCCTATGTCCTGACCGGCACCCAGGTCTGGAGCGTGCCCGACCCCGTGTCCGGCCGGAACTATCAGGTCTTCGTCAGCCTGCCTGCCGGCTATGAGGCCAACCCCGGTCGCCGCTATCCGACGTTGTACGTTACCGACGCCGACTACGCCTTCCCCATCATCCGCCAGATCGCCAGGCGGGTGAATCTGGAGGGGCCGGTCGTGCAGGAGTTTATTCTGGTCGGCCTGTCCTACGCCGACGGAGACAAGGGCGCCGAAAGTCGTCGCCGCGACTACACCCCGACCCCCAACGGCCCGCGCAGCTCCGGCGCCGCCGTGCATGGCGGCGGCGCGGCCTATCAGACCTATCTGAAGACCCAGGCCCTGCCTTTCATCGAGAAGACGTTCCGCGCCGATCCGTCGCGCCGCATCCTGTTGGGTCATTCCTACGGCGGCCTGCTGGGGGCCCAGATCCTGTTCAGCGACCCGGCGATGTTCCAATCCTACGTCCTGGGCAGTCCATCGCTCTGGTACGACAAGGGCTATATGATGGGGGTCGAGGCCGACTACGCCCGCAGCCATCGCGACTTGAACGCCCAGGTCTTCATGTATGTGGGCGGTTATGAACAACCTGGGCCGACGCGCCGCAATAGTGAAACCGACATGGTCGGCGACATGCAGACGCTGCATCGCAACCTGGAATCGCGCGGCTATCCCAACCTCAAAGTCAGCTCCTTCGTGCTGGAGAATGAGGACCATCTGACCGTCGCCCCGGTCGGCTTCACGCGCGCTCTAGAAGCCGTGCTTCCCGCACGCTGACGCCGCCTCCGAAAAGCCGCGCGCCTATCCGAAGATTTGCCCAAAGGCGTCGGGATCGCTACATCCCCCGTCAACTTCCCCATCCGCACTGAATCAAGGGCGCGACGCGACGTATGGCGCAGCAATATATCTTCCAGATGCAGGGTCTGACCAAGACCTTCCCCGGCGGCAAAAAGATCTTCGAGAACATCTGGCTGAGCTTCTACAACGACGCCAAGATCGGCGTTGTCGGGGTCAACGGCTCGGGTAAATCCACCCTGCTGAAGATCATGGCCGGCCTGGACAGCGAGTTCCAGGGCGAGGCCCGCGCCGCCGACGGCGTCAAGCGCGGCTATCTGGAGCAGGAACCTCACCTCGATCCGGCGCTGAACGTGCGCCAGAACGTCGAGGCCTGGTGCGAAGAGAAGCAGTGGGTCAACCGCTTCAACGAAGTCGCTGGCGAGCTGGGTGAAAACTACACCGACGAGCTGATGGAGGAGATGACCGCCCTCCAGGAGAAGATCGACGCCGGCGACGTCTGGGACATCGACAGCCGCATCGATCAAGCCATGGGCGCCCTGCGCTGCCCGCCCGACGACTGGGAAGTCACCAACCTGTCGGGTGGTGAAAAGCGTCGTGTGGCCCTGGCCCGCCTGCTGCTGTCGAAGCCCGACATGCTGCTGATGGACGAACCGACCAACCACCTGGACGCCGAATCCGTCGCCTGGCTGCAGCACCACCTGGAGAACTTCCCCGGCTGCGTCATTCTGGTGACCCACGACCGCTACTTCCTGGATCAGGTCACCAAGTGGACCCTGGAGTTGGACCGCGGCAAGGGCCATCCGCACGAGGGCAACTACTCCTCGTGGCTGGAAGCCAAGACCAAGCGCGTCGTGCAGGAGCAGTCGGAATCCGAAGCCCGCCAACGCGCCCTTACCCGCGAACTGGAATGGGTCCGCTCGGGCGCCAAGGCCCGGCAGGCCAAGTCCAAGGCCCGTCTGGCCGCCTATGAGAAAATGGTCGCCGACCAGGAAAATTCGCGTCAGGCCCAGTCTTTCGCCGTCATCCAGATCCCGCCCGGCCCGCGTCTGGGCAATGTGGTGCTGGAAGTCGACGGGCTGAAGAAGTCCTATGGCGACAAGACCCTGTTCGACAACCTGACCTTCAAGCTGCCGCCCAACGGCATCGTCGGCGTCATCGGCCCCAACGGCGCCGGCAAGTCGACCATGTTCAAGCTGATCACCGGCCAGGAAACGCCGGACGGCGGCACCATCAAGGTCGGCGAGACGGTCAAGCTGGCCTACGTCGACCAGTCGCGCGACGACCTGAAGCCGGACGACACCATCTGGCAGGCCATCTCGGGCGGCACCGACATCATGATGGTCGGCAAGCGCGAGATTAACACCCGCGCCTATGTCGGCAGCTTCAACTTCAAGGGCGGCGACCAGCAGAAGAAGGTCGGCCAACTGTCGGGCGGTGAGCGCAACCGCGTCCACCTGGCCAAGACCCTGGCCACCGGCGGCAACCTGATCCTGCTCGACGAACCGACCAACGACCTGGACATCGAAACCCTGCAGAACCTCGAAGAGGCTCTGGAAGAGTTCGCCGGCTGCGCCGTGGTCATCTCCCACGACCGCTGGTTCCTGGACCGTCTGGCCACCCACATCCTGGCCTTCGAAGGCGACGGCCACGTGGAATGGTTCGAAGGCAACTTCGAAGCCTATGAACAAGACAAGATGCGCCGCCTGGGTGCGGACAGCATCATTCCGAAGCGTATCCAGCACCAGAAGTTCGGTCGCTGATCGAACGGACAGGATGACAAGCGGCCCTCCGAGCGATCGGGGGGCCGTTCTGCTTTGGGCTGGCGCTCCGGCGAAAGCGGGATAGTCTGCGCTCATGACCCAGCGTCCCGCCGTCCTGATCATGCAGCGGCATCTGGCCCCGCTGAGCGCCTTCCTGGAAGGCGCATACGATGTCTATCGCTTCTGGGAAGGCCCTCCGCTTGAGGCCGCGCACGACATTCGTGCGCTGATCGTCGCGGGCGAGTTCGAACTGGACAAGGCGTTGATCGAGCGCCTGCCCAATCTGTCGCTGATCGCCTGTTTCACCGCCGGTTATGACGGCATAGACGTAGAGTGGTGCCGTGCGCGCGGCCTGCCCGTCACCCATGCGCCCGGCGTGAACCACGAAGACGTGGCCGACCACGCCATCGGCCTGATCCTGGCCGCACGCCGCCAGATCGCCGAGGGCGACCGCACGATCCGCGCCGGTGGATGGAGCCTGTCTACACGCAGCATCACCACTTCCCTGAGCGGTCAGCGCCTGGGAATCGTCGGCCTGGGCCACATCGGCGAAGCTGTGGCGAAACGCGCCGAAGTCATGCGGATGGAGGTTCGTTGGTGGGCCCCACGTCAGAAAGACGCCGCCTGGCCCCGCTCCGACAGCCTGGCCGACCTGGCGCGCGCCTCGGACATTCTTGTCGTCGCCTGTCGGGCGGACGAGAGCAACCGGGGCCTGATCTCCGCCGAGGTGATCGAGGCCCTGGGTCCAACGGGCTTGCTGGTCAATGTCGCGCGCGGGCAATTGGTCGATGAGGACGCCGTCATCGCCGCCTTGAAAGACGGCCGCCTGGGCGGCGCCGCCCTCGACGTCTTCGTGCAGGAGCCGACCGAGGCCGCGCGCTGGGCAGGCGTTCCCAACACCGTCCTGACGCCACACACCGGCGGCGCCACCACCGAAGCGGTGCAGGGGATGCTGATGCTGCTTCTGGAAAATCTCTCGGCCCACTTTGCCGATGAGCCGCTGAAGACGCCGGTCGCAGACTGAAATTCTGCCCCTTCGGGTGGTCTCAACCCATATTCCAAAGACAGAAAGAACGATCCGTGCCTGCATTCGACGGATGGCAGAGGCGCGCGACCAGATTTTGCTTGCATAAGCGTATAAGGATATCTTTATACGACCAATGACACTGACCGCTGACCAGACTGTTGAAGCCCTGCGCGCCGCCGGCGAACCGACCCGCCTGCGCGTCCTGTCCCTGCTGGCTGCGGAAGAGCTGTCGGTGATGGAGCTGTCGCGCGTTCTGGACCAGAGCCAGCCGCGCGTCTCGCGCCATCTGAAGCTGATGGCCGACGCGGGTCTGATCGAGCGTTTCCCCGACGGCGCGCGCGTCTTCTACCGCCTGTCGCACGACGCCCTGTCGCGGCGGCTGATCGACACTGTTCTGGACCTGCTGGACGACGGCGAAGGAGAGGCCGACCATCGCCGTCTGGACGAGGTGCGCAAGGAGCGCGCCATCGACGCCGCGCGCTATTTCGAACAGATCGCACCCCAGTGGGACCAGATGCGCAGCCTCTATGTCTGCGAAAGCGCCGTCGAGGCGGCGGTCGCGCGCGCGGCCGGGTCCGGCCCGTTCGAGCGCGTGGTGGACCTAGGCACCGGCTCGGGCCGGATGCTGACCTTGTTCGGCAAGAAGGCGAAGATGTCCGTCGGCCTCGACCTGTCGCAGAACATGCTGAACATCGCCCGCGCCAATGTCTCCAAAGCCGGGCTGGACAAGGTCGAACTGCGCCACGGCGACATCTTCTCGACCCGCCTGCCGCACGAAAGCGCCGATCTGGTGATCGTGCATCAGGTGCTGCACTACCTGGCCGATCCCGCCTCGGCCGTAGCCGAGGCCGCGCGTCTGGTCATGCCAGGCGGCAAACTGCTGATCGTGGACTTCGCACCCCACAAGTTCGAGCACCTGCGCGAGGCGCATCAGCATCGCCGTCTGGGCTTCTCCGACGCCGAGATCCGCGAATGGCTGACCGGGGCAGGCCTGACGCCTTCGGCGCCCATCGCCCTGCCGCCCGACACCGAAGGCCTGACCGTTCACATCTGGACCGGCGAACGCGCCGCCCAGCTCGCCCGAAAGAGCGCCTGATGGCCCCCTCCTCTCTCGCTGAAGCCCGCGCCCTCTTGCTATCGCCGCTGGGCCCCGTCGCGCGCGCCGGATCGAACCGCAACGCCGTCAACGTCTCCTTCGAGTTCTTTCCGCCCAAGACGGACGCGGCCGAAGCCAATCTTTGGACGGCGATCCGGCGTCTGGAGCCCCTGAACCCGGCCTTCGTCTCCGTCACCTACGGTGCGGGCGGTTCTACGCGCGAGCGGACCCACCGCACGGTCCACCGCATCATCAGCGAGACCACCCTGCGCCCCGCCGCGCATCTGACCTGCGTCGAGGCCAGCCGCGCCGAGGTCGATGAAGTCATCGAGGGCTACAAGGCCATCGGCGTCGACCACATCGTCGCCTTGCGCGGCGACCCGCCGGGCTCGACCGGGATCGGCGGCGCCTATACGCCCCGCGCCGACGGCTACGCCAACGCCACCGAACTGACCGCCGCCCTCAACCGTATCGGCGGGTTTGAGGTCACGGTCGGCGCCTATCCGGAAAAGCACCCGGAAAGCCCGTCCATCGACCACGACATCGACGTGTTGAAGGCCAAGATTGATGCTGGCGCCACGCGCGCCGTGACGCAGTTCTTCTTCGACATTGAGGCCTTCCTGCGCTTCCGCGACCGGGTGCGGGCGGCGGGCGTGACCATTCCCCTGATCCCCGGCGTCATGCCGGTGTCCAACTTCGCGGGCCTGAAGCGAATGACGGCGGCGTGCGGCGCGGCCCTGCCCGACTGGTTGGCTGGCCACTTCGACGGGCTGGACGATGACCCGGAGACGCGCAAGCTGCTGGCCGCCTCCATCGCCGCCGAGACCTGCGCCCGCCTTCAGGAAGAGGGCTTCTCGGACTTCCACTTCTACACCCTGAACCGGGCCGAGCTGGTCTATGCGATCTGTCGGGTTCTGGGCGTGCGCGAAACCAAGGCTGTTGCGTAAATGAGTTTCCCCCTGACCCGCGCCGACCGCATCGCCGCCCTGTACGCGGCGGCGAAAGAGCGCATTCTGGTGCTGGACGGCAGTTGGGGCGTGATGATCCAGCGTCGCGACCTAACGGAAGAGGACTTCCGTGGCGAACGCTTCCGCGACCACAGCCACCCTCAGAAGGGCAACAACGATCTGTTGATCCTGACCCGGCCGGACATCGTGGCAGACCTGCACGACGTCTATTACGCCGCAGGGGCCGACATTTCGGAGACGAACACCTTCTCCTCGACCACCATCGCCCAGGCCGACTACGGGCTGGAGGATGCGGTCTATGACCTCAACTACGAAGGCGCCCGCATCGCGCGCGAGGTCGCCGACCGCTGGACGGAGAAGGAGCCGCACAAGCCCCGCTTCGTCGCCGGCGCCATCGGCCCGACCAACCGCACCCTGTCGCTGAGCCCCGACGTCAACGACCCCGGCTATCGCGCCGTCACCTATGACGAGGTCTATGAGGCCTACAAACAGCAGGCACGCGCCCTGCACCACGGCGGCGTCGACATCTTCCTGATCGAGACGGTGTTCGACACCCTGAACTGCAAGGCCGCGATCAAGGCGATCAAGGATCTGGAGGACGAGGGGCTGGAGCCCCTGCCCCTGTGGATCTCGGGCACCATCACCGACCGCTCGGGCCGCACCCTCAGCGGTCAGACGGCCGAGGCCTTCTGGAACTCGATCCGCCACGCCAGGCCCTTCGCCGTCGGCTTCAACTGCGCCCTTGGCGCCGAGTTGATGCGGCCCCACATCGCCGAGCTGAGCCGCGTGGCCGACACCCTGGTCAGCGCCTATCCCAACGCGGGCCTGCCCAACGCCATGGGGCAGTATGACGAGCAGCCCCACGAGACGGCCCACTTCCTCGAGGAATGGGCGCAGTCGGGTCTGGTCAACATCGTCGGCGGCTGCTGCGGCACCACCCCCGACCACATCCGCCATGTCGCCGAGGAAGTCGCAAACGTGACCCCGCGCGCCGTGCCGGAGCGCCCCGTCGCCCTGCGCCTGTCGGGCCTGGAACCGTTTGAGCTGGTGTCATGATGCGTCCTGTCTTCATCAACGTCGGCGAGCGGACCAACGTCACTGGTTCAGCCAAGTTCAAGAAACTGATCATTGCGGGCGACTACCCCGCCGCCCTATCGGTCGCGCGCCAGCAGGTCGAGGCGGGCGCCCAGGTTATCGACGTCAACATGGACGAGGGCCTGCTGGACGGCCCGGTGGCCATGCGGACCTTCCTGAATCTGATCGCGGCCGAGCCGGACATCGCCCGCGTGCCAGTCATGATCGACAGCTCCAAATGGGAGGTGATCGAGGCGGGCCTGAAGTGCGTTCAAGGCAAGCCGATCGTCAACTCGATCAGCATGAAGGAGGGCGAAGACGCCTTCCGCCACCATGCCGTCCAGTGCCTGCGCTACGGCGCCGCCGTGGTGGTCATGGCCTTTGACGAGGTGGGCCAGGCCGACACCGCCGCGCGCAAGATCGAGATCTGCACCCGCGCCTACGACATCCTGGTCAACGAGGTCGGCTTCCCACCCGAGGACATCATCTTCGACCCCAACATCTTCGCCGTGGCGACGGGGATCGAGGAACACGACAACTACGCCGTCGACTTCATCGAGGCGGTCCGCGTCATCAAGGCCACCCTGCCCCACGCCCGCGTCTCGGGCGGGGTGTCGAACGTCTCGTTCAGCTTCCGCGGCAATGAGCCGGTGCGCCGGGCGATCCACAGCGTCTTCCTGTACCACGCCATCAATGCGGGCATGGACATGGGCATCGTCAACGCCGGCGACCTGCCCGTCTATGACGACATCGACGCTGAGCTGCGTGAGGCCGTCGAGGACGTGATCCTGAACCGGCCGCAGCGGACAAACGTGTCCAACACCGAGCGGCTGGTGGACATGGCGCCCCGCTACAAGGGCGAAAAGGGCGCGGCCAAGGTCGTGGACCTGAAGTGGCGCGACGCCACTGTCGCCAAGCGCATCGAACACGCCCTGGTCCACGGCATCACCGACTTCATTGTCGAAGACACCGAAGAGGCCCGTCAGGCATCCGAACGTCCGCTGCATGTCATCGAAGGCCCGCTGATGGACGGCATGAACGTGGTCGGCGACTTGTTCGGCTCGGGGCGGATGTTCCTGCCGCAGGTGGTGAAATCCGCCCGCGTGATGAAGCAGGCCGTGGCCCACCTCGAACCCTTCATGGAGGCTGAAAAGGCGGGTCAGGAGCGTCAGGCGGCAGGCAAGATCCTGATGGCCACGGTCAAGGGCGACGTCCACGACATCGGCAAGAACATCGTCGGCGTCGTGCTGCAGTGTAACAACTACGAGGTCGTCGATCTGGGCGTCATGGTCCCGGCCGATCGCATCCTGGACGCCGCCATCGAGCACAAGGTCGACATCGTCGGCCTGTCGGGCCTGATCACGCCGTCGCTGGATGAAATGACCTTCGTCGCCGCCGAGATGGAGCGGCGCGGCTTTGACATCCCCCTGCTGATCGGGGGCGCCACCACCAGCCGCACCCATACGGCGGTGAAGATCGAGCCGAAGTATCACAAGGGTTCGACCACCTATGTCATCGACGCCAGCCGCGCGGTCGGCGTGGTGTCCGGCCTGTTGTCCCCGACCGACAAGGCCAAGAACGAGGCGGCCACCCGCGACGAATACATCCGCATCCGCGAGCAATACGCCCGTGGTCAGGAGGTGAAGGCCCGCGCCACGATCGAACAGGCGCGCGACAACCGCTGGCGGCCCGATGAGGCGCAACGCCCGGCCCCGGCGCCCTCCTTCCTCGGCATGCGCGCCTATGAGGCTTGGGATCTTCAGGATCTTGCCGACCACATCGACTGGACGCCCTTCTTCGCCAGTTGGGAGCTGATCGGGCGCTATCCGCTGATCCTGGAAGACGAGATCGTCGGCGAGGCGGCGCAGGATCTTTTCCGCGACGCGCAAGCCATGCTGAAGCGCATCGTCGACGAGAAATGGTTCACGGCCAAGGGCGTCGTCGGCTTCTGGCCCGCCAATGCGCGCGACGACGACGTGGTCGTCTGGACCGACGAGAAGCGCACAGAAGAAGCCGCCCGCTTCCACGGTCTGCGTCAGCAGATTAAGAAGTCCAACGGCAAGCCGAACCTGTGCCTGTCCGACTTCGTGGCTGAAGACGGCGCCGACTATCTGGGCGCCTTCGCCGTCACCGCCGGTCATGGCGAGCTGGAAAAGGCGGCCGAGTTCAAGGCGGCCGGCGATGACTATTCCGCCATCATGGCCACCGCCCTGGCCGACCGTCTGGCCGAAGCCTTCGCCGAGCGGCTGCACAAAGAAGTGCGCACCCAACTGTGGGGCTACGTCCCTGACGAACAGACCTCGGTGCAGGACCTGATCGAAGAAAAATACCAGGGCATCCGCCCCGCCCCCGGCTATCCGGCCCAGCCCGACCACACGGAAAAGGCCACACTGTTCCGTCTGCTGGACGCAGGCGCCAACGCCGGGATGGAGCTGACGGAATCCTTCGCCATGACGCCGCCCGCCTCCGTCAGCGGCCTCTACTTCGGTCATCCGGGCAGCCACTATTTCGGCGTCGGCAAGATCGACCGCGATCAGATCGAAGACTACGCCGCCCGCAAGGGCTGGGACGTGGAGACGGCCGAGCGTTGGCTGGCCCCGATCCTCAACTACGACCCGCTGGCGCTGGCCCGCGACAGCGCAGCCTAGGACACGCCTACGCCCTCGCCGTGCTGGGCGATGGGCGGAAACTGGGGCGTCGGCGTTTCACCGTGGATCTGCTGTTGGGCGCATCCAGCGACCAGAAAGTCCAGTAGCAGACGCACCGACGGCAGAAGGCCGCGTCGCGACGGAAAGACGGCGTGGACAATCCAGCGCTTGGGCCGCCAGTCCGGCAGCAGGTCGACCAACCGTCCAGCGTCCAGGTCGCGCACCACCGCCACCGTCGGCAGCAGGGCGACGCCAAGCCCCTGCACCGCACCCTCATGCAGCATATGCAGGTCGTCCGTGACCAGGCGCGGCGCATGGCGGACTGAGGCCGTCATCCCGTCCTTGTGGTGCAGGGCCCAGACGTGGTCACGGTGCGCCGGGCCGAAATCCAGACTGGGCCAGCCCGCCAGATCCGCCGGACCGGAAGGCGGCGCGAACCGCGCGATCAGATCGGGCGAAGCCACCAGGCGGTGCACGCTCTCGTCCAGCTTGCGCATGACCAGATCGGTCACCTCCAGCGGCGGCTCGCGCACGCGGATGGCCAGGTCGAAGCCCTCGCCGATGACGTCGACTCGGCGGCTGGTGCTGTGCAGATGCACCTCGACCTCGGGATAGACGGCCATGAACCGCGCGATCAGCCCGCCCATCTGATAGGTCAGCAGCCCCGGCACGCAGGCGACGCGGATCACCCCGCGCGGCTGGGCGGCGACATTGTCGATCACGGCTTGCGCCGCCTCGGCCTCGACCAGCATGGCCAGGCAGTGACGGTAATATTCCTGACCGACTTCCGTGACCGAGAATTTGCGCGACGACCGCTGGATCAGGCGCGTGCCTAACTGGTCCTCCAGAAAGGCGATGCGTCGGCTCAGCTTGGACTTCTGCATCCCCAGCGCGCGCGCCGCTGGCGCGAACCCGCCGTGATCCACCACCTGGACGAAGTAATAGAGGTCGTTGAGGTCTCTCATCGTTCTATTGATAGGACGCAGCGAGGCGATTTCGCAATCTGCTCAGGGCGGCGTTTCGTCGTCATAACGTCTCCAACGCGATCGGCGAGGCCCGGTCGCCACAGGAGACACACCATGAAGAAGGTTCTTGGACGTTACGGCAATGATCGCGGCCACTGGGTCGGCGACGGCTTCCCGGTTCGCTCGCTGTTTTCCTATGACAGCGTCGGCAAGCAAGTCAGCCCCTTCCTGCTGCTCGACTACGCCGGTCCGCACAACTTCGAGCCGACCGACAAGCGTCGCGGCGTCGGCCAGCACCCTCACCGCGGCTTCGAGACCGTGACCATCGTCTATGACGGCGAGGTCGAGCACCGCGACTCCACCGGCCAGGGCGGCGTCATCGGCCCCGGCGACGTCCAGTGGATGACGGCCGGCGGCGGCATCCTGCACGAAGAGTTCCACTCGCCCGCCTTTGCGCGGAGCGGCGGCCCCTTCCGCATGGTGCAGCTGTGGGTCAACCTGCCGGCCAAGGACAAGATGACCCGTCCTGGCTATCAGTCGATCCTCAACGCCGACATTCCGACCGTTTCCCTGCCTGATAATGCGGGGACGGCGCGGATCATCGCCGGCGCCATGGACGGTTCGAAAGGCCCGGCCAGCACCTTCACCCCCATAAACGTGTGGGACGTGCGGTTGAACCGGGACACCGAGACGACGCTGGACCTGCCGGAAGGCCACACCGCCATCGTGGTCGTCCTGTCGGGCCATGTCACCGTCAACGGCGACCAGCCGGCCGGCGCCGCCGAGGCTCTGCTGCTGGACCGCAAGGGCGACAGCGTCACCCTGAGCGCCGATGCGGATACGACCCTGCTGGTCCTGACCGGCGAGCCGATCGACGAACCCATCGTCGGCTACGGCCCGTTCGTGATGAACAGCGAGGACGAAATCCGCACTGCGATCACGGACTTCAACAGCGGCCGCTTCGGCGACATCCCCGCCGCCTGATCCAATCACGACTTTTTTAAGGCCCGGTCTTCGGACCGGGCCGCAACCGCCGCCTTAACCGGAGCATTGCTCTGGCTGCGGCCCCCTGCCTGAAAGGAAAGACGTTCATGTCCGCTTCCACCCTGCCCGCCAATTTCAACGGTCAACGCCCGGTCATCGACCCCAACGACGCCGTCATGCTGCTGATCGACCATCAGAGCGGCCTGTTCCAGACCGTGGCCGACATGCCGATGACCACCCTGCGCCGCCACGCTGCGGCCCTGGCCTCGATGGCCACCCTGGCCAAGCTGCCGGTCATCACCACCGCCTCGGTGCCGCAGGGCCCGAACGGCCCGCTGATCCCGGAAATCCACGCCAACGCCCCCCACGCCCAGTATGTGGCGCGCAAGGGCGAGATCAACGCCTGGGACAACCCCGACTTCGTCGCCGCCGTGAAGGCGACCGGCCGCAAGACGCTGATCATCGCCGGCACCATCACCAGCGTCTGCATGGCCTTCCCCGCCATCAGCGCCGCCTATGAAGGCTACAAGGTCTTCGTGGTGGTCGACGCCTCGGGCACCTATTCCAAGATGGCCCAGGAAATCACCCTGGCCCGCGTGGTCCAGGCTGGCGTCGTGCCGATGGACATGGCCGCCGTCGCCTCGGAACTGCAGAAGACCTGGCACCGTGAAGACGCCGCCCAATGGGCCGAGGTCTACACCCAGATCTTCCCGCCCTACCAACTGCTGATCGAAAGCTACGGCAAGGCTCAGCAGGTCGCGACCGATCACGAGGTTCTCGACTCGCAACGCGACTGACCAATGCCCGCCGGCTTCGCCTCGCCCCCTCCGACGGGGCGGAGCCGACGTCATGCGCGCGCCTCGCCAAGGCGCAATCCCCGGAAAGGAGCCATTGAATGGCCAGCGAACCGATCCGCGATCCGAAGTCGGATCACCTTCTGACGCCCGAAAACTCGGCCTTCGTCATCATCGATTACCAGCCGGTTCAGGTGAACTCCATCGCCTCGATGGACCGCCAGCTGCTGGTGAACAACATCGTCGGCACGGCCAAGGCCGCCGTCGCCTACGGCCTGCCGATCATCCACTCGACCGTCAACGTCGAGACCGGTTTGAACCAGCCGCCGATCGGCCAACTCCGCAAGGTGCTGAAAGACTATCCGACCTACGACCGCACCACGATCAACTCCTGGGAAGACGTGGAATTCCGCAAGGCGGTCGAAGCGACCGGCCGCAAGAAGCTGATCATGACGGCCCTGTGGACCGAGGCCTGCCTGACCTTCCCGGCTCTGGACGCCCTGCGCGACGGCTATGAGGTCTATGTCGTGGCCGACGCCGTAGGCGGCACCTCGGTCGCCGCACACGAGATGGCCCTGCGTCGTATCGAACAGGCCGGCGGCAAGATGATTTCTGTTCCGCAGCTCTTCTGCGAACTGCAGCGTGACTGGAAGCGGTCGGAAACGGTCCCCGCCTTCATGAACCTGTTCATCGAAACCGGCGGCACTGCCGGGATTCAGTTCTCCTACGACCGAGACTGATCCTTCGGGGCGGCCCGCTTCCCCCGACGCGGGCCGCCCTTTCTCTTCAAGGAGGTCAACCATGGCCGAACTGTTCATCACCGTCGGCCTGCGCGCCAAGGCCGGCGCGGAAGACGCCCTGCGACAAGACCTCGTCGCCGTCACCCAGACGTCCCAGAAGGAAGACGGCGCCCTGCGCTATGAGCTGTTTGAGGACGGCGACCAGCCCGGCCTGTTCGTCTTCTTCGAACACTGGGCGTCCGAAGAGGCCCAGTCGAAGCACCACAACGACGGCCCCCACATCCAGCACTTCCAGGCCAATGGCGCGGCCAATGTCGAGAAGATGGAGTTCCACCACCGTCTGGCGCGCATCGCCTGAGGCGCCGCCCCATTTTCCGATGACCCATAGTGAGGCTTCCATGATTTCCCGAAACGTCGCCGTCGTCGCCGTCGCCCTGCAGGTTCTGGGGGCCGCAGCGCCCGCCGTCGCCATGCCGGCGACGCCCGCTCAGGCCGCCGTCGCAGCAACCGCCCTGCCCGCCTCCGGCGCCTATCGGATCGACCCGACTCACGCCCAGGTCCGCATGAACTGGAACCACCTGGGCCTGTCGAACCCCGGCGCCGTGTTCGAGACGGTCGAGGGGGTCATCCGTATCGACGAAGCCCATCCCGAGCGCTCCAGCGTTTCGGTGCGCATTCCGGTCAGCGGCGTGGACACCGG
>NZ_DAMCNG010000034.1:15213-19351 GCF_032107865.1 Brevundimonas sp.
TTCCTGACCGACAAATTCTTCGACGCCGCCCGCCACCCCGACATCACCTTTCAAAGCCGTTCGGTCGAGCGCGTGGGCCTGGGCCGGGCCTTCAAGGTGCATGGCGACCTGACGGTGCGCGGCGTCACCCGGCCCGTGACCCTGGACGCCGCGCTGAACGGCGCAGGCGCCCATCCCATGACCGGCGCGCCTGCGGTGGGCTTTGCAGCCACGGCCGTCCTGAAGCGTTCGGACTTCGGCCTGACGGTCGCCCTGCCCATGGTGAGCGACGAGATCAAGGTCGAGATCACCCTCGAAGCCGTCGCCGATCAAGCAGCCGCCTCATGACCGACCAATACCTGCTGATCGGCCGCATCCTTCTTGTCCTGCTGTTCCTGCAAAGCGGGATCACAAAATCCATCCGCTTTCAGGAGGGGCTGGGCGAGGTGCGCGCCAAGAACATCCCCTTCGCGCATCTGGCGCTGCTGGGCACCATCGCCTTGCAGATCGTAGGCGGCGGCCTGCTGATCGCAGGCTGGTTCACCACGCCCGTCGCCGCCCTGATGGCCCTGTTCACCCTAGCCACGGCGGTGGTGTTCTATGACTTCTGGAACGTGAAGGGCGATCAGCGCGCCGCAGCCCTGAACGGCTTTTTCGAGCACATCAGCATCATCGGCGGCTTTCTGATCCTGATGGCCGCCGGACCAGGCCGCTTTGTGCTCTGAAATCACCACAGTGCAGGTTACACTCAACACCATACGGGAGCAGGAGAAAGCCCAATGATCGAACTCATCATCGAACAGCGCCGCAAGGATCTTGGCGGCTTTGAAGTCGGCCGCGTCCTGCCCTTCGCCAAGCGCCGCACGGTGGGGCCCTTCGTCTTCTTCGACCACATGGGGCCTGTCGACATGCCGGCGGGCATCCCCAAGACCGTCGACGTGCGCCCGCACCCGCACATCGGCATCTCGACCCTGACCTATCTGTTCTCGGGCGAGATCACCCACCGCGACAGCCTGGGCGTCCAGCAGGACATCCGCCCGGCCGAGGTCAACTGGATGACGGCTGGCAGCGGCGTCACCCACTCCGAGCGTTTTGAACGCGCCCGCCGCGAAGGTGCCATGCTGGAAGGCATTCAGGCCTGGGTCGCCCTGCCGGACGGCCAGGAAGAGATCGACCCTTCGTTCCAGCATGTCACCACCGCCGAACTGCCGACCTGGCAGGAGGGCGGCGTCAAGGGCCGTCTGGCCGCCGGCGAGACCATGGGCATGAAGGCCGGCGTCAGCACCTTCTCGCCCCTGCACTACCTGCACCTCGAACTGGAGCCCGGCGCGCGCTTCCAGACCCCGACCGACCATTCGGAAAGCGCGATCTATGTCGTCCAGGGCCTGGTCGAGATCGACGACGGCCGCCCCCTCGGCCACGGCCAGATGGCGGTGCTGGAGAAGGGCGTCGCCTCGGTCATCTGCGCGCTGGAACCGTCAACCGTCATGGTGCTGGGCGGCGAACCGATCGGCGAACGCTTCATCGACTGGAACTTCGTCTCCTCGTCGAAGGACCGCATCGAACAGGCCAAGGCCGACTGGCGCGCCGGACGCATGAAGCTGCCGGACATGGACGATCAGGAGTTCATCCCCCTGCCGCCCGATCCGACGCCGCCCGCGCCGGCCATGTCCTAAACGACAGCGCTCTAACCGGCGACTGAGCTTGAAGGCCGACGCAGGACCGCCTGCGTCGGCCTTTTGCCTATGCCTGAGCGAGCGTGGGCGGCGGGGCCGCGTCCGTATCCTCCTCGCCTCTCGACACCACCGTCGCGACGACCAGGTCGCCGGTGACGTTCAGCGAGGTCCGGCACATGTCCAGGAAGCGGTCGACGCCCAGGATCAGGCCGATCCCTTCCGGCGGCACGCCCACCATGGCCAAGATCATGGCGATGACCGGCAGCGACCCGGCCGGAACCCCCGCCGTGCCGACGCCGCCCAGGATGCAGACCAGCATGACGATCACCTGCTGACCCAGAGTCAGGTCCACGCCGAAGAACTGGGCCAGGAACAGCACCGTCACACCTTCGAACAGGGCGGTGCCGTTCTGATTGGCGGTGGCGCCGACGGTCAGGACAAAGCGGGCGATCTTGCGCGGCAGACCCAGTTCCTGTTCGGCCACGCGCAGCGACACCGGCAGGCTGGCGTTCGACGAGGCGGTAGAGAAGGACACCACCATGGCCTCGCGGATGTCGCGGAAGAACTTCAACGGCGACATGCCGCCGAACAGCCAGATCATCAGCGGGTAGACCACGAACATATGGATCGCCATGGCCCCCACAGCCACGGCGACGAAGGCGCCCAGGCGGATCAGCAACTCCCAGCCGAATAGGGCCGCCAGGTTGAACATCAAACAGGCGATGGCGATCGGCGCGATGCGGATGACGAGGTTGATGAGCTTCATCATCACCTCGAACAGGCCTTCGATCGTCTGTTGCAGCCGGTCGGTGGCCGGGCTCTTGGTCATGACCAGGCCGACGCCGAAGAACAGGGCGAAGACCATGACCGGCAGGATCTGGTTCTCGGCCGCCGCCGTGAAGACGTTGGACGGGATCAGCTCCAGAAAGAAGTCGCCCGCCTGCACCGACTTGGGCGCATTGCCGACGATGGACGCTGCGCCCGCACGGCCTTGGTCCAGCAGTTGTTGCGCCAGCGCCGGATCAACCCCGTCGCCGGGCCGGAAGACATTGACCATCACCATGCCGATCAGCACGGCGACAGCGGAAATGAAGACAGTGAAGCCCAGGCTCTTAGACCCAGCCCGGCCCAGCGCCTTCAGGTCGCCCATCTCGGCCACCCCGATGACCAGGGCCGAGAACAGCAGCGGCAGAACCAGCATGAACAGCAGACGCAGGAATATCTGCCCCGCCGGCCCTGTGATGTTGGAGGTCAGCCATTGCACCCAACCGGCGTCCCCGCCGACGGTCAGATTGACGATGAGGCCTCCCGTGAGACCGACCAGAAATCCGATCAGCATCAACACATGAAGCGGCAGTCCGCGCTTGGCCGTGATCTCCATCCGGTCCCTTTCCCTATTCCCTCCCCTTTGGACTAACGGACAGGAAGGCCATAGATCAACCCACTAGGTCGCGATGACCATTGAGCATTCAATCCTCGCTCAAGATCCAGAGACGACTGCGCGCCCAGATTCCGGTTGAATATCTCTCCGTAATTCCCGCCCGCAGAAACGGCGTCTTTAGCCCATGTTCTCGACAGATCGAGGCTGGGTCCGAAGTCACCTTCATCACCCAGAAGGCGCCTCACCCTGGGGTCCGCGGAATTCTTGGCCATGTCTGCGGCATTCTCACGCGTCACGCCCAATTCCTCGGCCAAAATCAGGGCGTTGAGCGTCCAACGGATCACTGCGGTCCAGCGGTCGTCACCGCTGCGCACCACCGGCCCCAGAGGCTCTTTCGAGATCACGTCCGGCAGGATGACATGCTGTTGCGGGTTCGGCAGGGTCGTGCGCGCCGCCGCCAGAGCCGAGATGTCGGCGGTGAAGGCGTCGCACTCCTCGCGCGCATAGGCCTGGCGCGCCTCGCCCTCGGTGGCGACGACGACGGCGCGATACTCGATGCCCCGTCGGCGGAAGTAGTCCTCGGCGTTCAGCTCGGTCGTCGAACCGGACTGGACGCAGATGCGGGCGCCGTTCAACTCAGCCGCGCTGCTCAGATTGAGCGCGCGTCGCACCATGAAACCCTGGCCGTCGTAATAGTTGATCCCGGCGAAGCTGAGCTGCCCGCCGACATCGCGGCTCATGGTCCAGGACGTGTTGCGCCACAGGACGTCCACGCGCCCCTCTCGCAAGGCGTCGAACCGCAGTTCCGCCGTCAACGGCACGAAACGCACGGCGTCCGGGTCGCCGAAGATGGCGGCGGCCGTGGCGCGGCAGAAATCAACGTCAAAGCCCCGCCAGGCGCCCCGATTGTCCGTATAGGCGAAACCGACCAGGCCCTCGTGCACGCCGCAGTTCAAGCGTCCGCGCTGACGCACCGCCGCCAGCGTCGGGCTGGGTTGCGTCTCGGTTGCGACGGCCGGCGCCTGACGTGAAGGCTCGCGCGGTTCCGGCGCCTGCGGTTCAGTCGATCTCTGACAGGCGCCTGTCGCCAGGGCCAGCACCG
>NZ_DAMCNG010000035.1:0-18905 GCF_032107865.1 Brevundimonas sp.
GCGGACCTGACCGAGGCGGGGCGCGAGCGCCTGACCGCGCTGGCGCAAGGCCACCGCCTGCGTCTGTCGCCCGCCGCCACGGGCACGGACGGCTTCTTCATCGCCCTGTTTGAGCGCGCTTCATGAGGCTTGAGCGCTATGGCGCCGTCACGGTCCTGCCGGTGATGGCGGCTCCTGCGGAATACGGCGACCACCTGCGCGCGCGTATCGACCCCTTGATGACCGGCATCGGTCCGGTCGAGGGAGCGGTGGCGTTGACGGCGGCTCTGGCGCGGCTGGAGGCGAGGGGAGAGACGCCGGATCTGATCCTGTCGCTGGGCTCATGCGGGTCGCGCGTGCTGGATCATGCAGCGGTCTATCAGGCGTCGTCCGTGGCCTATCGCGATATGGACGCCAGCGCGCTGGGCTTTCCCAAAGGCGTGACGCCGCTGCTGGACATGCCTGCTGTCTTGCCGCTGCCGTGCCCCATCCCTGACGTGCCGACCGCGCGCCTGTCGACGGGCGGAAACGTCGTCTCGGGCGCCGCCTATGACGCTATCGACGCCGAGATGGTGGACATGGAGACCTGGGCGCTGGTCCGCGCGGCCCAGACCTTCGGCCTGCCTCTGGTCGCGCTGCGCGGGGTGTCGGACGGCAAGGCCGAACTGACCGGCCTGCACGACTGGACCTCGACCCTGCATCTGGTGGACGAGAACCTGGCGCGCGCTGTGGACGGTTTGATCGCAGTGCTGACGGATCACGGCCTCGCCGCCCTTGAAATTCCGGCCCTTCAGGGCCAAACCCTCGCCCAATCGCTCGCCCCGGATTCGACCTCATGACCCAGCCGACCCAACACCAGAAGGTGCTCATCGTCGATTTCGGCAGTCAGGTGACGCAACTGATCGCGCGCCGCCTGCGCGAGGCCGGCGTCTATTGCGAAATCCATCCCTACAATAAGGCCGGCGAGGCTTTGGCGGCGATGCAGCCGCAGGCCATCATCCTGTCGGGCGGCCCGGACTCGACGACCGACGCCGACAGCCCGCGCGTCGACCGCGCGGTCTTTGATTACGGCGCGCCGATCCTGGGCATCTGCTACGGCGAGCAACTGATCTGCGCCGAGCTGGGCGGCAAGGTCGAGAGCGGCCACCACGCCGAATTCGGCCGCGCCGAGATCGTCATCACCAAGGACAGCCCCCTGTTCGCAGGCATCGGCGCCCTCGATCACCGCGAGCCGGTGTGGATGAGCCACGGCGACCGCGTGACCGCCCTGCCGGAAGGCTTCCACGTCATCGCCACCTCGGAAGGCGCGCCCTTCGCCGCCATCGCCGATGAGACGCGCAAGATCTACGGCGTGCAGTTCCACCCCGAGGTGGTGCACACTCCGCGCGGCGCTCAGCTGCTGAAGAACTTCACCCACGGCGTGGCGGGCCTGACCGGCGACTGGACCATGGCCGCCTATCGCGACGAGCAGATCGCCAAGATCCGCGAACAGGTCGGCGACGCCAAGGTCATCTGCGGCCTGTCGGGCGGGGTCGACTCATCGGTTGCCGCCGTGCTGATCCACGAAGCCATCGGCGACCAGCTGACCTGCGTCTTCGTCGACACCGGCCTGATGCGCAAGGGCGAGGCCGATCAGGTCACGACCCTGTTCCGCGAGCACTATAACATTCCGCTGGTGCACGTTGATGCGTCGAAGGAATTCCTTGGTGAACTGGCTGGGATTTCCGACCCGGAAACCAAGCGCAAGACCATCGGCCGCGTCTTTATTGAGACCTTCGACCGCGAAGCCGCCAAGATTGAAGGCGCCGCCTTCCTGGCCCAGGGCACCCTCTATCCCGACGTGATCGAGAGCGTGTCCCCGACCGGCGGCCCCTCGCACGTCATCAAGAGCCACCACAACGTCGGCGGTCTGCCGGACTTCATGAAGCTGAAGCTGGTCGAACCCCTGCGCGAGCTGTTCAAGGACGAGGTCCGCGCCCTGGGCCGCGAACTGGGCCTGACGGACGCCTTCGTCGGTCGCCACCCGTTCCCCGGACCGGGCCTGGCCATCCGCATCCCCGGCGAGATCACGCCGGAGGCTGTCGCCACGCTTCAGGACGCGGACGCCATCTACCTGGACGAGATCCGCAAGGCGGGCCTGTACGACGACATCTGGCAGGCCTTCGCCGTGCTGCTGCCGGTCAAGACGGTCGGCGTCCAGGGCGACGCCCGCACCTATGAAAAGGTGCTGGCCCTGCGCGCCGTCACCTCGACCGACGGCATGACGGCCGACTTCTACCAGTTCCCCTGGGATGTGCTGGCCAAGACGGCCACGCGCATCATCAACGAGGTCCGCGGCGTCAACCGCGTCGTCTACGACGTGACGTCGAAGCCGCCCGGCACGATCGAGTGGGAATAATTCAGACGTTCCGGGAGCTTTCCGGAATGCGCCGCTAAGCGGTTGATGTAGAGCTGAATTTGCATGAGGCCCTTCGGATTTTTCGGAGGGCCTTTTCCTTGACCTCGCCATTTGTGACGACCGCTGCGAGCATGGTGTTCCTGGGAAATCGTGCTGAGGGCGGCGCTATTTTCTTGCAGAAATAGCAAAATGAAGCCAGCCTTCGTGCAAGGGAGGCGATCATGATGTCACTGCTACGCAATTCCGGTGCATTTGTTGGGCTTGCGGTCTTGGCGGCCGGAGGAGGCGTGGCTGCGGCCGAGCCCGATCGCACCATCAGCGAGCGGCAGATTGACGAGGTCGTCACGACGGCGCTCGCGTCGTTTGAAATCCCAGGCGTCGCCATCGCGGTGATCCAGCCGGGGCAGGCGCCCTATCTGAAGGGCTACGGCGTCGTGGATTATCGGACGCAGACGCCTGTCAACGCGGACACCCTGTTCGGCATCGGGTCGATCTCCAAGGCCTTCACCACCACGGTGATCGCCCAGTTGGAGCAGGAAGGTCGGCTGGACTGGGATGACCCGGTCATCGACTATGTGCCTGAGTTCCGCCTGTCGGATGCGTGGGTGACGCGCGAGTTCACCATTCGCGATCTGGTCAGCCATCGATCGGGGCTGGCGCCTTACGCCGGCGATCTGGTGATGCTGACGGAAGGCAAGGCGAACAAGGCGCAGGTCTATCAGGCGCTGGCGCATCTGGAGCCCAAGTCCAGTTTCCGTACGGAGTTCGCCTACGACAACCTGCTCTACATCGTCGCCGGCGACCTGATCGAGCGCGTGTCGGGGCGGTCTTGGCAGGATGAGATTCAGTCCCGCTTTCTGACCCGTCTGGACATGAACGGCTGCGTGCCGGACCAGAAGCAGCTGGCGCCGGGCGCGGCGCGATCGCTGGCGCATGATTATGCTGACGGTCAGCTGACGACAGTGGATTTCCCCTTGCCGGATATCACCCTGGCGGCGGGCGGCATCTTCTGCAACGCGCGCGGCATGGCGCAATGGATGGCCTTCAATCTTGATCCGGCCAAGGGGCCTGAACTGGACGCTGTGCGCCGCGCGGATTTGTTCAGTCCGGTCACCCTGATGCCGCTCGGACGTGCGGCATCGCCCTATCAGGCCGGGACGGCCTTCAGCGCCTATGCCCTGGGCTGGATGGTGCAGGACAGCTTCGGTCGTCGCGAGGTCCAGCACGGCGGCGGCCTGCCCGGCATGGTCAGCTATCTGAGCCTTTATCCTGACGACGGTTTCGGTGTCATGGTCATGACCAACAAGACCAGCGGCGCCGCCCGCGCCATCGCACAGCAACTGGCCGCGTTGAAGTTCAACCCCAGCCCGGTGCGCGCCATCGCCGATCAGGGCAGGGCGGAGGTGGCCGCCATTCGCGCCGCCCAGGCGGACACGGCGGTCGCCGGGACCGAGGCGGCTGCGGCGGGAGAAACGCCGCGTCCGGCCCTGCCCCTGGCGCAGTACGCCGGACGCTATGACGACGCCTGGTTCGGTCCGGTCGAGGTTCGGCTGGAGGGCGAGAATCTGGTCATGGACCTGGGCTCGAAGGCGATGACGGGGCGGCTGCGGCACGTCGACGGCGACCGCTTTATCGCCGCCTGGAGCGACCGGGCGCTGAACGCCGACGCCTATGTCAACTTCCGGCTCGATCCGCGCGGCCAGGTTCGCGACATCGAAATGGCTCCCGTCTCGGCGCGCACTGACCCATCGTTCAATTTCAGAGACCTGCGGCTGGTCAGGGCGGCGAAGCAACCGTAGGAACAGGGCATGACGCGCCCCTACCTTCCGCCGGTCGATGATGAAGCCGCCACAGGCGGCGCGGCGCTGCGCCGTATCCGCAAGAGCCGCAAGCTGACGCTGGATCAGCTGTCGCAACTGACCGGCATTCCGACCTCGTCCCTGTCGCGGATCGAGAATACGCGGTTGCGGCTGACGGTCGACAAGATGCATCTGCTGGCCAAGGCTCTGGACGTTCCGGTCGAGCGCCTGCTGGGCGACGCCCCGAGCGAGGTCGAAGAGGCATCCAGCGGTCCAGGCCGGGGAGGGACGCCGCCGGCCGCCAGCGGCGTGGCGCGGCTGACGGTGGATCGGGCGCCGGAAAGACGTCCCGAGCGGTTCTGCGACGCCATGGTCCACTATCTGTTCGGATCGGATGAGACACGTGCGCTCGATTGCGGCCACTTCCATTTCCAGCCGGTCAGCGTCTGGGAATCGGAGTTCGTGCGCCATCCCGGCGAGAAGGTCGTCTATGTCATCAAGGGGACGGCGGTGGCCTATGTCGAAGGGCAGGAGCCGGTCCTGCTCGAGGAAGGCGACGCCATGCATATGGACTCCTCGGCCTGGCACAGCGTCGTCGCCGTGAACCAGCCGGCGGAGGTGCTGGTGACATACTTCCACGGCGGCGGACGCGGCTATGACGCCTTCGAGAGCCGCGCCTTTTCGCGTGAGGCCTGGGCGGCCTTCCCGATGGCCGGCGACGAATAGCCGCCGCGCCAAGCGACGGGCGCTGGCGGATTTCCTTTGTTCCAGAAGGGTTTGACCCCGCATCTCGCTGAGATGCGGGGTGCGATTTTGCGCAAGGTGAAATTTGGCATGCAGATTTTGCAAAATCTGTTCTTGCCATGTGCAAAATTTCACGAATATTGCTGTGAATGCAAAACGAGTTCTGGGAGGGATCGTGAAGCTCACAGCCTTGAAGCGGCGCCTGGACCTGACGACGCCGTTCCGTGTGTCGTTCGGTGAAATCTCGGGCCTGGACGTGGTCGCGGTGGCCCTGGAAGGCGGCGGCGTGGTCGGTCGGGGCGAGGCCTGTCCCATGCCGATGTTCGGCCATACCGCCGAGGCGGTGCTGAACGCGCTCGCCGCCATCGCCCCCGATATCGAGGCGGGCCTGGTGGATCGCATCGCCCTGCAGTCGCGTCTGCCGGCGGGGCCGGCGCGCAACGCCCTGGACTGCGCCTTCTGGGACCATGAGGCCAAGGCTGCGGGTCGCTCGATCTGGGAATTGACCGGGCTGAACGCGCCGGATCAGCTGGATTCGGATGTGACCATCGGCATCGAAACGCCGGAGGAAACCGCGCGTCTGGCCGCGACCCACCGCTATGCGGGCATGATCAAGCTGAAGCTGGGCGGGCCGAACGACATGGCCTGCGTGCGGGCGGTGCGCCAGACCTTGCCGGATGTGCGCCTGTTCGTGGACGTGAACGGCGGCTGGACTTTGGAGCAACTGAACGCCCTGGCGCCGGAACTGGCCGCGCTGGACGTCTTCATGATTGAGCAGCCCCTGCCGCGCGGCGAGGACGAGCAGTTGGACGGCTATACCGGGCCGGCGCCGCTGTGCGCCGACGAGTCCTGCCAGGACCGCACCGATCTGGACCGGCTGGAAGGCCGCTACGCCTTCGTCAACATCAAGCTCGACAAGACCGGCGGCCTGACCGAGGCCCTGGCTCTGGCGCGCGAGGCTGAGACGCGGGGGATGCGCCTGATGGTCGGCTGCATGATGGGATCGGGCCTGGCCATGGCGCCGGCCTATCTGGTCGGCACGCTGTGCGAGGTCGTCGATCTGGACGTGTCCCTGCTGCTGAAGAATCCGGCGGACGCCGCCGTGCGCCACGACGGGCGCCGGCTGAGCCTGTTCGACCGGACCGTGTGGGGCTGAGGTCATGATGATTTTGGGAGGGAGAACCAAGATGAGCGGCAAGACGAAATATCTGGGCGTGAGTTCTCTGGCGGTGGTGCTGGCTCTGGCGGCTTCGCCGGCGGCGGCGCAATCGGCTTCTGCGGCGGCTGCGGCGGACCCGGCCACCACGGTCGACGACATCGTGGTCACGGCGCAGAAGCGGTCGCAAAATCTTCAGGACGTGGCCAACTCGGTCGCCGCCCTGTCCGCCGCCGAGATCATGGAAACGGGCAAGAACAGCCTGGTCGATATGGTGGCGTCGGTGCCCAGCCTGTCCATGGTGTCCCAGGGGCCGGGCCTGTCGACCATCGCCCTGCGCGGGGTGTCGACCGGCGGCGTTCGCAACGACGAGCCCCAGAACAAGGAGACGGTCGGCGTCTATATTGACGAGACGCCGATCTCGGTGAACGGCTTCAACCCGGACCTCGGCCTTTATGACCTGTCGCGGGTCGAGGTGCTGCGCGGGCCTCAGGGCACGCTCTACGGTTCGGGCGCCATGGGCGGCGCCATCCGCATCATCACCAACAAGCCGAACCTGACGGACTTCTCGGCGTCGGCGGAAGGGTCGGCCTCGCACACCCGTCATGGCGAAGCCAACTACAGCGCCAAGGGCATGGTCAATCTGCCGCTGGTCACGGACGCCGTGGCCCTGCGCGCGGTCGCCTATCATACCTATCAGGGCGGCTATATCGACAATACCGCGACGGGTGAGGACAACCAGAACGACGCCACCACGACCGGCGCTCGTCTGCAGCTGGGGGCCCAGATCAGTCCCGAGCTTCGCGCCAACCTGACCTATATGTACCACGAGCTGGAGACGGGCTCGCGCGCCAGCCAGTCGGCGCCGTTTGAGCGCAATATCCGCGCCTTCGACGGCCTGACCGACCGGATCAACATCTTCAACGCGGCGCTGGACTATGATCTGGGCTGGGCCTCGATCAATTCCTCGACCTCCTTCCTGAAGAAGAAGAACACCAACCGCACCAGTCTGGAGTTCCTGACCGAGGCGGCCCTGGGTCTGGATTCGCCCGCGCCCCTGGTCGATACGACCGAGATCGAGGACTTCTCGCAGGAACTGCGGATCGCCTCCAGCGGCGAGGGTCGGCTGAACTACATCGCCGGCGTCTTCTATCAGGACCGCAAGCGCGACTATACGCAGGACGGCGTCGTACCGGGGCTGGACGCCCATGTCGGCGCCCCGTCGTCGGACTTTGGCGCGCCGGGCGTAGATCAGGCCTTCTACGGCTTCCAGAACATCCGTCAGGAGCAGAAGGCGGTGTTCGGCGAGATCTCCTACAAGATCACGCCGCGCCTGACGGCGACGGCGGGCCTGCGCTATTTCGACTTCAGTGAGGAGTACGAGACCTTCTCGTCCGGTCTGCTGAACGGCGGCGTGTCGCGCTATGCGGGTGAGTTCTCCGAAGACGGCGTGACGCCCAAGTTCAACCTGTCGTTCGACGCCACGCGCGACAACATGATCTATGTCCAGGCGTCCAAGGGCTTCCGGCTGGGCGGGGTCAACACCACGGTTCCGGCCGACCTGTGCCGCGCCGATCTGGACAAGCTGGGCCTGAAGGAGACGCCGGGCAGTTTCGGTTCGGACTCGGTCTGGAACTATGAGGTCGGCTCCAAGAACCAGTTCATGGATCGTCGCCTGACCGTCAACGCCAGCGTCTATTACATCGACTGGACCGACATCCAGACGACGATGAGCCTGCCGTCCTGTTCCTTCTCGTTCCGCACCAATGCGGGCAAGGCGCGCAGCATCGGGACCGAGATCGAGACCCGCTTCGCCGTCAACGACGCCCTGGACGTCTACGGCACGGTGGGCCTGACCGATTCCACACTGACCGAGGACGTGCCCTTCACCACCTGGTCGGATGGGGATCATGTGCCGGGCGTGGCCCGCGAGCAGATCAGCGCCGGCGCGCGTCAGGCCTTCACGGTGTTCGAGCCGCGCGACGCCTATGCTCGGTTCGACTACAGCTACACCGGCAAGATGAACACGCGCTTTGACACGGATAACGCCAACAACCGCGAGTACGGCGACTATCACCTGGTCAATCTGACGGCAGGGGTTCGCCTGCCGGGCCGTCCGATCGAGGCCTCGATCTTCGTGCGCAACCTGTTCGACGACGACGGCCGCGTCCTGGCCAGCCCTGCCAGCATCACAGCGCCCGAAAGCTGGATCACGGTTCAGCCGCGCACCATAGGCTTTACTATCCAGGCCTATTTCTAAGTCTGGGGGCGCGGTCTCGTTGCGAACGGGCGGGACCGCGCATCGCCATCACGGCCGGAGGGGAAGCCGAGCGTCATGACCATCGCCGCCAGTGAAAAGAGCTTCCTGGGTCAGCCGCGCGGGCTGACCGTCCTGTTCCTGACCGAGATGTGGGAGAAGTTCTCCTTCTTCGGCATGCGGACGCTGCTGGTCTATTACATGACCACGACCTTGCTGATCGAGCAGGGGCGGGCGTCGATCATCTACGGCGTCTATACGGCGGTCATCTATCTGACCCCCATCTTCGGCGGGGTGCTGGCGGATCGCTGGCTGGGGCGTCGCCGCTCGGTGGTCATGGGCGCATCCATCATGATCGCCGGCCACTTCATGATGGCGTCGGAGGCGCTTTTCTATCCAGCGCTGGCGGTCATCGCGATCGGAAACGGCCTGTTCTTGCCTAGCCTGCCGGGGCAGGTGGCGGGGCTGTACAAGCCCGACGATCCGCGTCGCGGCAGCGCCTACAACATCTACTACATGGGCGTGAACCTGGGGGCCTTCATGGCGCCGCTGGTCTGCGGCGCGGTAGGCGAGATCTACGGCTGGCACTGGGGTTTCGCCCTGGCCGGGGTCGGCATGGCGGCGGGTCTGACCATCTATCTGCTGGGCGGGCGCTATCTGCCGGCCGATCCGCCGCGCGCGGCGCGGGAAGAGAAGATCAAGGGCGGGGGACTGGGGCGGTCGTCTCTGATGCTGTTCGGCGGCGTGATCCTGGCCGTAGTCGTGTTCCGCATCGCCTATGAGCAGGTTGGCAACACCCTGGCCTTGTGGATCGGCAGCGACGTGGACCGATCGTTGGGCGGCTGGACTATTCCCATGACCTGGTTCCAGTCGCTGAATCCCCTGCTGGTCTTCCTGCTGACGCCGATCCTGGTCACCGCCTGGGATCGATCTGCGCGCAAGGGACGGGGGATGTCGTCCCTGGCCCGGATGGCGACGGGCGCGGCCCTGGTCGCGGGCGCCTTCTTCGGCCTTGCGGTGGTCGCGACGCTGGCGGGGCAGGGGGCTGTCCACTGGTTGTGGCTTGTGGTCTTCTTCGTTCTGTTGACCAGCGGCGAGCTGTTTATCCTGCCCGTTGGGCTGGGCTTGTTCGGGCGGCTGGCGCCGGTGCAGATGACGGCGACTATGATCGCCGCGTGGTTCCTGGCCGCCTTTGCGGGGAACCTGCTGGCGGGTCTGGTCGGATCGACCTGGAGTCTCATGTCGCCCGCAACCTATTTTGCGATGATGGGCGTGGTCGCCAGCGTCTCGGTCTTGGGTCTGCTGCTGCTCATCCGACCCTTCAGGAATGTCGAGGCCTAGGCGCCTCCTAGCCAATTTCAACCGACGACCAGAATCCTCGAGCGGCTAGGTCTTGCCTGTCGGGCGGCTAATTCGACCGTCTTCGACCCGCTCATCGCATGTGATTTTTCCCTCAAAGCATCACAGGATTCGCTCTGGAGTGAGGATCAATTCTGCAATTGACGCCAGATTTCGAAAATTATTTCGAATTTTAAATATCAAAGCCGGTCATATGGAGAAATTTTTCGCGTGAAATAAAGTGGCGAAAAGGGGGCGCTTTTTGGGGATCGACTCGCGCTGAGGGGCGCGGGTGCAAACGTCAGCAACAGAGGGGATTTCATGTTTTCTAGTGGTTTTCGGGGTCGTAGCCCCGCGATGTATCGTGTCCTGCTGGCAGGCGGGTGCGCGTCAGTAGCCCTGATGAGCGCGGCGAACGTCGCCGTCGCCCAGGAAGCGTCCGAAGATCCGGGCGCAGCCGTTGAAGTCAGTGAAATCGTCGTTACAGGCTCGCGTATCGCCCGCCGCGACTACGCTTCGAACAGCCCGCTGGTCTCCGTCACCACTGAAGCCATCGAGAACACAGGGCAGGTCACGGTTGAAAAGGCCCTGACCCAGATGCCCCAGTTCTCGGGCGCCATGGGCCAGAGCACGGCTGGGTCGTCCTCCACCTCGCTGAACGGCGGCCAGGCTTACGCCAGCCTGCGCGGCCTGGGGTCCAAGCGCACCTTGCTGCTGCTGGACGGCAAGCGTCTTCAGCCGTCCAACCCGGACGGCTCGGTCGACCTGAACATCATTCCCGAAGCCCTGATCGGCAATGTCGAGGTCATCACTGGCGGCGCTTCGACCGCCTATGGTTCGGACGCCACTGCGGGCGTGGTCAACTTCATCCTGAAGCGCAACTTCAGCGGGGTGACGGTCGCATCCCAGTACGGCATCAGCGACTACGGCGACGGCGAGACCTTCCGCACGTCGATCACGGCGGGCGACGCCTTCGCCGAGGGGCGCGGCCGGGCGGTGATCTCGCTCGACTACTCCATGCGCGACGTCGCCTATCAGTCGAAGCGCGACTACTATTTCGTGCGCAACCGTCAGTCGAACACCGCCATCATCTCTCAGGGGGCGGCCTGGTTCGGCAGCAACCGGCCGACGCTGAGCGCCGTGAACGACGTCTTCGTGGGCCAGTACGGCGTCAATCCGGTGCTGGGCGCCGGCGCCTTCTATAACGGCCAGATCGGCTTCAACACCGGCGACCAGACCCTGTTCAACCTGGGCGGCGCCTCGCCCGTGATGAACCTGAAGGATCCCGAGACCGACAACCACTTCCTGAACGCCGCCGGCACCAACATGCTGTGGGGCTGGAACCGCGGGCGTATCCAGAACGAGAATGAACGCTATTCGCTGTTCGGTCGCGTCGACTATCAGATCACGCCGGAGATCGACTTCTTCCTGCAAGGTTCGCTGACCAGTTATGAATCTGAGGGCACTTTCAACCCAACCCTGGCAGGTCTGGCCTATGCCCTGTCGGCGCCGGTGACCAACCCGTACATCGGAGCTGATTTCGCCCACATCCTGGCGTCCCGGCCCAACCCCACGGCGGACTTCGCCTTGTGGAAGGATCTGGATTTTGCGGGCGAGCGCCTGCAATCCTACGCCTACAACGTCTATCAGTTCATTGGCGGCCTGTCGGGCCAGGTCGGCTACAAGGACTGGACCTGGGAAGCCTACGCCAGCGCGTCCAAGGCTGACTTCGACAACGTTCAGAGCGGGGGCGTCAGCCGCTCGGCCATCACGCGCCTGCTCTACAGCCCCACCGGCGGGTCGGAATTCTGCGCCGGGGGCTTCAACCCCTTCGGCAATCATGATCCGTCGGCCGCGTGCGTGGACTATGTGCGGCGCAGCACCACCAACACCAATGAGCTGACTCAGCGCATGGCCGAGGCGTCGATGCAGGGCGGGCTGTTCAACCTGCCGGCGGGCGAGGTGCGCTTCGCCGCCGGCCTGGGCTATCGCTACAACCACTTCGACTTCCGTCCCGACGGCGCCCTGGACCAGCCTGACGGCACCAGCGACATCCTGGGTTACAGCGAGTTGCGGGCCTCGTCCGGCAATGTCGATACGACGGAGGTCTTCGCCGAGTTCCTGGTGCCGCTGTTGCGCGACCTGCCCTTCGTCAAGTCGCTGGAAATGGACCTGGGCTACCGCTTTTCCGACTACAGCTCGGTCGGCGGCGTCCATGCCTACAAGGCTGACCTGAACTGGCAGGTGAACGACGTGGTGCGCCTGCGCGGCGGCTACAACCGCGCCGTCCGCGCCCCCAGCGTGGGCGAGCTGTATTCGCCCGTCTCGTCGGCGACGGTCGACATCGGCACGCCGTCCGCCAGCAACACCAACGGCGACCCCTGCGACTACCGCAGCTCGTTCCGCAACGGGCCCAACGCTGAAAAGGTCAAGGCGCTGTGCGTCTCCCTGGGCGTGCCCTCGGCCCTGATCAACGACTTCCAGTTCGGCGCCGCCCAGGTGTTCGCCCTGACCGGCGGCAACCCTGACCTGGAAGAGGAAACGGCCGACACCTATTCGTTCGGCACGGTGCTGCAGCCGACCTTCCAGTCGCCGTGGCTGAGCAACATCAGCGCCTCGATCGACTGGTATCAGATCAAGGTGGCCGATGCGGTCGGCGTCCTGGGCGTCGGCAACGGCATTCGCTACTGCTTCAACGACGGGGGCAACAACCCGACGTTCGATCCGAACAACTACTACTGCACCCTGCAGGATCGCGGGACCAATGACGGCTACATGATCAACCCGCGTCAGCCTCTGCTGAACCTGGGCCAGTTCAATGTCACCGGCATCGACCTGCAACTGGACTGGCGCCTGCACCTGGGCGATGTCGGTCTGCCGGACGAGGGGCAGCTCAGCGTCAGTTCGGCGATCAGCTATCTGAACAGCTTCGAGATCCAGGCCCTGCCGGGCGCGCCGACGTACGACTACGCCGGCACCTGGGGCACGGCGATCGAGGCCAACGCCGGACAGGCGCACCCCGAATGGAAGGCGTCGACCAGCGTCACCTACTCGCGTGAAAGCTGGAACGTCGGCCTGCGCTGGCGCCACATGTCGGAGATGATCAACAGCGCCCGCGTGACCTCGCCGACCAGCACCGCGCGCGGCGTGGACGCCTATGACGTGTTCGATTTGAACGCCCGAGTGACGCTGCCTTACGACACGTCCTTGCGCTTCACCGTGACCAACCTGTTCAATGAAGCGCCGCCGCAAGTAGGGGACGTCCGCGGCACCTACGACGCGCAGAACTACGACACCATTGGCCGCTACTACACGGTCGCGGTCACCAAGACCTTCTGATCTCCGCAAGGCGGTCTGAAGCCATAGCGGCGGGGCGCCCGTCCCGCCGCACCTGATCCCGGCCTTGGGTCGGCAATATTTCAAATGGGGCGGCGACCTATCGCCGCGTGGAGGAGCACAGTGCAGTTGTCATCTAAGAAATCATGGGTCGTCGGCCTTGCGGCCGCTCTTCTCGCTTCAACCCCGGCCGTGGCGCAACAGGCCGCCGCCGCTCCGAGCGTCTCCTACATTCACGCCGGGCGCCTGCTGGCTGATCCGGCCACCGGCCGCGTGACCCAGAACCAGACCCTGGTGATCGAGAACGGTCGCGTGCGCGAGATCGTCAACGGCTTCGTCGGCCAAGGCGACGTGGTCGACCTGTCGGACAAGTTCGTGCTGCCGGGCCTGATCGACAGCCACGTCCACATCACCAACCAGCAGGGCGAGGGCAACCGTGTCGCTCGCTTCACCAACACCGCTGCCGACTCCGCCGTTCAGGGCGCGGCCTACGCCCTGGTGACGCTGCGCGCCGGCTTCACCACCGTCGCCGATCTGGGCGGCGCCAGCGACGCCGTCGTGGCCCTGCGCAACGGGATCGCGGCGGGCAAGATTCCCGGCCCGCGTCTGCTAGTCTCGGCCGGTACGGTGACGCCGCACGGCGGCCACGGCGACGCCAACGGCGTGAGCAGCGCCCTGGTCCCTGTGCTGCGCCAGAACGGCGTCTGCTCGGGCGCCGACGATTGCCGTCGCTCGGTGCGCGAGCGCGTGCGCGCGGGCGCCGACATCATCAAGATCACGGCCACGGGCGGCGTGCTGTCGGACACCGGCGCCGGCCTGAACCAGCAGTTCTCCAATGAAGAGCTGCAGGCCATCGTCGAGACCGCGCACTTCATGGGCCGCACGGTGACCGCCCACGCCCACGGCACGGACGGCATCAACAGCTTCCTGCGCGCCGGCGGCGACTCGATCGAACACGGCACCTTCCTGGACGACGAATCTATCCGCATCTTCAAGGCCAACAACGGCTGGCTGGTGCCGACCCTGCTGGCCGGCGACTTCGTCGCCCGCGAGGCCTCCCGTCCGGAGAGCTTCTTCACGCCGAACCAGCGCAAGAAGTCGCTGGAAGCCGGTCCGCAGATGCTGGACATGGCGCGCCGCGCCCACCGCGCCGGCATCCAGATCGCCTTCGGCACCGACACCGGCGTTTCGCCGCATGGTGAAAACGCCAAGGAGTTCGCCCTGCTGGTTCAGGCGGGTCTGACCCCGCTGGAAGCCGTCCGCGCCGCCACCGTCGGCGCGGCGACCCACTTCCGCCTGCAGAACGAGATCGGGCGTCTGGCGCCCGGCTACGCGGCCGATGTCATCGCCGTCTCGGGTGATCCGCTGAGCGACGTGACCACGCTGGAGCACGTCAAATATGTGATGAAGGGCGGCGTGACCTATCGGAACGACTGACGGTCTTCGAGACCGCCGCGTCGGAAGATGACGCCAATAGAAGGGGGCGGCGAGAGCCGCCCCCTTTTTCATAGTGAGAGCAAGGGAAGGCGGCGTCAGGCCGGTTGGGCCAGCCTGACGTCGGTGTTTGCGGCCTCGGCGGCGAGGACGGTCTTGGGGGCGATGCGCACAAAGCGCGGCGCGTAGGTCGACCAGTCGCTGAGGATGCGGCGGGCCAGGGGCGAGGCGGTGGCGGCGGCGTGGGCCTCGACCAGGGCCTTCAGCCGGGCTTCGGCTTCGACGTCGATAGCGCCGACCCCGGCCATGTCGCCGTTCAGGGCCTGAGCCGCGCGACCGTCGGCGTCGAGGACGAACAGCTCGCCGCCGCTCATGCCCGCCGCCAGGTTCCAGCCGACCGAACCCAGGACGACCACGCGCCCGCCGGTCATGTACTCGCAGCCGTGCGCGCCCAGACCCTCGACCACGGCCTCGGCGCCCGAGTTGCGGACGGCGAAGCGTTCGCCCGCCGCCCCGGCCACGAACAGACGGCCGGAGGTGGCGCCATAGAGGGTGGTGTTGCCGCAGACCTGCTGATCCGCGCGCCACTCATAGGGGCGGACGTGGATGTCGGCGCCCGACAGGCTCTTGCCGACGTAGTCGTTGACCTCGCCGGTGACGTCGAGAATCAGGCCGCGCGCGCCAAAGGCGCCGAAGCTCTGACCGGCGATGCCTTCCAGCTTCAGCTTCAGACGGCCTTGCGGACCCTGCGGGCCGAACTTGCGGACGATGGCCGAGGAGACGCCAGCGCCGGCCGTGCGCTGGGTGTTGTTCAGCGGATAGGACAGCTCCAGCGTCTGGCCGCGTTCGAGGAAGGCCTGCGCGTCCTTCAGCACCAGGGCGTCCAGGCTGTCGGCGATGGGGCGGCGCACCTTGTCGGCCCAGCGGCCGGGACGGTCGACGTCGACCTTCATCAGCAGGGGGTTGAGGTCACGGTCGTCCAGATGCGAGCCGCCGCGCCGGGTCTGACGCAGCAGGTCGGTGCGGCCGACGATCTCGTCGATCGTGCGCGCGCCGATGGAGGCCAGGATTTCGCGGACCTCCTCGGCGATGAAGGTGAAGAGGTTGACCACCTTCTCCGGCGTGCCGGTGAACTTGGCGCGCAGGCGCTCGTCCTGCGAGCAGACGCCGACCGGGCAGGTGTTGGAATGGCACTGACGCACCATCAGGCAGCCCATGGCGATCAGGCCCGAGGTGCCGATGCCGTATTCCTCGGCCCCCAGAAGCGCGGCCAGAACCACGTCGCGGCCAGTGCGGATGCCGCCGTCGGCGCGCAAGCTGACGGAGGAGCGCAGGTGGTTCAGGCTGAGGACCTGATGCGCCTCGGCCAGGCCGATCTCCCACGGCATCCCGGCGTGCTTGACCGAGGTCTGCGGCGAGGCGCCCGTGCCGCCGTTGTGGCCGGCGATCAGGATGGCGTCGGCCTTGGCCTTGGCCACGCCCGAGGCAATGGCGCCGATGCCGGTCGAGGAGACCAGTTTGACCGTGACCTTGGCGTCGGGGTTGATCGCCTTCAGGTCGTAGATCAGCTGGGCCAGATCCTCGATCGAATAGATGTCGTGGTGCGGCGGCGGGCTGATCAGGGTGGTGCCGGGGACGGCGTGGCGCATCCGGCCGATGAACTCGGTGACCTTGAAGCCGGGCAGCTGGCCGCCCTCGCCGGGCTTGGCGCCCTGGGCCACCTTGATCTCGATCTCGCGGCACTGGTTCAGGTATTCGGCGGTGACGCCGAAGCGGCCCGAGGCCACCTGCTTGACCGCCGAGTTGGCGTTGTCGCCGTTGGGGCGCGGGACATAGCGGGCCGGGTCCTCGCCGCCCTCGCCGGAGACGGCGCGCGCGCCCATCCGATTCATGGCGATGTTCAGGGTCTCATGGGCCTCGGGCGACAGGGCGCCCAGGGACATGGCCTGGGACAGGAAGCGGCGGCGGATGTCCGAGACGCTCTCGACCTCGTGCAGTTGCACCGGGGTCAGGCCGTCCTTGAAGTCCAGTAGGTCGCGCAGGGCCAGGTCGGGCTGTTCGCGCACGGCCTCGGAATACTGCTTGAAGCGCTTGTAGTCGCCGCGGTTCACCGCGTCCTGCAACAGGTGGATGGTCCTGGCGTCATGGGCGTGAGCCTCGCCGCCGGCACGGATGCGGAAGAAGCCGCCCATGGACGGAGACGGCACGGCTGCGCCGAAGGCCACGGTGTGACGTTTGAGCGCCGCCTGCTCCAGACCGGCCAGACCGATGCCGGAGATGCGTGACGGGGCGCCGGGGAAGAACTCGGCGGCCAAGGCGCGAGACAGGCCCAGGACCTCGAACTCGCAGCCGCCGCGATAGGCCGAGATGATGCTGATGCCCTTGCGCGCCAGCACCTTCAACAGGCCAGCCTCGATGCCGTGCTTGTAGTTGAGGCAGGCGTCGTGAAGCGTCAGGCCCGGATAGGCGCCGCGATCCAGACGTTCCTGGAACAGCTCCTGCGCCAGCCACGGATTGACGGCGGTGGCCCCGACCCCGACCAGAACCGCGAAGGCGTGCGGGTCCAGGGTCTCGGCCGAACGCACGACCAGCGAGCAATAGGTGCGCAGGCCCGCCTCGATCAGGCGGCCGTGGGTCCCGGCGGTGGCCAGGATCATGGGCGCGGCCAGACGCTCGGCCGAGGCGTGCTCGTCGGTCAGGACGATCAGGGTGGCGCCGTCGCGCGCGGCGGCCTCGGCCTCGTCGCGGATACGGTCCAGGGCCTGACGCAGGCCGGCGCCGGAGCGGTCGCCCTCAGCTGGCAGCGGATAGGTGCAGTCGATCACCGTGGTCGAGCCGTCGGCGATGACGCCCAGCAGGCGTTGGTACATGCCGGTGGTCAGGACCGGACTGTCCAGCACGAAGACCTCGGTCTGGGCCTCGTCCTGGGCCAGGATATTGCCCAGGTTCTTGAAGCGGGTCTTCAGGCTCATGGCCCCGGCTTCGCGCAGGGGGTCGATGGGCGGGTTGGTCACCTGCGAGAAGTTCTGGCGGAAGTAATGCGCCAGCGGGCGCGGCAGGCTGGACAGGACGGCGGGCGGGGCGTCGTCGCCCATGGACCCCACAGCCTCCTTGCCGTCGCGGACCAAGGCGTCCAGCAGCAGGTCCAGATCCTCGCGGCTGAAACCGGCGGCGATCTGGCGGCGGATCAGGGCCTCGCCGGTGGCGGCGCGCGGCTCAGGTCCGGGGCCGATGATCGGTTCCAGATCGACCATGTTGTCCAGCCAGTCGGAATAGGGCTGGGCGGCGGCCAGGGCGTCGACGGCCTCATGCTCGTCATAGAGGCGGCCATGCTTCAGATCGACGGCGATCAGCTTGCCGGGGCCGATGTGCAGGCGGCGCTTGATACGCCCCTCGGGCAGGGGGACCAGACCGGCCTCCGAGCCCGCCAGCAGCAGGCCGTCCACGGTCTCGACGGCGCGCAGGGGGCGCAGGCCGTTGCGGTCTTTGCCGGCCACGACCCAGCGGCCGTCGACGGCGCACAGGGCGGCGGGGCCGTCCCACGGCTCCATGACCGCGTTGCAGTAGGCGTAGAGGGCGCGGTGTTCGGGCTTCATCACCACGTCGTCCGAGGACCAGGCCTCGGGCACCAGCAGGGCCTTGGCCAGGGGGGCGGGACGCCCGGCGCGGACCAGAACCTCGAAGACATTGTCCAGGGCCGCCGAGTCCGAACCGCCCGGTTGGACCACCGGCTTGACCTCATGGTCGCGGTCGCCGAAGGCCGAGGCCGCCATGCGGATCTCGTGGGCGCGCATCCAGTTCAGGTTGCCCTGCAGCGTGTTGATCTCGCCGTTGTGGGCCAGCATTCGGAAGGGCTGGGCCAGCTTCCATTCGGGGAAGGTGTTGGTCGAGTAGCGCTGGTGGAAGACGGCGTAGCCCGACTCGACGCTGGGGTCGTTCAGGTCGTGATACAGCTGGCCCAGCAGCTCGGCGCGGACCATGCCCTTGTAGACGATGGAGCGGGCCGACAGGGAGCACAGATAGAAGCCGTTCAGGCCGCCGGCCTGCACCGCCTTTTCGATGCGGCGGCGACACAGGAAGAGCTCACGCTCCAGTTCCTCGATCTCCATGCCTTCCGGTGCGGCCAGCATGATCTGCTCGATCTCGGGCCGGGTGGCGTCGGCGCGCACGCCGACCACGGACAGGTCCATCGGCGTCTGGCGCCAGCCATAGATGTAGAAGCCCGAGCGGATGGCCTCGGCCTCGACGATGGCGCGGGCGTGGTCCTGGGCGCCCAGGTCGGTGCGCGGCAGGAAGACCTGACCGACGGCGATGGGGCCGGGGCGCAGGGTCTGGCCGACGGCGCGCACCTGGGCGGCGAAGAAGGCCTGGGCGGCCTCGTTGGCCTCGAGGATGCGCTTACGCATGCCGGGCGCCTGCCCGGGGCCGGTGCCGTCGTCCTCGACCCGCAGCACGATGCCCGCC
>NZ_DAMCNG010000036.1:0-18533 GCF_032107865.1 Brevundimonas sp.
AACGGGCGCCGCCGCAGCAGGCGCGGCCTCCGTCGCTGGTTTGGCGGCGGCGACCGCGAGCGATTCGGCTTCGGGCGCGGCCTGACTGCGGTCATCGCACGCCGCCAAGCCGACGCTCAGCGCCAAGACGGCGGTTGCCACGCTACGCTTCATTCAGCCTACGTCCTTAATCCCTATGCGACTATTTGCACCGTGGCCTATCCGTGCGGCGGCAGCAAGGCGGTTCACCCGGTAGGAGCGTCCACGTCGTCGCCGGGCTGGCCCGTCGACTTGCGCGCCTGTTCCGGTCCGCCGGATGGACGAGTTCGAGTTTCGGCCATTTCGCGGCCCTGGCGGGCGATGTCGGCGTTGATGACGTCCTGATCCGGGTCGATCTCCGAGCCGGAAGCCGAGCCGCCCCGCAGCGAGCCTGCGCGAGTGTCGGACCCTGAATCGCTGCCTTGCAGAGCCTTCTTCAGGGCATCCTCGACGTGGCCCAGATCGGGTTTCTCGCCCATGGCGGCGGCCTCGCGGGCGTCTTCGTTTTCGGCGGCGGGATCGGTCATGGATGGTCTCCTTGCTCGTACAAGACAAGCGGGCCGCCCGGCCGGAGGTTCCCAGATTGGCGTGGACCGCCGTTGCGTGGCCTAAGGAAAAGGGCCGGCGGATCGCTCCGCCGGCCCTCGTCTTTCAACGCGGGATCGGAAGGCGGCGCCTTCCGATCCGCTTCGGTCTTACTTGCCGAACAGCTTGTTCCAGCGGCGCGGCTGGCGCTTCTTCCAGGCGCCGCGGTGATAGGCGTCCGAACCGATCAGCGGCACGACGGTCGTGGCTTCGGCGAAGACCATCTGTTCGTAGGTGGTCTGGACCTTGCCCCACGAAGCGGCTTCCTGCAGCGTCGAGGACGAGCAGGCGCCGTCGCGCACGTCGGCCACCGTGATCTGCACGGCGTAGCGGTGCATGTCGGCGTCAACGCCAAGGATTTCAGCGCAGACGACGGTGTCCTGGGCGAAGTTCTTCGGCACGCCGCCGCCGACCATGAACAGGCCCGTGGTGCCCGCTGCGATCTTGACGTCGGTCAGTTCGCGGAAGTCGGCGATGGCGTCCAGCATCATGTAGGGCTTGCCCTCGGCCATACGCTCCTTCTGGTGCTTGACCAGGCCGAAGCCGGCCGATGAGTCGACGAAGGCCGGGCAGAAGATCGGCACGCCTTCTTCATAGGCGGTCTGGATCAGCGAGCCGGGCTTCTTGGCGTTGCCTTCCGACAGCCACTTGCCCATTTCCCAGATGAACTCGCGCGAGGAATAGCCGCGCGGCTCCAGGCGGCTGGCGATCTCATAGATGGCGTGGTCGCAGGCCTGCAGTTCTTCTTCGTCGATGTAGGTGTCGTAGATGCGGTCGATGTAGTGCGAGCGCAGGATGTTGTCGTCCACCTCGCCGGCGGCCTGATAGTGCTTGAAGCCCAGGGCTTCGAAGAAGTCCATGTCGACGATCGAGGCGCCGGTGGCGACCACGGCGTCGACCATGCCGAACTTCACCATGTCGCGGTAGACGTCCATGCAGCCGCCGGCCGAGGTCGAACCGGCCAGAATCAGCCACGGCGAGCAGGTCTCGTCTTCCAGGGCCATGTTGAAGATGTCGGCCGCGCGGGCGGTGTCGCGCGAGGAGAACGACATCTTGCGCATGGAATCGATGATCGGGCGCGCGTCGAAGCTGGTGATGTCGATGTGCTCGACGGTCGTGGCCAGGAGCTCCGCCTTGGCGTTGGAACGAACCGGTGCGTTCATCTCTCGGGTTTCCCTTTGGTTTGAGCGCCCGTCGTCAATAAGGAACAGCGGCCCGGACGGAGCGACGGGCCGCTGCTTGTACCAAAGCCTTGAGACATTTTTCAGTTCAAGGCGTGATGCGATGGATCAGCGCTTGCGCTTGCGCTGGCCCGCCTTGCCCTTGGGACGCGACAGGCGGACGACCTTGCGGGCGTTCTCCTCGGCCGTGGTGCGCACGGTCGGGATGGAGCGCGGCGCCAGGCCGTACATCGAGCCCATGGGGGCGTCCTCGACGGCGGCGATCTCGTGTTCGCCATAGCCGTTGAAGCCGGTCGACATGGCGACGCCATAGGCGCCCATCATGCCGATCTCGATGAAGTCGCCTTCCTGGACGTCGGCCGGCAGCCAGAACGGGCCCGGCATGTGGTCGATGCTGTCGCAGGTCGGACCATAGAAGCGATAGGGCTTCAGCTCCGACGACGACTCGCCGTCCCGGACCAGCTTGGTCGGGAAGGGCCAGCGCGAGTGGGTGGCGTCGAACAGCGAGCCGTAAGACCCGTCGTTCAGATACAGGGCGTCGCCCTTGCGCAGGTCCACGCGGCACAGCACCGACGAGGCCTCGGCCACCAGCGCCCGGCCGGGTTCGCACCACAGCTCGGTCGTTTCCGACACCGGCATTTCGTTGAAGCCGCGATGGATGGCGTCGGCGTATTCGCTCAGGTCCGGCGGGACCATGCCCGGGTAGACCGAAGGGAAGCCGCCGCCGACGTCGACGATGTCGACGAAGACGCCGGCCTTCTTGATGGCGCGGCCGACCTGGGTCATCGCCGCCTCATAGGCCGAGGGGCGCATGCATTGCGAACCGACGTGGAAGCTGACGCCCATCAGGCCGTCCTTGACCGCATGGCGCGTGGCCAGCAGCAGGGCGGGGGCCTGGTCCGGCGTGACGCCGAACTTGCCCGACAGGGAATAGGCGGCGCCGTCCGCCGACACGCCCATGCGGACGATCAGGTTCAGGTCGTCGGCGTTGTCGGTGACGTCGAGGATCTTCTGCAGCTCGTCATGGCTGTCGAGCACGAAGGTGCGCACGCCGTGGTCGGCGTAGGCGGCCTTGATCGCGCCGCGGCTCTTGACCGGATGCATGAAGGCCAGGCGCGCGTTCGGGCTGACCGACCGAACCAGTTCGATCTCGGCCAGGGAGGCGACGTCGAAGGCGTTGACGCCGTTCTCGACCAGAACCTCGATGATCCAACGCGAAGGGTTCGCCTTCACAGCATAGAAGACGTCGGCTTTTAGATTATCCTGGAACCACTGCGCCGCTACGGCAACGGAGCGGGGACGCACGAGTGCGACCGGACGCTCCGGGGACCGCTGACGGACCAGGTCCAGGGGAAGCTGGTACGTGTGCAATTCACGTAACCCCCTGATGATTGTTAACCCAGACCCGGCGTTAGCGGCGCAAGTAGGACCTACGGGGTCCGCCGGAACGCGCGATATGGGGGCATTGGACTGTCATGTAAAGTGGAAATTTCATGGCGGGGTTGCATGGTCCGCGCGCCGCAGCGCTTCGCGGAATCGGCGCCGCACTGGACGAAATCGACGCAGACATGCCATTAAGACTTGCCCTTGCGCCCGTCTCGCGTCATGCGGCGCCCCCTTTGTCGCAACCTCATCCATGGGTTCATGAGTTCTTCAACAGCCGCCGTCGCGTCCGTTCGCGACGTCTCGAAGACCTACGGGGCCAGAAAGGCGCTCGACGGCGTGTCCGTCGAGGTCGGCGCCGGTGAAATGGTCGCCCTGATTGGTCCCTCCGGTTCGGGCAAGTCCACCTTGCTGCGTTCGATCACGGGTCTGCACCCGATCGATTCCGGCAAGGGAGTGATCCAGGTCTTCGGCGAAACGGTCCAGCAGAACGGCCGCATCACCGGCGCCGTGCGCCGCGCCCGCGGTCGCCTGGGCATGATCTTCCAGCAGTTCAACCTGGTCGGACGTCTCAGCCTCTTCTCCAACGTCATGTTGGGAAGCCTGGGGCGCCTGCCCGGCTGGCGCGGCCTGATCGGCCTGTGGCCCAAGGCGGATAAGGACAAGGCCATGGCGGCCCTGCACCGCGTCGGCGTGTCCGAATACGCCGCCCAGCGCGCCAACACCCTGTCGGGCGGTCAGCAGCAGCGCGGCGCCATCGCCCGCGCCATCGTCCAGGGCGCCCAGGCCATTCTGGCCGACGAGCCCGTCGCCTCGCTGGACCCGGTGTCCGCCCGTAAGGTGATGGAGTTGCTGGTCGAGCTGAACCAGCGCGACGGCATGGGCGTCATCGTCACCCTGCACCAGGTGGACTACGCCATCCGCTATTGCGACCGCGTCGTCGCCCTGCAGAAGGGCAAGGTGGTCTATGACGGTCCGTCCACGGGCCTGGACACGCAGCGCCTGATCGAAATCTACGGTCCCGAATACGAGGACGCGTTCTGGGAAGCCAAGGCATGACCCGCACCGCCATCACTCGCCGCCTGCTGGGCGCCGCCGCTGTCGCCGCCGTGACCCTGGGCCTCGCCGCCTGCGGCGGCGGCGATCAGAAGACGTCGGGCGCCGCCCCGACCGAACTGACCTTCTCCATTCTGTCGGCGGAAGGCCAGGCCTCGGCCGGCCCGCTGTGGCAGCCGCTTCTGGACGACATGTCCAAGGCTGTCGGCGTGCCGGTGAAGCCCTACTTCGGCTCGAACTACACCGTCCTGGTCGAGGCCATGCGCGGCAATCACACCCAGGTGGGCTGGTTCTCGGCCAAGCCCGAGGTCGAAGCCATCGACCGCGCCAACGCCGAGGTCATCGCCCGCACCGTCAACCGCGAGGGCCTGGACAGCTATCAGTCGACCCTGATCGTCAAGAAGGGCTCGGGCATCACGCTGGACAAGGTTCTGGCCTGCGGCAAGCAGTACAATTTCGGCATCGGCGACGCCCAGTCGACCTCGGGCACGCTGGCGCCCATGACCTTCCTGTTCAACGCGCGCGGCGTCGTGCCGTCGCAGTGCTTCAAGACCGTGCGCTCGGCCAACCATCAGGCCAACGCCTTTGGCGTGGCTACTGGCGTGATCGACGTGGCGACCTCCAACAGCGTCAACCTGGTCTTCATGCGTCGCGAGAACGCCCAGCTGGCCGATCAGATCGAAGAGATCTGGACCTCGCCGCCGGTGCCCGAGAGCGGCATCGTCGTGCGTGAAGACCTGGACCCGGCTCTGAAGGAGAAGATCCGCGGCTTCTTCCTGACCTACGGCCAGGGCGAAGGCCCCGAGGCCGAGCGCCAGCGCAAGGTGCTGGCGGGCCTGGAGTATTCGCGCTTCGCCCCGGCCGATGATTCCTATCTCAACCCGATCCGCGAGATGATCGCCGACCAGAAGCGCGGCGAAGCCGAAGCCAAGGGCGACAAGGCCGGCGTCGCCGCCGCCGAAGCCGAGCTTCAGCGCCTGCGCAGCCTGCGCGAGGTCCAACCTTGACCGCAGCTCCGCTTCCGACGTCGCCGGTTCCGGCCGCGCCGCAAAAGTCCGCCGTCTCCTGGGCGATGGACGTTCTGGTCTGGGGCGGCGTGATCGCCGTCCTGCTGTACAGCGTCGACGCCGTCGACCTGGGCAACATCTCGCGCCTGTTCTCGGGCAACGACAGCATGAAGATGTTCGTCCACGACCTGCTGCGGCCGGACTTCTCCGACTGGAAGATGTTCGTCGCCAAGATGTGGGAGACCGTCCAGATCGCTCTGTGGGGCACCTTCCTGGCCGTGCTGTTCGGCATTCCGCTGGGCCTGGCCGCCGCCCGCAACATGGCTCCGGCCTGGGTCGTGACGCCGGTGCGCTGGCTGATGAACCTGCTGCGCTCGGTGCCGGATCTGGTGATCGGCCTGCTGTTCGTCACCGCCGTGGGCCTGGGGCCTCTGGCCGGCGTCCTGGCCATCACCCTGAACACGGCGGGCGTCCTGGCCAAGCTGTTCTCCGAAGCGGTCGAGTCCATCGACAAGGGTCCGGTCGAGGGCGTGCGCGCCACCGGCGCCTCCAAGCTGCACGAGATCGTCTGGGGCGTGATTCCGCAGGTGGCGCCGCTGTGGACCTCGTTCGCCCTCTACCGCTTCGAATCGAACAGCCGCTCGGCCACGGTGCTGGGCCTGATCGGCGCCGGCGGCATCGGCCAAGTGCTGTTCGACAGCATGAACGCCTTCAACTTCAAGGCCGTGTCCGCCATCGTCATCATCGTGGTCATCGCCGTGACCCTGATCGACACCCTGTCCCAGATCATGCGCAAGCGCCTGCTCTGACGACGTATCGGGCAGGTTTGCCCTGACTGTCACAAAGGTCTGGCCGGACCGTCACAATCTCCTGCTTTAAGCGTCGCACACTGACGACTGGAGAAGGTCCGGCCATGATCCGTACACTGAAGTTCACGGCCTGCGCGGCCGCCCTGCTGGCCCTGGCGGCCTGCGGAAACAACGAGGGCGGCGCCCCCGGCTCGCAGAAGGCCCGGACGGGCATCTGGGCCGCCGGCTCCTCGACCGTCTTCCCCTTCGCCACCCGCGTGGCTGAGACCTTCGCCCGCAACGGCGGCGGCGGCTCGGCCCCCCGCGTCGAATCCCTCGGCACCGGCGGCGGCATCCAGGCCTTCTGTTCGGGCGTCGGCCCCTCGACCCCGGACATCGCCAACGCCTCGCGTCCGATGAAGCAGAGCGAGTTCGACCGCTGCGTCGAGAACGGCGTCACCGACATCGTCGAGATCAAGATCGGTTACGACGGCATCGTCGTCGCCACCGCCCGCACGGGCCAGAGCTTCAATCTCGAACTGAATGACCTCTATGAGGCCCTGGCCAAGGAAACGCCGGGCGCCGACGGCCAGCTGGGCGTCAACGCCGCCAAGACCTGGAACGAGGTCAACAAGGCCCTGCCGGCCACCCGCATCCAGGTCTACGGCCCGCCGCCGACCTCGGGCACGCGCGACGCCTTCCTGGAGCTGGGCATGGCGCCGGGCGCCAAGCTGATCCCGGCCGTCGCCGCCATCGAGAAGCAGGACAAGACCCGCTTCGAGACCGTGGCCCATACCCTGCGTGAAGACGGCGCCTGGATCGACTCGGGTGAGAACGACAACGCCATCGTCCAGACTCTGACCCGCACGCCGGGCTCGCTGGGCGTGTTCGGCTTCTCCTTCCTCGAGCAGAACATGGACACGGTGAAAGCCGAGACCATCGACGGCGTGGCCCCCTCGGTCGCCACCATCGCCGACGGTTCCTACCCGCTGGCCCGCAGCCTCTACATCTACGTCAAGAAGGCCCACATCGGCGTGACGCCGGGCCTCGAACAGTTCGTTCAGGAGTTCATGTCTGACGGCTCGGCGGGACGCGGCGGCTATCTGCAGGATCGCGGCCTGGTGCCGCTGGTCGCCGACGAGCTGGCCGCCGAACGCGCCAAGGCCTCGGCCATGACCTCGATGGCCCGTCCGAACTAAGCGGCGAGCAGACCTGAAATGTGAAACGCCCCGGACCTGGTCCGGGGCGTTTTTTCTTGTCGGTTCCGTATTTGCCGAGCGATCAGGCCGCCGCGCGGCGTCTCAGGCGCGCCACCCGGCGCAGGCGGCGCCAGAAGCGGCCGCGTGCGGGTTCAGGATAGGGCTGCAGGTTCTCGATGAATTGCTCGGCCGAGGCGCGCCAGCTGAACTTCTCCGCATAGGCGCGGACGTCCTTGCGATCCAGCTCCAGGCATTTCAGGCAGGCGGTCTTCAGGTCGTCGTCGATGAAGCCGGCGCCCGAGCCTGGGATGATGTCGATCGGGCCATGCGCCGGATAGGCGGCGACCGGCGTGCCCGTGCCCATGGCTTCCAGGATCACCAGACCGAAGGTGTCGGTCCAACTGGGGAAGACGAAGACGTCGGCGTCGGCGAAGCAGCGCGCCAGATCCTCGCCGAACTTGGCGCCGAGGAATTTCGCGTCGGGGTATTTTTCCTCAAGCTCGGCGCGGGCCGGGCCGTCGCCGACGATGATCTTGGTGCCGGGCAGGTCCAGACCGAGGAAGGTCTCGATGTTCTTCTCGACCGCCACCCGGCCGACGTTGAGGAAGAAGGGGCGGGGCCAGTTTTCGCCGCCCATCTCCTTGTAGATCGGCTCCAGATCGGGACGGAACAGATCGGTGTCGACGCCGCGCGTCCAGGGCGAGACGTTCTTGAAGCCGTGCTCGACCAGTTCGTCGCGCAGGGTCGGCGTGGCGACCATCAGTCGGCCCGACGGCTTGTGGAACCACTTCATATAGGCGTAGCCGACCTGCACCGGGATCGGGAAACGGGCCGAGACGTATTCCGGGAATTTGGTGTGATAGCTGGTCGTGAACGGCAGCTTCCACTCCACGCAGATGCGCCGCGTGGCGATGCCCAGGGGGCCTTCGGTGGCGATGTGGACGGCTTCCGGCTCGAAGGCGCGCAGGCGTTCGCGAATCTCTTCCTCGGCGCCCAGAGCCAGGCGGATCTCGGGATAGGTCGGGCAGGGGATGGTCTTGAACTGGCTCGGTTCGATGACCTCGACCTCATGGCCCATGGCGCGGCATTCGGCCACGGTGCGGGTCAGGGTGCGGACGACGCCGTTGACCTGAGGCTCCCAGGCGTCGGTGACCAGAACAATGCGCATGAAGTCGATAGGGCCTTGAGCCGTTTCGCGAAGGCGAAACTTCTAGACGCTCCGCATGACGAAGGCGAGACGGCATGATAGAGCAGGATGTGAACAGGCTTCACCTCTTCGCGAACGGCCATGTTGAGCCGCACCTCATTTTTGAGTGAGCGAATTATCAGAAGATTCTGCGATCACCCGAATTCTGTGCGGCTTTCACTGCCATGATGTGATGCACATTCGGCATGGAACGTCATATATGCGGAAATTCACAGGATGGATTTCATGACGCCGACCGATCTTCGCCATTGGGATGAGCTGGACCGGAACAAGTACCGGGATGAACGTGAGGTGGTGGCCGAACTGCTGGCTTCCGAACCGCTGACGCCTGACGGTCGTGCGGCGGTCCTGAACGACGCTGTCGGTCTGGTCGAAAGCGCCCGCAAGAGCCAGAAGCGCCAGGGCGTGGTCGAAAGCTTCCTGCAGGAATTCAGCCTGGGCACTCGTGAAGGTCTGGCCCTGATGTGCCTGGCCGAGGCCCTGTTGCGCACGCCGGATGCGGGCACCCGCGACCGCCTGATCGCCGAGAAGATCGGTTCGGCCGACTGGGCCAGCCACATGGGCCAGTCGGACAGCCTGTTCGTCAACGCCTCGACCTGGGGTCTGATGCTGACCGGCAAGCTGGTCGACGTCGACGATGAGGCGCGCAGCGACCTGCCGAACTTCCTCAAGCGTCTGGTCGGGCGTCTGGGCGAGCCGGTCATCCGTCAGGCCGTCGCCACCGCCGTCAAGATCATGGGCGAGCAGTTCGTCGTCGGCCGCACCATCGAGGGCGCGCTGAAGCGGTCGGACCGCGAGGAATGGTTGTGCAGCTTCGACATGCTGGGCGAGGGCGCCCGCACCGCCGAAGACGCCGAACGCTATGAGAAGATCTACGCCGACGCCATCGAGGCCGTGGGCAAGACCGCCAAGGGCGAAGGGCCCGAGCGCGGCCACGGCGTCTCGGTCAAGCTGTCGGCCCTGTCGCCGCGCTATCAGGCGGTGCAGGAGGACCGGGTCTGGGAAGAGCTGTATCCCCGCATCCTGCGTCTGGCGCTGATCGCCGCCAAGTACGACATCAACTACACCATCGACGCCGAAGAGGCCGACCGTCTGGCCCTGTCGCTGAAGCTGCTGGAGCGGCTGGCCCGTGAACCGGCGCTGGGCGACTGGCAAGGCCTGGGCCTCGCGGTTCAGGCCTATCAGAAGCGCACGACCGAGACGGTGGCCAAGCTGGCCGAACTAGCCAAGTCCTCGGGCCGTCGCCTGATGGTGCGCCTGGTCAAGGGCGCCTATTGGGACACCGAGATCAAGCTGGCCCAGGTCAACGGCCGCACCGACTATCCTGTCTTCACGACCAAGCCGGCGACCGACCTGAACTATCTGGTCTGCGCCAAGGCGTTGATCGAGGCCTCGCCCTACATCTTCTCGCAGTTCGCCACCCACAACGCCCACACCCTGGCCGCCGTGCACCGCATGGCCGCCGATCGCGGCGTGACCATCGAGTTCCAGCGCCTGCACGGCATGGGCGAGGCCCTGTATGACGGCGCCAAGGCCGAGTGGGGCGACGTCGTCGTGCGCGCCTACGCCCCCGTCGGCGGCCACGAAGAACTGCTGCCCTATCTGGTGCGCCGCCTGCTGGAGAACGGCGCCAACTCCTCCTTCGTCCACGCCCTGCTGGACGAGCGCGTGCCTGCGGCCGACGTGGCCGCCGATCCCATCTCCTCGGTCGAGGCCCAGCCTGACCGCCATCCGAAGATCCCTGTACCCATGAACATCTACGGTGACCGCCAGAACTCCCTCGGCCGCGACTATTCGCAGGCTTCCGACCGCGAGCGTCATGCGGCGGCTCTGGAGCGCGTCGACAGCGAGAAGCTGACCGCCGGCCCGATCATCGGCGGCAAGCTGCGCGCCGGCGTGAACGCCCAGGACGTCACCAACCCCTACGACCGCACCCGCATCCTGGGCCATGTGTCGGAAGCCTCGGTCGAGGACGTCGACGCCGCCGTTAACGCCGCCGCCAACGCCCAGTTCGCCTGGGACCGTCTGGGCGGCGCGGGCCGCGCCCCGGTGCTGCGCGCCATGGCCGACGCCCTGGAAGCCGATCTGGACCGTCTGGTCGCCCTGCTGTCGCGTGAAGCGGGCAAGACGCTGAACGACGGCGTGGCCGAGGTGCGCGAAGCCGCCGACTTCTGCCGCTACTACGCCCTGCTGGCCGAGCGCGACTTCGGCGGCCGCCAGACCCTGAAGGGCCCGACCGGCGAGACCAACGAACTGGTCCTGCACGGCCGCGGCGTCTTCGGCTGCATCAGCCCGTGGAACTTCCCGCTGGCCATCTTCACCGGCCAGATCGCCGCTGCGCTCGCCGCCGGCAACGCCGTCGTGGCCAAGCCCGCCGAACAGACGCCGCTGATCGCTGCCGAAGCCGTGCGCCTCTATTACAAGGCCGGTCTGAACCCCGACCTGCTGGCCCTGGTTCCCGGTCGCGGCGAGACGGTCGGCGTGGCCCTGACCGGCCATCCGGGCATCGACGGCGTGGCCTTCACCGGCGGCACCGACACCGCCTCGAGCATCAATCGCGGCCTGGCCGCGCGTCCGGGCGCCATCATCCCCTTCATCGCTGAAACGGGCGGCCTGAACGGCATGTTCGTCGACACTACGGCGCTGAAGGAACAGATCATCGACGACGTCATCCTGTCGGCTTTCGGTTCGGCGGGGCAGCGTTGCTCGGCCCTGCGCGTCCTCTATGCGCCCAAGGATTCGGCCGACGCCCTGATCGAGGGCCTGAAGGGCGCCCTGGCGGCCCAGGTGCTGGGCGACCCGACCGACGCCAAGACCGACATCGGCCCGGTGATCGACGCCGAAAGCCGCGCCAACTTGGAAGCCCACGTCGAGCGCTTGTCGAAAGAAGCCAAGATCATCGCCCGCGCCGAACTGCCGGCCGGCGCTGACAAGGGCGACCTGTTCGCTCCGACCATCGCCGAGATCCCGACCCCGGACTTCCTCGAGCGCGAAGTCTTCGGCCCGATCCTGCACGTCTATCGTTATGAGCCGAAGGATCTGGAAAAGGTCGCCGGCAAGCTGGCGGCGCGCGGCTTCGGCCTGACGCTGGGCGTCCACAGCCGTATCGACGCCTTCGCCAAGGAAGTGATGGAGCTGGTCCCGGCGGGCAACGTCTACGTCAACCGCTCGATCATCGGCGCGGTGGTCGGCGTCCAGCCCTTCGGCGGCGAAGGCCTGTCCGGCACCGGCCCGAAAGCCGGCGGCCCCAACAGCCTGATCCGCTACGCCGCCGAAAAGGCCATCAGCATCAACATCGCCGCCCAGGGCGGAGATCCGGCGCTGCTGAATCTGTAGGGAATACGGCGCGTTCTGTTCGGAACGCGCCGTATTTTTATCATTTCGCCTAAAATCAGTCTAAAGAGGTCGGCAAGGAGTTTGAATGCTCGACCTTTTTCGTAGCGACAATGTCGTTGTCCGTAGTGTTCCTGCTTCGGATATTCGTCGCTGGGTTGTGACATTTGATAACTACGGTATTGGTCATGGATTTGATCGTCCGGCGTTTGGCGAAGAGTTTTTTCGCAAGGCGGGCGTCTCGGCTGTCCATGTGATGGGCGTTCGTGAGGATTGGTATCAATACCCCGAGATGGGCGCAGCCATGCTGGCCGTTCGCGAGGCGACAGCAGGCGCACAGCGCGTCATGACCTATGGCTCAAGCATGGGCGGCTATGCCGCTTTGCGCTTCGCCGAGGCGGCGGGTGCCAATGCTGTGTTGGCGCTTTCGCCGCAGTACTCAATCGATCCTGAGAAAGCGCCATTTGAAGTGCGCTGGCTGCAGGACAGCCAGCGCATCCGGTGGTTGCCCGAGGTTGATGGAACTTTGAACGCCACGGCGAAACCGGTGGTCATCTTTGATCCCTCGGGCGACGACCTGCTCCATGTAAAGCTCATCGAAGAGGCGATTGCGATCGAGCGCATTATGTTGCCGCATTGCGGGCATCCCTCCACAACCTTTCTGGGTGAAATCGGGTTGTTGGGAAATCTCGTACTCCAGGTTCTAGATGGAACCTTGGATGCTGATGAGATGCGTAGGGAAGCGCGTCGGAGGCGTCGAACTAGTTCCATACACCATATGCTGCTCGCAAATTTACAGCCGCAGCGGCGTATGGAATGGGGGCTGAAGCTAGCGCGCAAGTCATTGGAGCTTGCGCCCGATAACCCTGGAGCAATGACGGCTCTTGCCACTCGTCTGGGCCAGATGAGGCGGCACGAGGAGGCGCTTGTTTTATATGAGGCCGCTACGGTGCGGTCTAATCGCGATCCGACCTATCTCGTGGCTTACGCTGACGGCCTGGTAGCCAGTGGCAGGGCGCCGGAGGCGATTCCTATCGCTGACGAGGCCGTTCGGAAACTGCCGGCTTCTGCGCACCTCTGGTACTGGTTGTCTGTCATCCAGTTGGCGGGTGACGATAGGAAGGGAGCGATAAGCGCGATTGAGGAAGCGATCAGGCTTCATCCCGAGTGCTCCATCTATAAGCTCACGCTGGACGGTTATCGCGCGAAAATGGCCCCGCCTTCCCGACCGCCGTTGCACACGGCGGGACGAACGAAACAACTGATCGGCAGGCTCAGAAATGCAATTCGCAACCGACGGGTTAGGTCGTCAGAGGGTGCCGCGCTGCAATAACGTCGCAGTTCGGCAAAGCGGACATCTGTTCCTTTGACAAGGGTGTCAGACTGGAGTCAGTCTCAATCCTCCAGAAGCCGAACCCCAGAGCGTCGAGCCAATTGACAAAGTCCGGCACAGATGTCCGCGACCCCATCTGCACGATGCTCCATTCCAAGCATAGGATGATGTCCGGGTTGGCGCGCAGGGTTTGTTCTGCTCCACGTAGAATGAAGGGCTCCGAACCTTCGGCGTCGATACGGATCAAGTCCGCCTGCCCTAGCTCCTGGTCATCGATACGCACAGCTTCGACGCTCAGCGTCTGACCGTCTTCGTAGGGGTTCTCGTTCCAGAGGGAAACGTAGCCCCCTCCTGAGTTGCGTCTTGAAATGACAAAATCAATCTGGCTGGGCAGATCCAGCGCCGCCTTGGGAATGAGACGCGCCCGCTGGGCGTAGCCGTTCAGCAGCAGGGACCGCTGCACCAAGCCTATTAGCCTCGGGTTCCCGTCGAAGGCGGTGACGAATCCGTTCGGACCAACGGCTCCAGCCATGGTGACGGTATAGTAGCCGATATTGGCGCCGACTTCGATGATCCGGAAGCCGGGGCGGACCAATCGTAACAAGGCCTTGTGGACCGATGCTTCCCAGTGGCCGTGAGCAATGATGTTGGCGCTGACGTGTTCGTCCAGTGGATCAACGTAAAGCATATGACCGCAGTTGAGCCGCACCATGGCGAGTTCGGAGCCAAGGTAGAAGTAGCGGTTAGCCTGGCAACCGCCCCCTTTAGCGACGGCGGGAGACTGACCGTTGAAGAGCTTGCGGCGCAATCGTGCTACACGTTTCTTGAAGGTGGTCATGGTTAGCTTTCGCCGCGCTGAATGATCAGGCCGAACGAGGTGGTCGGGTGCCCCCAAAGCGACATCCGCAGATGGGGCTGATCTCGATAGGGCATGACGTCGACATACTGCTCGACCAAGCCGGTTCCCATCTGAAGGTCCAGGGGCGCGACCCGGTGTCCTTGGTCTTCAAGCCTCCGGACGAAAGCTTCCAAATCTTGCTTGCGGTAGAGGACCGTATCGGCGTGATCTATCGTTTCGACGTTGGAGCCGTAGTTGTACTCGGACGTGTGGACGGCCCATCCGCCAGGCTTCAGGCACTGAATTGAGCGTTCGACAAAGGCGAGGCCCTTCTCAAGGGAGCCTAGGTGTTCAAAAGCGCAGGCTGACCAGCAGAAGTCGTAACCCGTCAGGTCTTGCGAGACATCGTTCATGTCGCAGGTCCGGAACTCAACGTTGGCGTCGAACAGGTCATCCGGGCAAACGGCTGGTTTGCGTAGGGCAGCCTTTCCCGCGGCGTGCTCATTGGTCAGAATCCAACCCATCTCTTCTGCGCGTTCCACCGCCATGTCGGTCGCTGTGATCCGGCAACCTTCCGAAGCGAAATAGGCGCCGAGCGGTTCCGATCCCACGCCGAAGCCTAGGCCGCGTGCGCCGGGCCGTACCGCGTCGCGCTCCGACAGGGCCTGGCAGATGAAGACAAATTCCCACAGTTTGCGATGATACCGCAAACTTTCGTCCAATCGTTCCGCCCAGTACGAGAACCAGGGAGTTTCGAAGCTGTCCTGACGACAAACCGTGCTGTAGGGGAATGCGTGAGCATGAGGTTTGCCTGGGATCTTGGGCGGCTTCCCCTCCCACAACTGCCGCTCGGGCAAGGTTTGGAGGCCGTGGAGCAAACGCATCTCACGGCGATGGTCCTCCAGCGCGCGCCTCAGCGCCTCCAGTTGACCTGGCATCTTCGTCAGCCGCTCGAACAGTAGTTGGCTGCGTCGGATACTCTTTATCAATGACTTGAACGGCTGGGCCAAGAGGATCTCGTACAGCAATCGGGAAGGAAGAAGACGTCGTCCCGGCGGTCCTATAGGAAAGCCGCATGCGGGGGAAACGGCGAATTGGCGATCAGTTCGGCCACCCGCCCGCACGGCTGAGGGCGCTGGGGTTGGGTTTGCCGATCTGGCCGCCGATCCAGCGGGCCGTGTCGATCAGGGCGTCCAAGTCGTAGCCGGTCGAATACCCCGCGCGCTCCAGCATGTAGACCAGATCCTCGGTGGCGATGTTGCCGGTCGCGCCGGGCGCAAACGGACAGCCGCCGATGCCGCCGACCGAGGCGTCCAGTACGTCGACGCCCGCTTCGACGCCCGCATAGGCGTTGGCGAGGCCCGTGTTGCGGGTGTCGTGGAAATGCAGGCGCAGGGTCGCATCCGGCGCGGCCTGGCGGGCGGCCTCGACCTTCTTCGTCACGCTCCAGGGATCGCCGACGCCGATGGTGTCGGCCAGGGCGATCTCCTCGACGCCCAGGGCGGCGATGCGGGCGACCAGGTCGCTGACCTGCTGGACTGAGACCTCGCCGTCGAAGGGGCAGCCCCAGACGCAGGACAGGGTGGCCGACAGCCTGGGCGTCGCGCCCGGCGCGCCGTCTGCATTGGCGCGGCCGGCCATGATCTCGGACAGCATCTGCACCTGCTGGTCGACGCTGAGGCCCTGGTTCTTCAGGCCGAAGCCGTCGGTGGCGGACATGGCGACATTGACCTCGTCCACCGCCGTGCCGAGCGCGCGGTCGTAACCCTTGCCGTTCAAGACGAGGCCGATGCGGCTGCGGCCCTCAGTGCGGGGCAGGGCGGCCATGACCTCTTCGGCGCCCGCCATCTGGGGTACGTATTTGGGGTGGACGAAGCTGACGGCCTCGATGCGCTTCGCCCCGGCCGTCTCCAGCCGCTGGACGAAATCGGCGCGGACGGCCGGTTCCAGCACCGCCTTTTCGTTCTGCAGGCCGTCGCGCGGGCCGACCTCGACGATCTGGATGAAGCGGCTCATCGGCGCGTGCTCCCCTGGTTCGGGCTTCCCTGGTTCAGGCTTCCCTGGTTCAGGCTTCTCTGTCCTGATCCGGCGGGCGCATAGACGGTCAGGCGCACGTCGTCGCCCGAGGAATAGTTGTGGCCGCTGACCACGCCGACGGCCCGCCCGGCGGCGCCCAGATCGGCCAGGGCGCGGCGGAAGGCCTCGTCGTCGCGCGCCTCGACGATGGCGGGGCGGCCCTCGGCCAGGGCGCGCGCGGCGCCGGCGCCGTCGGTCAACTGGGTGTCCTTGCCGGTCAGGAAGACGAAGCTGGGCTCATGGAAGGTGGTGATGGCCACCGGCCCCGGATAGCGGCCCTGGGCGGGGCTCAGTTCGGCCGATTCCAGCGTCTGGACCAGGCGGGGCGCGATCGACAGCGGGCGCAACTGGCGGATGGTCCCGGCTAGGCCCGCATGGGCCAGAACGCCGAAGATGATGGCGATCAGCACCCCGGTGATCGCCGCGCGGTTGACCAGCAGGAAGCCCCCGATCGCGGCGGCCATGACGGCGAAGACGATGGTGACGGTGGCCCAGGTCTGGGCGGTCGAGCGGCCGAACTCGGTCAGGCCGTAGACGGTGATCAGGCAGATGACCACGGCGGCGAACAGGCCCAGCAAGGCGCCGGTCACGCGCGAGACCTTGCCGATCGGCTGGGTCAGGGCGGCGGCGGCCAGCAGGGCGATCGCCCCGAAGGTCGGCAGAGTGTAGTGCCACAGCTTGGTCGGGGCCAGCTCGAACATCAGCCAGGCCGGGACCAGCCAGCAGACGGCGAAGCGGATCGCGGGCTCGGCCCGGCGATGCCAGCCGGTCGACAGGGCGGCGGGCAGCATCAGGGTGACGGGGAACAGCAGCAGCGGCGACAGCAGCACATACATGCCGGGGAAGCCGCCGTGGCTTTCGTGCGCGCCCGCGATCTTGGGCGCCAGATCGCCGCCGATGGCCTCGCGCCAGAAGCCGCCGTCGGTGGCGATGGTGATGGCGATGGCCCACGGCCCCACCAGCAGCGCCACCAGCGGCAGACCCCAGCCCCAGCCCAGTTGGCCCAGCCACTTGATGTTCCGGTCCCAGATCGACAGGGCGATGATGGTCAGGGCCACGACCAGCAGGCCGATCGGCCCCTTGATCAGGATGGACAGGCCGATGCCCGCCCAGAACAGCAGCTTGTGCAGCCGGTCCGCCTTCTCGCCCGCCCGCGTGGACATGTAGATGCGCGCCAGCGTCGCCATCGATAGCGTGGTCAGGCCCGCCAGCATGGCGTCGGTCTTGGCGATGCCCGCCTCGGTGGACAGCAGGAAGGTGGCGCCCAGCATGGCGCCCGCCAGGAAGCCCGCCCTCTGGCCGAACAGGGCGGCGCCCGCCCAGGCCACGGCCCAGGCCGCCAGCATGGCGCCCAACAGCGACGGCAGGCGATAGGGCTGGATGTTGCGGTCCTCGACGTCCGAGGTCGCGGCGACGGCCGCCGCCTGCATCCAGTAGATGCCGACGGGCTTCTTCCAGCGCGGATCGTCCTGGAAGCGGATGTCGACATAGTCGCCGCCCTCCAGCATCTGGGCGGTGGCCTGGGCGAAACGGCTTTCGTCCCGGTCCAGCGGCGGCAGCAGCAACAGGCTGGGCAGGCCCGCGATCAGGGCCAGCAGGGCCGCAAGAACAGGGCCGCGCCAGCCGGCGATGTAATGATCGAGGTTCGGGCGGTTCATGCCGCTGTCGTATCACGCCGGGTGCGGCCCCCGGAAGCTTCAGCTTGAAAGGGCGCCCAGCATTCGGGTCACGATCAGCTTGTGGAAGGGGGTGACGACGGCGATGTAGGCGCGGCCGAAAAGGTTGTGCCGGTCGACCAGGGTGGCGACGCTGACGCGCTGGTCCGCGCCGCTGGGCGAGGGTTCGACGCGGATCACCAGGCGGAAGTCCAGATGACGGTCGTCGAAGCCGACGACGATCTCATCGCTTCGTTCGGCCAGCACCGGGAAGCCTTCGGCCCGGGCTGACTTCAGCCCTACCAGGCGGACCAGACGGTTGCGCAGGGTCATCAGTCGGTCGATCCAGGCCGGGGTGCTGGTCATCATCCGCTCCATCGCCTGACGGGCGGTCAGCGGCTCTCCCACGCCCTCGACCCCGAAACGGTCGGCCCAGTCGGCCTTAGGCAGGGCGGGGTGGGGCAGTTCAAGCGGCAGTTCGTAGGCGGCGGCCATCGGAGACTCCATTGTGCTGTGGTCAAGCTGTCCGCCTCCCGGCGCTTTTGCGCCATGAGGCGCAACGCCGCGCGTCGCCGTTTCGCCGAGGCGCGGCGTGCGTTAAAGAGCGTCGATGATCGACCGCTCCGCTTCCTCGCCCGACATTTCCGTCGTCGTGCCCGTGCATGACGAATCCGGCGCCGCCGTGCCCCTGGCCCGTGAAATCGCCGAGGCTTTCGCCGGGCGATCCTATGAGATGATCTTCGTCAACGACGCCAGCCGGGACACGACCCTGGCCGAGCTGCAGGCGGCGATGGCCGAACTGCCCGCGCTGCGGGTGCTGTCGCACGGGACCAATGCGGGGCAGAGCCGGGCGGTGCGCACCGGCGTGCTGGCC
>NZ_DAMCNG010000037.1:0-18330 GCF_032107865.1 Brevundimonas sp.
CGGCACGCCCTCGGCGTTGGTCAGCAGGACGCAGCACCCCACCCCGCCGACGGCCAGGAACAGCCGGTCCAGCACGCCCTCGGCCGCGCGCGTCAGCGGCTCCATCGCCTGGCGCGCCTCGCGCAACTGCTGTTCGGTGATGGTCTCGACCGCCCCAGGCTCGCTGGGGTCCAGGCCGTACAGGGTCACGGACCGACGCCACGACGCCGCCAGGGCCGAGCGCGCCCCGGCCCCCTCGTCATCCAACGCCTGACGGATCAGGCTGGCGTGTTCATGTCGCACTCTATCGCCCATGGCCGCAGCCTCCCAGGGTCAAGGTCGAGCAATCAGACCCCCAAGAGCGCCGAGCGTCAATGCGACCTTTGCTCTAGGTCTCGGCCCGCTCGAACAGGCTGGCCATGTCGACGCGGCGGCTGAGCAAGCCTTCCAAAGTATAGCCGTCCAGCACCTTCATGAAGGCGGCCAGGGCCTGATGAAGGGCGCCCGTCAGCCCGCAGGCCGGGGCGATGATGCAACTGCCGCAGTCGACCAGATCGAAGCCGTCCTCAGTGTGGCGCACCACGGCCCCGACGTTGATCTGATCCGGCGGACGCGCCAGCCGCACCCCGCCGAAACGCCCTCGCACGCTGACCAGATACCCCGCATTCACCAGGTCGCTAACCACCTTCATCAGGTGGTTCTGCGAAATGCCGTAGGCCTGGGCGATCTCGGCGATCGAGCACAGCCGATCCTGCCGCGCGCCCAGATAGAGCAGCACGCGCATGGCGTAGTCGGTGTAGCGCGTCAGGCGCATTCAGCCTCTCTGGAGCCTCGGCGATCAGCGCGTCATCGCGCCGCAGAAAATTATATGCATTCTCGTTGCATGTTTCAAACACGGGCTATAGATGCATTATTAATGCATCAATGGAGCGAAGGCGATGAACGGCCGCTCGCATAGCCAGCAACCACAGCCGACGGACGGCGCCGCACCGCCCGCGCCCTACCGCTCCACCCCGGTGTTCGACGCCGCCACCCTGCCTGCCGCCCTTCGAGCCGATCACAGCCTCAAGGCCCGAACCTGGGGCCTAATCCAGGTGCTGGAGGGCGAGGTCCGCCTGACTTATAGCGACCCGCATCTGACCATGATCCTGAAGCCCGGAACGCCGGGCCGCATCGGGCCGCAGCAGGTCCATTTCGTCGAGCCGCTGGGGCCGATGAAGATGCGCGTCGACTTCTTTGACCGGCCGCCCGACGGCTAGGGCGCGGCCTCTCTCTTTTCCTTCCCTCTCACATCGCAACGCCTAGGAGTTTCCTGATGGCTCAAGCCCTCAGCGAGCGCACGATCGCGCTTGTCAAAGCCACTGTTCCCGCGCTCGAGGCCCACGGCCTCGACATCGTGCGCGAGATGTATTCGCGGATGTTCCAGAACCCCGAGATCCGCGATCTGTTCAACCAGTCGCACCACGGCGACGCCGGCTCGCAACCACGCGCCCTGACAGGGGCCATCCTGGCCTACGCCGCCAACATCGATAACCTGGGCGCCCTGGCGGCCGCGGTCGAACGCATCGCGCAAAAGCACGTCGGCCTGCAGATCCTGCCCGAACACTATCCCCACGTCGGCGCCGCCCTGCTGGGCGCCATCGCCCATGTGCTGGGCGAAGCCGCGACCGAGGAGATCATGACCGCCTGGGGCGAAGCCTACTGGTTCCTGGCCAATATCCTGATCACCCGCGAGGCCGCCATCTACGAAGACCTGGCGGCGGCCAAGGGCGGCTGGAACGGCTGGCGCGCCTTTGAGGTGATCGAGGTGCGCCCCGAAAGCTCGGTCATCACCTCCTTCGTGCTGAAGCCCAAGGACGGCGGCCCGGTGCTGCGTCACCGGCCGGGCCAGTACCTGACCTTCTGGTTCGATGTCCCCGGCCATCCGCCGATCAAGCGCAACTACTCCATCTCCTGCGCCCCGAACGACGAGACCTATCGCATCTCGGTCAAGCGCGAGGACAAGGGCCTGGCCTCGGGCTGGCTGCACGACAACGCCCGCGTCGGCATGGTGCTGAAGGTCGGCGCCCCGGCGGGCGACTTCTTCCTGCCCGAGACGCCGCAGCGCCCGGTCGTCCTGCTGTCCGGCGGCGTCGGCCTGACGCCGATGGTGTCGATGCTCGAGACGCTGGTGGCCGAGAAGGCGGACACCGAGGTCCACTATGTCCACGGCGCCTATGACGCCGGGGCGCACGCCATGGGGCCGCACATCCGCGCCCTGACGGCGGCCCATCCGCGCGCGCGCAGCACCGTCTTCTATGAAGCGCCCGCCAATGACGGCGACGGCCATGACCACGCGGGGCGCATCTCAGGCGCCTGGCTGAGCCAGCAGACGCCGATCCAGGAGGCCGACTACTATCTGTGCGGCCCGCGCCCCTTCCTGCGCGCCCTGGTGTCGGACCTGCGCGACGCCGGCGTCCCGGCCGACCGCATCCACTATGAGTTCTTCGGGCCGGCGGACGAAATCCTCGCCGCCTGAGATTCAGAGCTGTCTGGGCCGCCCAAGAGGCGGCCCGGTTTGCTTCAGTCCTGCTCGGTCGCCGCCAGGCGGGCGGGCTCGACGCGGTGCGTCACCATGCGGCGATGCAGGTCGTTGATGACCCCGCTGCCCGTCTTGACGCACAGGCCAGGAAACACCGCGTGGACGAAGCAGGCCAGCGAACCCACGAACATAGCCGCACCGAACGAGGCGGCGACGCCCATGTGCTCCGTATAGCTCTCTCCGACCGAGGCCGGGTGATCGACGAACAGACGCTTGAGCATGAACCCTCCGCTACAGGCGGAAGAGGGTATTCCGATTACCAGAGAGGATCATTCTCATTCACACTCTGAAATCAGCCCAAAAGGAGAATATTATTCTCTTTTTCAAAGGGGCAGAGCCGTAGTGAACTTGATCTGCTCCATGGCGAAGCTGGAGGAGACGTCATCCAGCGGAGCGATGGCGATCAGCCGGCGATAGAAGCGGTCATAGGCGGCGATGTCCTTGACCAGCACCTTGAGCAGATAGTCGACCTCGCCGCTCATCCGGTAGAACTCCACCACCTCGGGCAGGGCGGCGGCCTGCTTGAAGGTCTCCAGCCATTCGGCGTCGTGCCGCCGCGTCTTCACCGAGACGAAGACCACCAGCGGCAGGTCCAGCGCCTCGCGGTCCAGCAGGGCCACGCGCGCAACGATGATCCCCGTATCCTGCAGCCGTTTCACCCGCTTCCAGCACGGCGTCTGGGACAGCCCCACCCGCTCGGCCAGTTCGGCGATGGGAACGGTGGCGTCGTCCTGCAATATGGCCAGCAGGCGGCGGTCGATGGCGTCCAGTCCGCTCATGTCGCGGCCCTCCCCGGCCGTTCCAGGCGTCGCCTCAGGCCGTCAGGGCGCGGGGCAGTTTGAAGGTTACGGTCTCGCGGGCGCCGTCGTCCTCGGTCACGGTCACGTCGAAGCGGGCGCGCATCGCCTCGATCACCCCCTGCACCAGAGGCTCCGGCGCCGAGGCCCCGGCGGTCAGGCCCACCGTCTCGACCCCGTCGAACCAGCGCCAGTCCAGATCACCCGCGTCATCGACCAGACGCGCGTCCTTGGCCCCCGCCTTCAGCGCCACATCGACCAGACGCGCCGAGTTGGACGAGTTCTTGGACCCCACCACCAGCACCAGGCCGCAGCCCTCGCCCAGGCGCTTGACCGCTTCCTGACGGTTAGTGGTGGCGTAGCAGATGTCTTCCTTGTGCGGGTCGGGCAGTTCGGGGAAGCGCCGCTTCAGCGCCGCCAGAATCTCGGCCGTGTCGTCCACCGACAGCGTCGTCTGGGTGGCGTAGGCCAGCGGTTGGTCGCCGGGTCGCTGGAAGGCTTCCGCATCCTCGACCGTCTCGACCAGGCTGATGGCGCCGGCGGGCAGTTGGCCCATGGTGCCGACGACCTCGGGATGGCCCGCGTGGCCGATCAGGATGACGTGGCGGCCCGCCGCGAAATTCCGTTCGGCCTCGACGTGAACCTTGGACACCAGCGGGCAGGTGGCGTCCAGAAACAGCATCTCGCGCGAGCGCGCCGTGGCGGGCACCGACTTGGGCACGCCGTGGGCCGAGAAGACGACCGGCCGATCGTCCGGGCACTCGTCCAGATCCTTGACAAAGACGGCGCCCAGCCCCTTCAGCCGGTCGACCACGTGGCGGTTGTGAACGATCTCGTGGCGCACATAGACGGGGGCGCCGTATTTCTCGATCGCGCGCTCGACGATCTGGATGGCGCGGTCGACCCCGGCGCAGAACCCCCGCGGCGTCGCCATACGGACCGCCAGAGGGCGAGGTTGAAAATCTGAGGGTGATACGGGCGCGTTCATGGGCCGGAACCTAGTCCTTCGCGCGCGCTCTCGCCACCTTCATCGCCGGCCGATGCGCGCGCCGTTTGCCGCGCCTCGCTTTAGCCGCTATCACCACCCAGCGTGGCCCGTTCGGGCGTCTGATCGGCCCCGCCTTCATCGACTGCCGGAAAGCTCCTGATGCGTCGCGTCCTGACCGCCCTCGCCGCCCTCTCTCTCACGGCCGCGCTGATCCCTCACGCCGCCGCGGCCCAGAGCGGTCGCCCCCAAGGCGGCCAACAGGGCGGCCAGCAGGCTGAACAGGCGCCGGCGCGCCCCATGCGCATCGCGCCGCTGAGCCGTCGCGCCAACGCCGGTCCCTGCCCCTATGTGAAAATCCTCTACGACGCGGCCCGCTTCGTCGAACTGTCCAACTATGAACAGCCCACGACCACCGGCGTCGGCTTCACCGGCGAGATCGAAGGCGTCAGCTCCGACTGCGTTTATCGCGAGTCCGATCCGATCCGTCTGGACGTCAACCTGCTGTTCAGCCTGGGCAAGGGCCCTCTGGCCGAGGGCGACGCCCGCACCTATCGCTACTGGATCGCCGTGACCGAGAGGAACTCCGCCGTCCTGGCCAAGGAATATTTCGACCTGCCGGTGACCTTCGGCGGCGCCGACCGCACCCAGACCGAGGCCAGCCAGACCATCATCATCCCGCGCGCCGACGCCACCACCAGCGGCGGCAATTTCGAAGTCCTGATCGGCTTCGACGTCACGCCCCAGATGGCCGAGTTCAACCGATCCGGCAGCCGTTTCCGCCCGACTGCGGGCCAACAGACCAACTAAGACATGACCGATCTCAAGACTTCTCTCAGCGAAGCGGTCGGATCCGCCTTCGCCGCCGAAGGCGTGGACAAGGCCCTGGCCCGCGTCACCGCCTCCGACCGTCCCGACCTGGCCGACTTCCAGTCGAACGGCGCCCTGGCCGCCGCCAAGGCGCTGAAGGCCAATCCGCGCGACCTGGCCGCCAAGGTGGCCGAGCGTCTGGCCGCCGATCCGCGCTTGTCCTCGGTCGAGGTCGCCGGTCCCGGCTTCATCAACATGAAGCTGTCGAACGCGGCCCTGGCCCAGCGCGCGGCCGAAGTTGCGGCGGACGAGGAACTGGCCGGCGCTTCGCGCGTCGAACCGCGCAAGGTGGTGATCGACTACGGCGGCCCGAACGTGGCCAAGCCCATGCACGTCGGCCACCTGCGCAGCGCCATCATCGGCGAGAGCCTGAAGCGGTTGTTCCGCCTGCGCGGCGATGACGTCACCGGCGACGCCCACTTCGGCGACTGGGGCTTCCAGATGGGCCTGCTGATCACCGCCTGCGGCGACGAAGGGCTCGCCGACGCCTTCATGGTCGAGGGCGACGGCCCCTTCCCGACCGAGACGCCGGTGACGCTGGCTGATCTCGACCGCCTCTATCCGCTGGCGGCGGGCAAGGCCAAGGAAGACCCCGCCTTCCGCGACCGCGCCCGCAAGGCGACGGCTGAACTGCAGGGCGGCCGCCCCGGCTATCGGGCGCTGTGGCAGCACTTCGTCGCCGTCAGCCGCGAGGCGCTGAAGCGCGAGTATGACGACCTGTCGGTCGACTTCGACCTGTGGAACGGCGAGAGCGACGCCGATCCGGTGATGCCGGAAATGCTGGCGCACCTGAAGGAAACCGGCCTGCTGGTCGAGGACGACGGCGCCCAGGTGGTCCACGTCGCCCGCGAGGGCGAGACCCGCAAGAAGAAGCTGGCAGACGGCTCGGTGATCGAGGCCCCGTCGCCCCCGCCCCTGCTGGTCATCAGCTCGGAAGGCTCGGCCATGTACGGCACGACCGACCTGGCCACGATCCTGGACCGCCGCAAGTCCATTGATCCTGACCTGATCCTCTACGTCGTCGACGAGCGTCAGGCCGAGCATTTCGAACAGGTCTTCCGCGCCGCCTATCTGGCCGGTTACGCCCCCGAAAAGTCGCTGGAGCACCTCGGCTTCGGCACCATGAACGGCGCCGACGGCAAGCCGTTCAAGACCCGCGCAGGCGGCGTGCTGAAGCTGCGCGACCTGATCGATCAGGCGACGGACAAGGCTCGCGAGCGCCTGCACGAGGCAAAGCTGGGCGACGACCTGCCCGCTGAGGAATTTGAGGACATCGCCCACAAGGTGGCGGTCGCCGCACTGAAATTCTCGGACCTGTCGAACAACCGCACCACCAGCTACGTCTTCGATCTCGACCGCTTCATGAGCTTCGAAGGCAAGACCGGCCCCTATCTGCTGTATCAGGCCGTGCGGGTGAAATCCCTGCTGCGCAAGGCGGCGGAACAGGGCGTGGCCCTGGCCCCCATCGTCATCGAGGAGCCGGCCGAACGCGACCTGGCCCTGACGCTGGACGCCTTCGACGCAGCCACGGCCGACGCCTATGACAAGCGTTCGCCCAATCTGATCGCCGAGCACGCCTACCGGCTGGCGCAGAGCTTCTCGAAATTCTACGCCGCCTGCCCGATCCTGGTGGCGCCGGACGCCGCGACCAAGGGCTCGCGCCTGGCCCTGGCGGCCGCGACCCTGCACCAGTTGGAGACGGCCCTGCGCCTGCTGGGCATCGAGACGCCCGAGCGGATGTAAAACTCCGCTTCCTTCTCCCGATGGGAGAAGGTGGCCCGAAGGGCCGGATGAGGGTTCCCGGCCGAAGTCGGCGCAAGCCGTCGCGCGACGGCTGACGCCGACTTGAAGCATGAACCCTCACCCTTTCGCCTAGTCCGATCGCCTTCGGCTCTCGGAGGCTCAAGCCCTCTCCCACCAGGAGAGGGACAGGAGATGACGGCAAAGGCGGGGACCGCTAGGCTGCAAGCCACGCTACCGGAGCCTCTCATGTCCCTCGACGCCTTCATCGCCGGCCTGCCCAAGGCCGAATTGCACCTGCACATCGAAGGCTCGCTCGAGCCCGAACTGATGTTCGAACTGGCGCAGCGCAACGGCGTCGCCATCCCCTATGACAGCGTCGAGGCCGTGCGCGCGGCCTATGACTTCTCGAACCTGCAGGACTTCCTCGACATCTATTACGCGGGCGCCGCCGTCCTGCTGACCCGTCAGGACTTCGAGGATCTGGCCTTCGCCTATTTCCAGCGCGCCGCCGCCGACAATGTGCGCCACGCCGAGATCTTCTTCGACCCCCAGACCCACACCGACCGGGGCGTGCCCTTCGCCGTCGTGGTCGAAGGCCTGATCGCGGGCATGGACCGGGCCAAGGCCGAGTTGGGCGTCACCAGCGGCCTGATCCTCAGCTTCCTGCGCCACCTGAGCGAGGACGAAGCCTTCGCCACGCTGGAGGCCGCCAAACCCTATCTGCACCATTTCATCGGCGTCGGACTGGATTCCTCCGAGGTCGGCCACCCGCCATCGAAGTTCCAGCGCGTCTTCGCCGCCGCCCGCGACCTGGGCCTGAAGCTGTGCGCCCACGCCGGCGAGGAAGGCCCGCCCGAATATGTGCGCGAGGCGCTGGACCTGCTGCACATCGACCGCATGGACCACGGCAACCGCTCGATGGAGGACGAGGCTCTGATCGCCCGGCTGGCCGCCGAACAGATGACGCTGACCGTCTGCCCCCTGTCGAACCTGAAGCTGTGCGTGGTCAAGGATCTGAAGGACCACCCCGTCCCCGAAATGCTGCGTCGCGGCCTGCACGTCACCCTGAACTCGGACGACCCCTCCTATTTCGGCGGCTATGTGAACGCCAACTACAGCCAGTTGGCTGAGGCGGTCGGCCTGACGCGCGAACAGGTGACGCAACTGGCGAAGAACAGCTTCGAGGGCAGCTTCCTCAGCGACGCCGACAAGGCAGCACGGATCGCCGAGGTGGATGCCTACGCGGCGACGCAATGACGTTCCTTCAAGCAGCACCCTTCCTTACCGCCTTCATGAGCGCAGCGACCGGGCTCATCTGCGTAATGGGCGCCCACCTTGCGGCGGACCACAGCCGACGCAGTGGGGCCGTCGCCAAAGGAAGCCCCGACTTCTTCGTCTTCTCCAAGAACCCGGCCGTGCTCGGCGTCGTTCCATCGTTCAGGGCGATCTATTCCAGCGCTCACCGCATCTACGACAGCCGCTTCATTTCAGCCTGCATCCACATCGCTCGCGCCGCCTTTCTTCTTGCCGTGATCGCCTTTGTTGTTGGCGTCGCCCTGTCTCTTCTGCGTTGAGTTCGCGGCTTCCGACCGCCAAATGTTCCTGATATGTTCCAAGCATGGAACACCCCGGCCGACAGCCTGATGAAGACGCCGCCAGCCTGCGCTGGCTGTTCATCGACCTGAACGCCTTCTTCGCCAGCGTCGAGCAGCAGCGAAACCCCGACTGGCGCGGCAAGCCCGTCATCGTCCGCCCCGTCGAGAGCGAATACTCCGGCGCCATCGCCGCCAGCTATGAGAGCAAGGCTTTCGGCGTCCGCACCGGCATGCAGGTCGCCGAGGCCCGCCGCCTGTGCCCCGACCTGATCGTCGCCGAGGCGCGACCCGACCTCTATGTCCAGGTCCACAAGCAGATCATGCACGAGATCGACCGCCACGTGCCGGTGTGGAAGGTCGGCTCCATCGACGAATGTTCGTGCCAGTTGATCGGGCCGGAGCGGCGCGAGGCGAACGCCGTCGCCCTGGCTCGGCGCATTCAGGCGGGCATCCTGAAGAACGTCGGAGACTGCCTGCGCTCGTCGGTTGGCCTCGCGCCCTCGCGGTTTCTGGCCAAGACGGCCTGCGGCATGAAGAAGCCCGCCGGGCTGACCATATTGCGCGCCCATGAGCTGCCCGGCGCCATCCTGCACCTGCCGCTGCCGCAGTATCCGGGCGTCGGCTCGCGGATGCGCGAGCGGCTGGCGGCGGCGGGCGTCACGGACACGGCGGGTCTGTGGAACATGACCGCCAGGGAGGCGCGCGCCGTCTGGAACAGCATCGAGGGCGAGCGCATCTGGCGCGGCCTGCACGGCCTCGACAGCGAGCCGACGCCGGAAAAGCCGCCCGCCTCCATCAGCCACAGCCATGTGCTGGCGCAGGCCATGCGCAACCCGGACAAGGCGCGGGCGGTGGCGCGGCGGCTGATGGTCAAATGCGGGGCGCGGCTGCGGCGGATGGGGCTGACCGGCGCAGGGATCAGCCTGCATCTCGACATGGGGCCGAAGGGGACCAAGCGCGGCTGGGACACCACGGGCCTGAACCGCGCCGTCGCCCCGACGCAGGACACCTTCGCCCTGTTGGCCGCGCTGGACGACCTGTGGCGCCGGGTCGAGCCGGAACTGGAGGCCGGACGGTTGAGCTATGTCGGCGTCGGCGTCCACGGCCTGAAGGCGCGCGACGCCTTTGAGGCCGACCTGTTCGACATCGGCCCGGATCAGGGCGGCGACGCGCCTTCCTTGCGCCTGTCACAGGCGCTGGACGCGCTGAACAAACGCTATGGCAAGGACACGGTCAGCATCGGCCCCAAGGCGGGCCTGCCCGAATACATCGGCGCCAAGATCGCCTTCACCCGCATTCCCGACGAGGCGGACTTCTATGAGTGAGGGATCAGGTCTTCAGCCGCGATCTCGGCGATCTTCAGCGCGCTGAAGCTGGCCTTGGCCGCCACCGCCGTGTCCTGGGCGATGGCGCGGCAGGCGTCTTCGATGACCACGGCCTCAAAGCCCTCGCGCACCGCATCCTCGGCCGTGAAGCGAACGCAGTAGTCATAGGCCAGACCGCACAGGAAGACGCGCTTCACGCCCAGATCGCGCAGCAGGCCCGCCAGACCCGTCGCCGTCCTGTGGTCGTTCTCATAGAAGCCGGAGTAGCTGTCGACCGCCGGATTATAGCCCTTGCGGACCACGGCCAGCGCCTTGTTCACGGCAGGCGCTGCGTCGGGGTGGAAGTCCACACCTGCCGTTCCCTGCACGCAATGATCCGGCCACAGCATCTGGGGGCCGTAGGCGACCTCGATCTGAGTGAAGGGCGCCTTGTCCGCGTGGTTGGAGGCGAAGCTGATCTGGTCCGGCGTGTGCCAGTCCTGCGTGGCGATGACGGTCGTGAACCGTTCAGCCAGCCGGTTGATCAGGGGCATGATCGCCGCCCCGCCCTGCACCGCCAGGGCGCCGCCCTCGCAGAAATCGTTCTGGGCGTCGATGACCAGAAGGGCGTCAGAAGCGGCGATCTGCATGGCGTCAGGCCGCCGCGATCTGATCGACTTCGTTGGCCGAGCCGAGCACGACCGGCACCCGCTGGTGCAGTTCGGTCGGGGTCACGTCCATGATGGCCTGCCTGCCGTCCGTGGTGGACTTGCCGCCCGCCTGTTCGACCAGGAAGGACATGGGGTTGCCTTCGTACATCAGGCGCAGCTTGCCCGGCTTGTTCGGCTCGCGCTTATCCCACGGATAGAGGAAGACGCCGCCGCGCATCAGGATGCGGTGCACGTCGGCCACCATGGCGGCGACCCAGCGCATGTTGAAATTCTTGCCGCGCGGGCCGTCGGCGCCCTTCAGGCAGCCGTCGACATAGCGCTGGACGCTCTCGGCCCAGTGGCGCTGGTTCGACATGTTGATGGCGAACTCCTTCGTATCGGCCGGGATGCGCACGTCCTCATGCGTCATCAGCCAGCGGCCGTCGGGCGCCAGGGTGAAGCCCGCCACCCCCTTGCCCGTCGTCAGCACCAGCATGGCCTGACCGGCGTAGACGGCGTAGAGCGCCGCGACCTGCTGGCGGCCCGGTTGCAGGAAGTCGGCCTCAGTCGGCTGGGCCGACGGCGCCTTCAGCACCGAGACGATGGTGCCGACCGGGGCATTGATGTCGATGTTGGACGAACCGTCCAGCGGGTCGAACAGCACCAGATATTCGCCCGTCGGGTTGGTCGCCGGCTGGACCGCGTCCATTTCCTCGGACGCCACGCCCGCCACAGCCGGATTGGCCAGCAGGGCCTCGGTCAGGATGTCGTTGGCGATGACGTCGAGCTTCTTCTGCTCTTCGTCCTGCACATTGACGGCGCCCGATGCGCCGAGGGCGCCGACCAGGGCGCCGCCCGCCACCACCTGACGGATCTCGACGCAGGCGGCGGCCGCCGTCGTCAGCGTCTCGACCAGTCCCTGCGGCAGATCGAGAGAGACGAGGTGGGCGGCGAGATCGGTGCGGGCGGTCATGACGTTCTTCAAATCCTGTGGGCGAAGCGCGGTTCCGCCCCCTCATGGCCGTTCAGATCGTCGGCGGCAAGTCCGGCGCCGCTTGACTTCGCGCCGGAGTCGGGGCCTTAGGTCGAACGCTCTCGCGGGAGAGATCGGGTCCGTTCGCGGCGCCCGGAGCCGAAGGCGCAACCGCCCCGGAAACGCTCAGGCAAAAGGACCGCGAAAGCGCACGGACGCTGGAAAGTCGCCGAAGGATCGTCAAGAATCCGAGGGCGCGCCGACGGAGCAAGGCCGCCCCTTGGGAGGGAACGGTCGGAATCTCTCAGGCTTCAGGACAGCGGGGGCGCGACGACGGCGGAGCTATCGCCGCAACCCGCGACCCGGAGGCGACGCCATGAGCGATCAGGCCCTTAAGACTACCCCCCTCAACGCCGCGCACCGCGCGCTGTGCGCCCGCATGGTCGGCTTCGGCGGCTATGACATGCCGGTCCAGTATGAAGGCGTGCTGGCCGAGCACCGCTGGACCCGTGAACACGCCGGCCTGTTCGACGTCTCCCACATGGGTCAGGCGCGCATCACCGGCGCCGACGCCATCGCCCAGTTCGAGCGCTTCGTGCCCGGCGACTATGCGATCGTGAAGCCCGGCAAGCAGAAATATTCCCTGCTGCTGAACGGCCAGGGCGGGATCATGGACGACCTGATGGCGGGCAAGCCGTTCGAGGACGGCCTCTACGTCGTCGTCAACGCGGGCAACAAGGACGCCGACTTTGCCTTCCTCAACGCCAATCTGTCGGGCGACGCCAAGCTGGAGGTGCTGGACCGCGCCCTGCTGGCCATCCAGGGGCCGGAAGCCGCCGGGGTCATGGCCAAGCACGAACCCGCGCTGGGCGACATGGGCTTCATGGACTGCCGCACCATCCGTCTGTTCGACGAGGACTGCATCGTCTCGCGCTCGGGCTACACCGGCGAAGACGGCTATGAGATTTCGGTTCCGGCCGCCGCCGCAGAGCGCGTGTGGAACCTCCTGCTGGCCGACGCCCGCGTGAAACCGGTCGGCCTGGGCGCACGCGACTCCTTGCGCCTGGAAGCCGGCCTGCCGCTGCACGGCCACGACATCGACGCCGAGACCACCCCGGTCGAGGCCGCCCTGACCTTCGCCCTGTCCAAGTCGCGCAAGGAACGCGCCGACTTCGCCGGGGCCGACGTCATCCTGAAGCAGCTGGCCGACGGCCCCGCCCGCGTTCGCATCGGCCTGCACGTCAAGGAAGGCGCCCCGGCCCGCGAAGGCGCCGAAATCGCAGACGCCGACGGCGCCGTGATCGGCAAGATCACCTCGGGCGGCCCCTCGCCGACCCTGGGGCACAACATCGCCATGGGCTATGTGCCGCCGGCCTTCGCCGAACTGGGCACAGTCCTGAAAGTCCTGGTGCGCGGCCGTCCGGCCGCCGCCGAAGTCATCGCCACGCCTTTCGTGGCGACCCGTTATTATCGCAAACCCAAGGCCTGAAGAGGGGTCAGTACATGAAGTTCACCAAGGATCACGAGTGGGTTCGCCTGGACGGCGACGTCGCCACGGTCGGCATCTCCAAGCACGCCGCTGACGCCCTGGGCGACGTGGTGTTCGTCGAGACGCCGGAAGCCGGCAAGACCGTCTCGGTCGGCGACAGCTTCGCCGTCGTGGAATCGGTCAAGGCCGCCTCGGACGTCTACGCCCCGATCGCCGGCGAAGTGATCGAAGGCAACGAAGCCCTGGCCTCGGCCCCGGAAACCGTCAACGCCGATCCCGAAGGCGAAGGCTGGTTCGCCAAGATCAAGGTGTCCGACGCCTCGGTGCTGGACGGCCTGATGGATCAGGCCGCGTACGACGCCTATCTGACCACCCTCTAAGACCCGCCGTCGTCCCCGGACGGCGCGGCGCGCCGATCGGGGATCGCCGGATTCCCCGCCGCTTGAAGCGCTCCCGGAGCGTCGCCCCGCGCGACCTCCGGGATGCCGCCGAGGACTTGTAATGCGCTACCTCCCCCTGACGCCCGACGACCGTGAGGCCATGCTGGCCGCCATCGGCGCCAAATCCATCGACGACCTGTTCATCGACGTGCCGCAGGCCGCGCGCCGCGACGGCTTCGTCGACCTGCCCCGCGTGGCGGGCGAGCTGGAGGTCGAACGCGCCCTCGGCGCCATGGCGGGCAAGAACGCCACGGCCTCGACCGTCCCCTTTTTCTGCGGTGCCGGGGCCTATAAGCACCACATCCCGGCCACCGTGGACCATGTGATCCAGCGGTCGGAGTTCCTGACCAGCTACACCCCCTATCAGCCGGAAATCGCGCAGGGCACGCTACAGTACCTGTATGAGTTCCAGACCCAGGTCGCGAACCTGACCGGCATGGAAGTCGCCAACGCCTCGCTTTATGACGGCTCGACCGCCATGGCCGAGGGCGTGCTGATGGCCACCCGCGTGACCCGCCGCAACAAGGCCGTCATCTCGGGCGGGGTCCACCCCCACTACGTCAGGGCGACCGAGACCGTAGTCCACGCCGTCGGCGTCGAGACGGAAGCCCTGACCGCCGCCGTCGACGCTGAAGACGCCGTCATCGCCGCCATCGACAAGGACACGGCCTGCGTCGTCGTCCAGACGCCGAACGTCTTCGGCACCGCCACCGACGTGACCAAAATCGCCGAGGCCGCCCATGCTGCGGGCGCCCTGCTGATCGTCGTGGTGACGGAAGCCGTGTCGATGGGCCTGCTGAAGTCGCCCGGCGAAATGGGCGCCGACATCGTCGCGGCCGAAGGCCAGTCGATCGGCAACGCCCTGAACTTCGGCGGCCCCTACATCGGCCTGTTCGCCACCCGCGAGAAGCTGCTGCGCCAGACGCCCGGCCGCTACTGCGGTGAGACAGTGGACGCCGAGGGCAAGCGCGGCTTCGTCCTGACCCTGTCGACGCGCGAGCAGCACATCCGCCGCGACAAGGCGACCTCGAACATCTGCACCAACTCCGGCCTCTGCTGCCTGGCGTTCAGCATCCACATGAGCCTGCTGGGCGAGACGGGCCTGCGCCAGCTGGCCCTGCTGAACCACGAGAAGGCGCTCGCCACGCGCGACGCGCTCGCCGCCATTCCGGGCGTCCAAATCCTGACCCCGCGCTTCTTCAACGAGTTCGCGGTCAAGCTGCCGAAGAACGCCGCCGAGGTGGTTCAAACCATGGCCGACAACGGCATCCTGTGCGGCGTGCCCTACAGCCGTCTGGCGCCGGATGCAGGTCTCGACGACGTCCTGCTGGTCGCCGCCACCGAGACGACGCTGGACGCCGACATCAAGATTTTGGCGGGTGCGCTCGCCAAGGTTCTGGCCGCCTAAGGGGAGATTGGAAACATGAGCACCATGAACACTGTCGGCCGCCCGACCGCCCCGAACGCCGCCTCGGACGCTTCCTACAAGCCCGCCACCCTGACCGGCGGGCGAGGCCTGCTGCAGGACGAGCCGCTGATCTTCGAAGGCGAAGGCTGGGGCAAGACCGGCGTCGACCTGCCGAAACCCGCGACGAACGGCTCGGATCTGGGCGATCTGGTCCGCAAGGATCCCATCGGCCTGCCCGGCCTGTCCGAGCCCGAGGCCATGCGCCACTATGTGCGCCTGAGCCAGAAGAACCATGCCATCGATCTGGCGCTGTATCCGCTGGGCTCGTGCACCATGAAGCACAACCCGCGCCTGAACGAAAAGATGGCGCGCCTGCCGGGCTTCTCGGACATTCACCCGCTGCAGCCGCAGTCGACGGTGCAGGGCGCGCTGGAGCTGATGGACCAGTTGGCCCACTGGCTGACGACGCTGACGGGAATGCCTGCGGTGGCCCTGTCGCCCAAGGCGGGCGCCCACGGAGAACTGTGCGGCCTGATGGCCATCCGCGCCGCCCACGAAGCCAAGGGCGAGCACGAGCAGCGCCGTAAGGTGCTGGTCCCGACCTCGGCCCACGGCACCAACCCGGCCACCGCCGCCTTCGTCGGCTATTCGGTCGTGGAAGTGGCCCAGACCGACGACGGCCGCGTGGACGTGGCCGATCTGGCGTCGAAGCTCGGCCCGGACGTGGCGGCCATCATGGTGACGAACCCGAACACCTGCGGCCTGTTCGAGCGCGACATCCTGGAAATCAGCCGCCTGACGCACGAAGCGGGCGCCTATTTCTACTGCGACGGCGCCAACTTCAACGCCATCGTCGGCCGGGTGCGCCCCGGCGATCTGGGCGTCGACGCCATGCACATCAACCTGCACAAGACCTTCTCGACGCCGCACGGCGGCGGCGGTCCGGGCGCGGGTCCGGTCGTGCTGTCGGAGGCCCTGGCCCCGTTCGCGCCCGCCCCGTGGGTCGTGAACACCGGTGACGGCTACAAGCTGGTCGAGCGTGAGGAAGACGAGGCCGAACAGGCCTTCGGCCGCCTGTGCGCCTTCCAGGGCCAGATGGGCATGTATGTGCGCGCCCTCAGCTACATGATGTCCCACGGCTCTGACGGCCTGCGTCAGGTCGCCGAGGACGCCGTGCTGAACGCCAACTACATCAAGGTCCGCCTCGAAGACCTGATGAGCCCGGCCTTCCCTGACGGCCCCTGTATGCACGAGGCCCTGTTCGACGACGAATGGCTGAAGGGCACGGACATCACCACGCTCGACTTCGCCAAGGCGATGATCGACGAGGGCTTCCACCCGATGACCATGTATTTCCCGCTGGTCGTCCACGGCGCCATGCTGATCGAGCCGACCGAGACGGAGTCCAAGGCCGAGCTGGATCGCTTCATCGAGGCCATGCGCCTGCTGGCGGGCGCAGCGAAGGCCGGCGACGTCGAACGCTTCAAGGGCGCGCCCTTCCATGCGCCCCTGCGGCGTCTGGATGAGACCCGCGCCGCGCGCTCGCCGCGTCTGCGCTGGGCCGCGCCGGAAGGCTCCAACCGCGCCGGCTGACGGCGGAAACAAGCCTGAACACAAGAAACGCCGTGTCTTTCGGGACACGGCGTTTTGCATTTCTGAGCCGACTTACGAAAGCGTCATGGCGACGCCGCCTTTCGGCCTTGTCTCGTGCGTTTACTGATTGTCGGCCCTCCCTGGCCGAACCCTTGTTCGAGACGCCGCCCCGTGACCCTGGTCCTGCCATCGCTGCGCCCGCCTCCGCCGCCCCGCCCGGGGCTGGCGCGGCGTCTGCGTCGCCTGGCGTTGATGGCGGTGGGTTTCGTCATCATCCTGCTGGGCGTGCTGATTGCGCCCCTGCCCGGCCCCGGCGGCGTGCCGGTCATCGCGCTGGGGCTCGTCATCGTCCTGCGCAACTCCTGGTGGGCCAAGCGGCAGTTCATCCGCGCCCAGCGCGCCCGGCCGAAATGGATCTATCCTTTCCGCCGTCTGATGCGCAAAAAGCCCGAGATCGCCCCCGTCTTCTGGCAGCAGACCCTGCGCGCCGAAAAGATGGTGCTGCGTCGCCGTCGTCGCCCCCTGGCGCGCTTCCGTCGGCGTCTGCGCCGAGCCTGGCGCGCCTTCCGGCGATAAAGGCCAAGCTAGGGCAAACACAGGAATGTGAACGACGTTCACGCCGTTTCCGCCTGGAACGGCGTATGCTCCCCCTTGCGTAGTCTCGAAGTTGATAGCGTTGGGAGGCGCTGTTCACATGATGTCACGCGTAAAAAAGGGAATCATCGCCGGCTTCGTCGCTACCGTCGCGGTTTCCGTGCTTGAGCTCGTCAATCTGTTCCTCAACCATATGTTCGATCCCTTTCCGGGGATCGTCGCCCAGATGTTCGGCATGCCGGGCAATATGGCGGCCGGATGGGCGCTTCACCTGATCATGGGCACCTTCATTCTGGGGTCGCTCTTCGGCATCGCCTACCCGCGACTGCCGACCGCCACGCCGATCACCAAGGGCATCGTCTTCGCCGTCGGCGCGTGGGTGGCGATGATGCTGTTCCTCACCATGGTGGGCGACTACCGGACCTTCACCGGCTCGTCCGGCTTCGGCACCATTGGCTGGCTGCTGGCGCTTCACATGGTCTTCGGCGCCGTGCTGGGCAATGTCTACGCCCGCCTGGTCGAGCGTGAGAGACGCGGCGCAGCCCCGATCGGAGCCGCCCCCGCCCACTGACCGTCCTCCATCCCGACAACAGGATATCGGACAAGCAAAAGGCCCCGCCGTCGCCGGCGGGGCCTGATGTTTTTCGGGCTGAGCTTGGTCGCCGAAGCGATCAGTTCAGCTTGCCGCCGATCTGGGCGATGGCCTGATCGATCAGCGCGTCGGTCTTGGCGCCGGCGATGCGGGCGGCCAGGATCTGGTGCGCGGCCTTGGCGGCCAGGTCAGCGGCTGCAGCCTTGACCTCTTGGGTGGCCTCGGCCTCGGCCTGGGCGATGCGACGCTCGGCCAGAGCCTGACGGCGAGCGGTCGATTCCTCGATGCGCGCCTTGGCGTCGGCTTCCAGACGCTTGGCGTCGGCTTCGGCGGTGGCCAGCAGGTCGGCGGCCTGGGCTTCAGCCTCGGCCTTCTCCTGACGGATCTGGGCCAGCATGGCTTCGGCTTCGGCGCGCAGGCGGGCGGCTTCGTCCAGTTCGGATTGGATCTTGGCGGCCTTGCCGTCCAGGGCGCCCGCGACCATGCGCGGAACCTTGGCCAGAACCAGGATGCCGAAGAAGATCAGCAGGCCGACGCCGACCCAGAGTTCAGCGTTGGACAGATCGTAGAAACTGCCGTGCAGGAAGGCGGGCATGATCAGGCGGCTCCCTTGACGGCGGCGTCGGCTTCAGCGGCGCTGGGGGCCTGGCCCGTCAGACGTTCGACGATAGCGCGGGTGGTGTCCGAGGCGATGGCCCCGGCGTGGGCCAGCGCAGCGTCGCGGGTGGCGGCGATGC
>NZ_DAMCNG010000038.1:0-18277 GCF_032107865.1 Brevundimonas sp.
CGGCCGTGCGCCAGCCGATGCGCGCCTCGTTGCCGGGCATGACGTCCAGCACGTGCCGCGCTGTAACCAGCACCACGCGCGGCGCGCCGTCAGGCCGGGGCGCGGCGATCAGAAAGCCTGTGCCGACCTTCCTCTGGCCGCCATTGATGGCCTGATCCAGTTGCACGGTGGCGTTGATCACCCCGACCGTCAGATCCCATTCGGGCGGCGGGGCGGCGACGACGGCGGGTTGTTCGGGCGGGAGATCCTGAATGATCATGACGCCATTTGACGCCGAGCGTCGCCGGGCACAAGGTCCGGCTCAAATCATATTCCAGGGGGAAGCCCACGCCATGAACCGCCGTGAACTAATCGCCTCGACCGCCGCCGTCGGCTTGGTCGCCGCCTCCCCCGCCCTTGCCCGCCAAACTACCGGAGCCTCGATGTCCAAACCCACGCCGCCCGTCGCCCAGAAAGTTCCCGTCCGCATCGAGCAGCTCGGCCGCGTCCGCGTCGACGACTACCAGTGGATGAAGGACGACAACTGGCAGGCCGTGCTGCGTGATCCGTCGCTGATCAAGGCCGATGTCAAGGAGCACCTGACGGCCGAGAACGCCTATCGCGAAGCCATGATGGCCTCGACCCTGCCGCTGCAGGCCGCGATGTTCGAGGAGATGAAGGGCCGCATCAAGGAGGACGACAGCTCCGTCCCCGCCGCCGACGGCCCGTGGGAGTACTACGTCCGCTACAACACCGGCGACCAGCACCCGCTCTATTGCCGTCGCCCGCGCGGCAAGACCGATGGCGAGACCATCCTGCTGGACTGCAACAAGCTGGCCGAGGGCAAGGCCTACTCGGAAGTCTCCGCAACCGAGCACAGCCCCGACCACGCCCTGTTCGGCTATGCCGAGGACGCGCAGGGTTCCGAAGTCTACAAGATTTATGTGAAGGATCTGGCCACCGGCGAGGTGCTGCCCAACCCGATCGAATCGGCCAGCGCCAACTTCACCTTCTCGCCCGACAGCCAGTGGGTCTTCTGGACCAACCGCGACGACAACGGCCGGCCGGACAAGATCTTCCGTCGCCCCGTTCGCGGCGGCGAGGCCACCCTGGTCTATGAGGAAACCGACGAGGGCATGTTCCAGGGCATCGGCCGCACCGCCGATGACGCCTTCATCGTCATCTCCATCGGCAACCAGGAAACCTCGGAAAGCCGCATCATCCCGGCCGCCACCCCCACGGCGACGCCCGTGGTGGCCGAGCCGCGCCATGTCGGCCGCCTCTACGACCTCGACCACTGGGGCGACCGCTGGGTGATCCGCACCAACGCCGACGACGCCGTCGACTTCAAGGTGATGGAGGCGCCGACCGCAACGCCAGGGAAGGCGAACTGGAAAGACCTGATCGCCCACACGCCGGGCCGCTTCATCGAAGGCATGGCCCTGGTGAAGGACTATCTGGGCCGTCAGGAGCGCGCCGACGCCAACACGAAGATCGTCATCCGCGACCGCGCCGGCGCCGAGCATGAGATCGCCGTGGACGAGCCCGCCTACGCCCTATCGCTGAGCGGAGCGTCAGAGTTCGACACCACGGTCATGCGCTACGGCTACAACTCGCCGTCCACGCCGACCTCGACCTATGACTACGACCTGAAGTCGCGCGAGCGCACCCTGCGCAAGGTTCAGGAAATCCCCTCGGGCCACAATCCGGCGGACTATGTGGTCGAGCGGCTGAACGCCCCGGCCTCGGACGGCCAACTGGTGCCGGTGACGGTGCTGCGCCGCAAGGACACGCCGATCGACGGCTCGGCACCCTTGCTGCTCTACGGATACGGCTCCTACGGCATCCCGATGGCGGCCAGCTTCTCGACCAACCGGCTTTCGCTGGTGGATCGCGGCTTCATCTACGCCATCGCCCACATTCGCGGCGGTTCGGACAAGGGCTGGAACTGGTTCCTCAGCGCCCGGCGGATGACCAAGAAGAACACCTTCACCGACTTCATCGCCGCCGCCGAGCATCTGATCGACCGCAAATACGCCACGGCGGGCAAGATCGTCGCACAGGGCGGGTCTGCGGGCGGCCTGCTGATGGGTGCCGTCAACAACATGCGGCCCGACCTGTGGGCCGGCGTGATCGGCAGCGTGCCCTTCGTGGACGTCATCAACACCATGAGCGACACCAGCCTGCCGCTGACGCCGCCGGAATGGCCCGAGTGGGGCAATCCGATCGAGGACGCCACCGCCTACGACTACATGTACAGCTACAGCCCCTATGATCAGATCGAGGCCAAGGCCTATCCAGCCGTTCTGGCGACCGGCGGTCTATCCGATCCGCGCGTCACCTACTGGGAGCCGGAAAAGTGGGTGGCCAAGCTGCGCCCCGCGACGACCTCGGGCAATCCGGTTCTACTGAAGATCAACATGACGGCTGGTCACTTCAGCTCGTCGGGCCGTTTCGACTATCTGAAGGACGTCGCGCACGACTACGCCTTCGCCGTCTGGGCGGTCGAGAAGGGCTGGGAAAAGGCGTGATCATCCGGCCGTTTGCGGAAGCCGACCTGGCGGCCGTGACGGCCATCTACGCCGACAGCGTGCTGAACGGCACGGGGACGTTCGAGTTGGACGTCCCCTCAGACGGCGAGATGCGCGCTCGGCTGGCCGCACCCGCCGCGCTGGGTCTGCCTGTCCTGATCGCCGAGATCGATGGAGCGGTCGCGGGCTACGCCTATGCCGCCCCCTATCGCCTGCGTGCGGCCTATCGCTTCATGGTTGAAGACTCGATCTACGTAGCCGAGACGTATCGCGGACATGGCGTCGGCAAGGCGCTGTTGGAGGCCCTCCTCAGCGCTTGCGAAGGCCTGGGCATGCGTCAGATGGTGGCGGTGATCGGCGACAGCGCCAACATCGGCTCCATCGCCCTGCACGAAGCAGCAGGCTTCGTCCACGTCGGCGCTTTCCGCGACGCCGGATGGAAGTTCGACGGCTGGCGCGACGTCATCTTCATGCAGAAGGCGCTCGGTCTCGGAGGCGCGGCTCCACCCGATGCCGACGGCCTGGATTGCGGCCGCTAGAGTCTGAATTCTCAGATTTTTTAGCAAAAGCGCCACAATGCGCTTGACCGAAAGCGCGACGAACCGTATTCGCCCCTCCTCTCCTCCTCGCGGGGAGAGAAACGCGGGTGTAGCTCAGTTGGTTAGAGTGCCGGCCTGTCACGCCGGAGGTCGCGGGTTCGAGCCCCGTCACTCGCGCCACTCCTTCTCAGAGATCTGAGGGAGTGGCGCGCCCCCGCTCTCCATATTCCAATAATCTAGATTGAACGCAGACGCCTTCGTCGTGCGCGCCATACACCGCGCTCAACAAGCTGCTTCGTATCCGCCGCGCCGCGTGGCGTCGTGGTGGCGCAGCAAATGTTCGCCAAGAGCCAGCGCGATCAGATCCCTACATTCCAGCAAGCCGGCCAGAGCCTGCACACGCCCAGGGGCTACAGCCCCTTTCGGTCGCAGCTCGAATAGCGCCCAAAGAAATGGGCGGCGGATCAATGACCCGCCGCCCATCCCCATTCAAACCGCTTAGCTTAGAAGCGAGCGGTCAGGCCGACGAAGTAGCGGCGGCCGAGCACGTCGTAGGTCGACGGATCGGTGTTCGCCTGCACGCCCGGGTTCCAGGTGCGCGGCTGCTCATCACCGACGTTGTTCACGCCAGCACGCAGCGAGACCGTGTCGTTGAGAGCCCAGCTGCCCATCAGGTCGAAGTAGTGAGTCGCATCAAGCTTCTCATCCGAACCGTAGATGGTCATCTCGCCAACCCGGCGCCAACGCGCCGTAGCCGAGAACGGCCCCTTGGCCCAATCGACCGAAGCCAGCGACTTCCACTCAGGGAAGGTGTTGCCGAAGTCGTCCGAGATGGTGCCCTTGCGGTCCGTGAACGCGCCGCCGGCGACAACGCTGTCTTCACGCTCGGCCAGCCAGCTGACCACAGCGTTGAAGTTCAGCGTGCCCCAATCAGGAGCGCCCAGGTCGACCAGATCGAAGCGCCAGTCGAACTGAGCATCGACGCCGGCCGTCTTCAGAACACCCAGGTTCGCCAGGTTAGAAGTCGCGTCGTAGATAGCGCCGCTCAGCGGGTTACGCTTGAACATCTGGCAATAGCTGTTCTTCGGGTCGTAGGTCGGGTTCTCACCCGCACCGTTGAAGCAACCCTTCAGCATATCGGCAGCCGAGATGCTGGAGATCACGTCTTCGATCTCGATGCTATAATAGTCGACAGCGAAGGACATGTTCGAGAACAGAGCCGACTCGAACTGCGGCTGATAGACCACGCCGAAGGACCAGGTGTCAGCGGTTTCTTCCGACAGGTTCGGGTTGCCCCCTTCCAAGCCTGCGACCTGGCTGTCCGGGAAGACAAAGTTATCAGGGTTGGCGACGCCTTGAGCAATACAAAGCTGCTTAACTTGATCTTTGTTCGGTCCCTTCATGAAGGAACCACGGCTGTCACACGGATCGCCGCCCGTCTTTTCAGCCTCACCGATGGCCATGAAGTTCACGCCCAGCGGCGAATAAAGCTCGCCGACCGAAGGCGCGCGAACAGCGCGGTTATAACCGCCGCGCAGACGCAGGCCATCCACGATGGTCCAGTCCAGGTCCGCACGATAGGCCTGAGTTCCGCCGATGGAGCTATAATCCGAATAACGGTAGCCCAGCGTCATATCCAGTTGCTGGATGAACGGCAGGTTCGAGAGCAGCGGAACGAGGGCTTCACCGAACAGGTCAATCGAGTTGACGCTGCCGTTGACCGACGGCGTTGCGTTAAAGCCGGCGATCTCCACGCCGCCGATCTCTCCGCCGTCCGGCTTGCCGTCAGCACCGAGGTGCGGCGTCCTCGGGTTCATCTTCTCGAGCGACGGATCCGAGTCGAAGCGGTAGCTGTTCTCGCGATACTGCACGCCCATGGCGACGCGAACTTCGCCGGCGGGCAGGTCAAACGCCTTACCTTGCAGCGTACCTTCGACCACGTTCTGCTCGACGGTGGTCGCCGTGCGAGAGGTGCGGCCGATGTAGCTCAGGCAGTCAGCCGAAATAGCGGCGAGACCGAAGGGGTTGAAGCCGCCTTCGCACAGCACCGTACCCGCGTCCACGCCGTTACCGGCGCCGCCCCAGCGATCGTCCAGCAACGTCTGAACAGCCGAGCGCGACACGTTGCCGGTTTGCGTTTCGTTCGCGCTGACGCGACCGAACGAACCATAGACGTCATAGGTCCACGAGCTTTGCGGCACCTGACCGCGGATACCGCCCGTCAGTTGGTAGACGTTGTAGTCATAGCTCGCGTGACGACCGCCCAGGTCCGTGAAACGCTTGCTGAGCTGGAAGGACGAATCCTTGTTCGCGCGGGAATCCAACAGCTTACGCAGTTCGGACCCAATGAACGGGTTCGTGGAAGGCACCCGGAAACCGGTAGAGCTGGAAGCAGGCGTAGCCGCCAGTTCCTGATCAGCCGTATATTGGTTGAACAGGGCGTTTCCGTAGAACTCAAGCGAGTCGTTCACCTTATAGCGAGCGCTCGAATAGACGTTCCAACGCTCCAGCGGCAACTGCAGGTAGTTCAGAGCGCCGGTATTGAAGGCGTAGTCGGAGCCCGGCTCATGGAAGCCGTCATAGGCGATGCCGCCGGGGCTCTTGAAGTTATGCGCGCCCTGGTGAGAGAACAGAGTGCCGTCAACGTTATAGCCAACTGCGCCAGTCGTCTTTACGCCCGTGGCGAAAAGCTGATTGAAGAGCGCCTGCGACGGCAGGTTGTTGGCGTCAAACGTCGTCGAGCCCAGCGGCGAAGTGCCCGAAGCGCCCGAAATCGCAGCGAATTCACGACCTGCGTTATAGATCATCGAGCGCGTCGAACGGTTGATCGAGATGACCGCGTTGCCCTTGTCGTCAGCGAAGTTGCCGCCGATGGTCAGGGAGTAGCTTTCGGTCTCGCCGTCATTACGGTCCGTCTGGCCGTACTGGGCGTCGATCTGCACGCCTTCAAAGCTGTCGTTGATGATGAAGTTGGCCACGCCGGCGACGGCGTCCGAACCATAGGCGGCCGAGGCGCCGCCCGAGATGGTTTCAACCGACTTGATCAGGGCCGTCGGGATCAGGTTGACGTCAACCGAACCGTCCGAGTTCGACGGCACCAGGCGGCGGCCATTCATCAGAACCAGGGTGCGCTTGGAACCCAGGCTGCGCAGGTCCAGGTTAGCCTGACCGCCGTTCGACGGGTTGTTCGAGGTCGACGAAACCGACGGCGTGAACTGCGGCATGTCGTTCATCAGCGAGTCGATGGTGACAGCGCCCGTCGCTTGGAAATCTTCCGCGCTGACGGTCACGATGGGGCTGCTCGACTTGTAATCTTGACGGGCGATACGCGACCCGGTGACAACGATGTCGCTAACTTGGCTGACCTGATCGTTTTCCTGGGCCACCGCCGGCATGGCCAGGCCCATAACGGCCGCACCGGCAATCATAGTCGTAGAAAGCAGACGCTTACGATTTACTGAAAACCGCACTTTTACACCTCCAAATAAGAAGAAGAACCGAACACGACTCCTGTCGGATCCCGCCTCCCCCATCACTCATGGTCGTCCGGAGTGGGCAACCACGATTGCGCTGATAGACTGAGCCGCCACAAAAGCCTCATATTTTTGCCGCTCCAGAGCCCCTCCGAACCCGATTGTCGCAGAAAAGCCACGCTACAGCCTCTCGAGTGTCAGAAATTAAACCCACCCTTGCCGCGTTGTGACAAAAAATAATTCAGGAAAACGTCGTTGTTTGTAGAAATTTTCGCCTCATGGCTTACGATCAGCGCAGCAACCGCGCCCCCGCCGCAAGAAACTCAGGTTTCTGCCGAGTACCAAAATCTCATGGCCTGCTCGGCCGTGACGCCTGACACGGATCGCCTCGCCTGCTTTGACCGCGAAACCGCTCGCCTCAGGAGTGCCGAACAAAGCGGCGCCGTCATCATCATGCCCCGCGCTCGCGTTGAAGAGACCCGAAGGGCCCTGTTTGGCTTCGCCGTTCCCAACATCCCCGACATGATGTCCGGGGGCGCTGCGCTCGAGGCCATCGAGACCACCCTGGTCAGCGCCAGTCAAAACGACGGTTGGGTCTTCCGCCTTGCTGACGGCTCCGTCTGGCGGCAGGTGGACACGACAGCGCTCAATTTCCGCCCTCGAGAAGGCATGCCTGTCCGCATTCGTCGCGCCGCCGTCGGCAGCTATATGCTCAAGGTCGGCGACAGCCCCGCAGTGAGAGCGCGCCGCCAATAGCGCAAAAACGACAAGCCTTTCCCAGGCGCGGCCTAAAGGCGCCCTCCCAAAACCTGAAGACAAAAAAGGCGGCGGACATGAAATCCGCCGCCTTCCTTATTTTATGCTTGATACTTAGAAGTTCGCCGTAATTCCGAAGAAGAAGTAGCGTCCCATGGCATTATACAGCTGCGGGTAGGTGTTGTTATTACCCGTGGTCCCCACGCTGTAGGACAACGGAGGATCGGAGTCGAAGACGTTATTCACACCAGCGCGCAGCGAGATATTATCCCGCATCTGCCAAGTGCCGGCCAGATCGAAGTAGTTCTGAGAGTCCAGAACACGATCGATACGGTCACTCGGCGAGTTGTTCAAGCTGCCGTCCGAACCGAGAACCGCGATTTCGGCCTCGCCATAATAACGCCAAGTACCGTTCAGGTTCAGGCCATCAATCGGAGTGCTCCAGTCAACCCGGAAGCGGTGACGCCACTCGGGGTTCGGCACGCCGCACTGGTTGGCGTAGAAGCCGGCGCAATCATACGTCGAGCGGGCCAGACCCAGACCGGTGTCGGTCTCCAACTTGTCCAGCCAGGTGCCGATAAGGGCGAAGCCCAAGCTGCCGACGCCGTTCCAACCAAAGTCCGCCAGGTCGACATTGTAGTTGGCGGCGACATCGACACCCGAGGTCTTCAGACCGCCGATGTTCGTGTTCAGGTCCACCACATTGCCGGTGCCGACCCAAAGCTGGCCGTTGGCGTTCCGCTGGATGTTGTTACAGGCCGTCATGAAGCCGCCTTCGTAACAGGCGTCCAATGCGTTCTGCGGGCCGACCGATGAGATCAGATTGTCAATCTGGATGTCGAAGTAATCCAGCGTCAAGTTGAAGCCCGGCAGGAATTCAGGCGTGAAAACCACACCGAAAGTCAGAGTGTCAGAGCTTTCCGGCGTCAGGGTCGTCTCGCCGCCTTGCAGCACATTGTACTGGCCGGCAGGGCTGCTCAGGTTACCGCCATCAGCCTGACCCTGCGACACCTGCCAGGGGTTGGTGCCGACGCAAGCCGCCTGCGAGGCGGTGCCGTCTTCGTTCGGATCGGTGAAGTCGCAGGGATCATCATCCATGTCGAACAGGCTGAAGCCCTGTGCGGTGAACAGTTCGATGACGTTCGGCGCACGAACCGCACGCTGCGCGCTGGCCCGGAAACGAACCGAGGGAACAGGCGCCCAGTCGCCGCCGATCTTCCACGAATCCGTACCGCCCCCGAGGTCGTACTCGGAGTGACGATAGGCCAGGTCGACCGACAACTGGTCGGCGAACGCCATGCCTTCAGCGATCGGAATCTGAGCCTCGACGAAGACGTCGTAGACTTGGTTCGCACCATTCAAGCCAAGGGTCGGACCGCCTTGACCCGCGCCGTCGCCGCTCGAGAACGATACGTCTGGCGTCAGATCCAGAGCATCGCGGCGATACTCGCCGCCGAAGGCCGCCTGAACGCTGCGCGTAGCCCAGGGAGATTTCACGCCATAGGCGCCCAAATCAACCGTCAGCGAACCTGAAGCCACCTGCTGGGTCGTCCAGCCGGTCGCGACCAGCGGCACCTGCAGATAGTTCAGAGCCGCCTGCGACACGCCGCCCGGCTTGAAGATGTCATAGGGAACGCAGTCGGCGTCGATGCCAGCCAGCACAGCCCGGCAAACCGGCGTGTTGGTGTTGGGATCCAGCACGACGTCCAGAGCACGCGCCAAGCGGGTGTTCGAGAATTCGTTGCGATAGATGTTGGTGTACTGCGCGCGCGAGTACTGGATCGACAGATCGTAGCTCCAGGCGTCATTCAGATCGCCGCGAGCGCCGATCACGCCGCGATACGACTGGAAGCGGATATCGGACTGACGTCCGCCGCCTTCAACGTTACGACGCCCGATATACAGCGGAACCAGGTTGGGATCTTCCAATAGACGGAACGCCTCGTTGCCGCCCGGAGTCGTGGAACCGGGAGCCGAAAGCGAGAAAGTCTTATCGTCGTTCTCGATCACCCAGGTGTTGTAGGCGGCGGTGGCTTGTGCGCCGCAACCGAGCGCCGCTGCCTGCTGTGCGTTCAACAACGGGCTGTCGCAGTTGATGAACGACGAGCCATCGGTGGTGCGGAATCCGTTCTTAAACTCGCCGAAGAAGTTACCCGACGGCGCGATCTGAGCGATCGTCGAGTAGTCGCTATACATCAGCTGGGTATACACCTCGATCTTGTCATTCACATCATAATGACCGAAAGCCCCTAGCGTGTACCTCTCATCCGGACGTTGAAAGTAGTTGGAGGGACCAAAATTGTATGCATCCGTCGCACCGACATAGTTGCGGAACCCTGCGCTGTTCACCGTGTAGGCGAAACTCGGCATCGGATTGACGTCGATATCATCCGTCGTGGGATCGTTGTCGGTATCGATCAGGAATTCATTGCCGCCAAAATCCGTAAACTGGCCAGGGAACGAAGTACCGGAACCGCCGCAGTTGAATTCACCTTTGGGCGTGCTGGCCGCAGGCGCTGAGAGCGAACAAGACGAATAGTCGTAATCGCGACCCAAGACCTTGTTGTTCTTACGATAGCCAGCATAAAGCGTGATGTTGCCGCGATCATCAGGGGCGTTGACGCCCATCAGCAGGTTCACTTCACGGCTGAACCCCGTATAGACGTTGTCATCCGGCAACTGGAACTGCGACGGGTTGGAGGCAGAACGACGTTGAATAACGTCGCGCAGATTGCCCACGCCGTCATAGTCGTTGTTGTGCTGGTTGAAACCGTACTGGGCATCGATCTCGATGCCCTCGAAGTTGCGGCGCATGATGAAGTTCACAACGCCGGCGATGGCGTCCGAACCATAGACGGCGGAGGCGCCGCCGGTCAGCACTTCAACGCGCTCGACCATCTGGCCGGGGATCTGGTTCAGGTCGGCTGCGTCGTCCTGCGGCGAGCCGTAGCCCATCCGTTTGCCGTCGATCAGCACCAGAGTGCGCGACGAACCAAGGTTCCGCAGCGACACGGTCGCTGTGCCCGAAGCGCCGTTGGCGACTGTAGAGTTCTGTGCGGCGAAGGCTTGAGGCAGTTGGCTGACCAGATCTTCAACGCGGGTCACGCCCTGAACGTCGATGTCTTCGCCCGTGACTTGGGTCACAGGGCTGGTGGTGGTCAGATTCGGCTGACGCAGACGCGAGCCGGTGACGACGATGTCGCTGACCTGGCTCGGTTGATCGGCTTCGGGACTCGGCGCGGTCTGAGCCGCCGCCGGGGCGGCGAAGCCAACCAGCGCGAGACCCGCGATCATCGTCGACGCCAGCAGACGCTCACGTTTGATCTGAAAATTCAAAACTCGTCCTCCTGAGTTGTGGTCGACTCCGGCGAAGTCCCCCTCCACCCGTCAACCACGGATACCGCAAAACACCGCATCATTCGGCACTTCAATCGACATCCGATCAGAAGGTTAGGCACGGAGCATGACTACAGGCCACGCAAATTACATAATCGATACGATTGCGCCTTAGGTATGTCGCAATTTCGCCACGCAATGACTCCTGATGACACGCACTCATCTCTCATGCGATGGTAGACCTTCTTCAAAACCACCGTTGCGAGATGCGCCAAAAATGCGAACAATGTTGACCTTCTGCGTTGCGGCGATTGGCACATTCGGCCTCACCTGCGACACATTGGCGCAAGTTCAATCCTCCGAACGCTCGGCGCTTCTGAGCGCGCTCTCGGAATGTCGCGCCATGCCGGACACCGTCGCTCGCCTGGCCTGCTTCGACAGAACGGCGGATGCATTGGATACGGCGGAACGCCAAGGCGAGCTTGTGGTTATGGAGCGCCAACAGATTCGCGAGGCGCGGCGCCAGCTCTTCGGCTTCAGCGCGCCAGCCCTCCCCGCCCTCTTCAGCCGAGGCGGCGATGCGGCGGACGCAGAGCCTGAGGTCGACTCGGTCGAAACGACCCTGGTGAGCGCCGGTCAGGATCATGAAGGCAAATGGACCTTCCGCCTGGCCGATGGCGGCGAGTGGCGGCAGATCGATTCAGCGCCTGTGCGTTTTCAGAATCGAAGCGGCATGGAAGTCAGGGTACGTCGCGCGGCGCTGGGCAGCTATCTGTTGACCGCCGGAAAGAGTCGCGCCGTTCGCGTCAAACGGCAGTAGAGGGCGAAGAACGGCATACGCTCGCGCGAAAGTCCCGGTTATGATCCGAGTTGCTTCTCCTTTGTGGAGAAGCGGTTGCGGAATTCGCACGCGCAAGGGAGGCGGACCATGATCCCCTATCTCCGTCAGTTCGACTTCGCCTATGGGCGGCGCGACCAGGTCTCCCCTCTGATCCAGCGCGTGATCGCCGACAATCCGGGACCGTTCACCTTCACAGGAACAGGAACCTATATCGTCGGGCGCAACTTGCCGGGCGCCGAGGTTGCGGTGATAGATCCAGGACCAGCTGACGACGCTCACCTTTCGGCCCTGCTTCGTGCCATTGAAGGCCGCATCGTCAGCCATATCCTGGTGACACACACTCACCGGGACCACGCGCCTCTCGCCCGTCCGCTGGCCGAGGCCGTCGGCGGCGCGCCGATCCTGGCGGCTCAACCGCCCGAGCGGACCGCACACGCCCCAGGAGCGCTGGATGAAGATGATGACGCTGACTTTCATCCCGACGAAATACTGACCGGAAGCGAGTGGATCGAAGGCGACGGCTGGACGCTGGAAGCCATGGCCACGCCGGGTCACGCCTCCAACCATATGACTTTCGTGCTGCGGCAGGAGAACGCCCTGTTCAGCGGAGACCACATAATGGGTTGGTCGACCACTGTGGTGGCTCCGCCGGACGGCGACATGACCGACTACATGAACAGCCTGGAAGCCGTGCTGGCGCGTGGATTTTCAACGATATGGCCGACGCACGGCCCGGCGATCACCCAGGTCGCGCCCTTCCTGAAAGCCTATCGCGACCACCGGCTGGAGCGCGAGGCCCAGATCATGGCTCGGCTGGCCTCAGGAGACCAGATGATCGCGGACATGGTCCCTGCCCTATACGCCGCCGTCGACCAGCGCCTGTGGCCGGCCGCCAGCCTTTCAGTGCTTGCTCATCTGATCAAGCTGGAGAAGGACGGCCGCGCTCGAGCATCCCCTCGGCCGGAACTGGCCGCGACCTGGCTACTGGCCGATCCCGCCTTTTAAGGCGTCAGCGCGGCAACCACAGCCTTGGCGAGACGACAGGCCTCATCGCCGACCTGAAGGTTGTCGCGCCCAGCGACGCGAACGTCCGTGCGGCCAGGACGGATGCGGACCGTGACATCATGCGTCACGCCAAACCACGCGCCTTCCTTGCGCCCATCCACGCGGAACGGCGACGTGCCCAGAACAGTGAAACCCGCCTTCTCAAGCGCCCAGGCTGCGGTCTCCGGCGCAACCTGGGTCGGCGCGGGGAGCAAGCCCTCACAAGTCTGAGGTCGGGTTTCAGGCACGCCGGCGAGCCGCCGCTCCGCCGCCAGAATGCGCGCGAAGGCCGGCGGCTCGGACGGATCGGTCGCCACGTCGCGCGGCGCATCGGTGAAACGGCGCTCCTGAATCAGATAACCGCCCAGGGTCACGCCAGCGATCGCCAGCGCCGCTCCTGCGATTCCCAACAGCCGGCGCTCGCGCAACGCCATCAGGCAGGCCGCCAGCGCGGCCGCCAGGCCCAGGTAGGCCAGCACCCGCCCTGCCTTCAGGGCCAGCACGCCCAGGCTGAAATCGGCGCTCCACACGCCCAGCCGCGCGCCACAGACCGCAACCAGCAACAACGTCGGCGCCAAAAGCGCAACGAGCAGCAGCATCACGGCCAGAGACTGGCCCTTGGGGCGTGTGGTCGACATGGCGTCCTCCGTCGTAATCAGCCGGCGGCGGGTAGTTGATAGTCCTTCATCCGCTCGCGCAGCGTCTTCTTATCGATCTTGCCCGTGGCGCCCAGAGGAATGTCATCGACGAAGACCACGTCGTCCGGCATCCACCATTTGGCGATCTTGCCCTGCAGGAAGTCGAGGTGTTCCTGCTTGTCCTCGACCTCGCCCTCTTTGAGCTTGACCAGCAGCACCGGCCGCTCGTCCCACTTGGGGTGGGCCGCGCCGATGACGGCGGCCAGCGCGACCTTGGGATGGCCGACGGCGATGTTCTCGATGTCGATGGAGCTGATCCACTCCCCGCCCGACTTGATGACGTCCTTGGCGCGGTCAGTGATCTGCATGAAGCCGTGGGAATCGACGCTCGCGATATCGCCCGTGTCGAAAAACCCTTCGTGGTCCAGGATATCGCCGCCCTCGCCCTTGAAGTAGGCGCCGGAAATGGTCGGCCCTTTGACCATGACCCGACCATAGGTCTTGCCGTCGTGCGGCATGTCCTGACCGCCATAGTTCTTGATCTTCAGCTCTACGCCCAGCGGCGGCGTGCCCTGCTTCATGCGCCAGGCCATCTGTTGATCATAAGGCAGCGCCTTCAGCTCAGGCGTCAGATTGGCGATGGTGCCGATGGGCGAGGTCTCGGTCATGCCCCAGGCGTGAACCACTTCGACGCCGAACCTGTCCTGGAACCCGCGGATCAGAGCCTCGGGACAGGCCGAGCCGCCGATCAACACCTTTCGCAGGGTCGAGAACTTCAGATTGTTCTCCACCATGTGACCGAACAGCCCCTGCCAGACTGTCGGCACGGCGGCTGAGAAGGTGACGCCCTCCGTCTCGATCAGCTCATAGATGGAAGCGCCGTCCATCTTGGCGCCCGGCATGACCAGCTTGGAGCCCGCCGCCGGCCCAACGAAGGCTATGCCCCAGGCGTTGGCGTGGAACATCGGCACCACGGGCAGAATGACTTCGCTGGGCGTGCCCCCGACGACCGTCGCCTGCATCCCCAGCAGCGTATGGATGAAGTTCGAGCGGTGCGAATACAGCACGCCCTTCGGATTGCCCGTCGTGCCGGAGGTGTAGCAGAGGCCGCAAGCCGTCTGCTCGTCAAAGCCGCCCCAGGTCACGTCGCTCGACGACTGCTCCAGCACCGCCTCATAGGCCTCGCCCTTCGGCAGCTTGGCCTGGGGCATGTGCGCGGCGTCGGTCATGACAATGACGCGCTCGACCGACGGGCAATGCGGCAGAATGGCTTCCAGCAGCGGCACGAAGGTCAGATCGGTGAAAATGATCCGGTCTTCGGCATGGTTGATGATGTAGGCCAGTTGTTCCGGGAACAGGCGCGGGTTCAGGGTGTGGCACACGGCCCCGATCCCCATGATGCCGTACCAGGTCTCGATATGGTTGGCGGTGTTCCAGGCCAGCGTTGCGACCCGGTCCCCGGGCTTGATTCCCCAGGCCAGCAGGGCGTTCGACACACGACGCGCCCGCTCGTGGATGGCCGCGTAGGTGGTGCGGACGATCGGTCCTTCGACCGAACGGCTCACGACTTCGCGCTCTCCGTGCCAGTTCTTCGCGTGATCGAGGATCTTGTCGACCGTCAACGGCCAGTCCTGCATCATACCCAGCATTCGGCGTCTTCCCTCGTCTATGCGCCTTGGTTGAAAGCGGCGCTTGCACCCACGCTAAGACAGGTGAACAGCGACAAGCAACGTGACGCAAGGGAAGGCGGGCCGCGACAGATCGCCGTTTCAATGCGCGATCAAGGCTTGCATCCGGCTCCATCCGGGTGAATGAGCCGCCCATGACCATACTGATCGCCATCACCGGCGGCTCGGGCTCTGGGAAGAGCACCCTGGCCGAGGCCCTGATTTCCTCGCTGCCAGAGGGCGTCGCCACCCTGTTGCGCGAAGATTCCTATTATCTGGATGCGGCGTCCGTGCCCGGCTTCGATCCGGCGACGCATGACTTCGACGATGTCGCCGCACGCGATCACGATCTGCTGATTTCCGATCTAAGCGACCTCAAGGCCGGACGCAGCGTGACCGCCCCGCTCTATTCCTTCATCCATCACGGCCGCGAGCCCGGCGGCGAACCCGTGCCGGCCGCCCAGGTCGTCGTCGTCGAAGGCACGCACCTGCTGTGCACGCCCGCCCTGACGGCCCTGTTCGACATTCGGGTTTTCGTCGACACTCCGGCGGATATCCGCTTTATCCGCCGCCTTCTGAGAGATCAAACAGAACGTGGGCGCACGGCGGAATCGGTCATCCTTCAGTACCTCGCCACCGTCCGTCCCGGTCACGAACGCCTGACGGAACCATCGCGGGTTCATGCTGATTTCATCGTCGCGGACGCCACCGCCGCCGTACGGCTGGAAGACCCCCAGGCCGTTGTGCGTCTGGCCGCGCCAGTGCTGGCTCACCCGCTGCTTGAACCCTGGCTGAGCTAACGTCTTTCGCTCGATGCGTTAACCGAGATCATTGCAATCGTGGCAAATTAAAGGCAGGATTATCACCTAACGATTGGTGACAATCCGATGACTGTCTCGGTCCATGTTCTCGAAGACCCACGACGCGACGCCCTGGTGCGCCAGGCCCGGCTGCATTTCGTCGAGGAAGGCTATGCCGGCACCAAGATGGAGCCCATAGCCAGAGAAGCTGGCGTATCGACCGCCACCCTCTACGCCATGTTTGAAAACAAGGCGGCTCTGTTCGCCGCCGTGATCGACGAGGCTTCCGCCGACTTCGCCGAGCGGATGGCCAAGGTGAAGTCCTGCACAGGCCCAGCGCGCCCCCGGCTGAACAGCTTTCTTACAGCCTATGCCGAGTTCATCAGCGACCCCTTCGTCAGGGCCATCTTTCGTCTGGTGATGACCGAACGTCGTCGTTTCGAAAATTTGGCGACGGCCTTCTATGAACAGGCCAAGCAGGATTTCGGCACAGTGCTGGTCTCGGCTCTGGCGGAAATGGAATCCAAAGGCGAGTTGAAGCTCAACAAACCCTCATGGGCCGCCAGCCAATTGATGGGCATGGTGGAACATCCGCTGTTCTTCGTGCCGACGGTGACCGGTGATCAGGTTCTGCCTACCCGACCGCCCGCCGCCATCGCCGAAGATGCGGTAGAGACATTTCTCGCGCGCTACACCGCCTAGACGATGTCAAAAAAGCACCTAGGGCCACAGACGGCTGCGGCTCCAAGACAGATCTTCCGTCGCCCGGTCAAAGCGCAGACGGTCGTGTAGGCGGAAAAGACGATCGCGCCAGAACTCGATCTGCACGGGCTTGACCCGCCAGCCGGTCCAGCGATCCGGGCGAGGCACCTCCTGACCGTCAAAGCGTGCAGTCTGGTCCGCCACCCGCGTTTCCAGCGTCGCCCGATCCGTCAGAGGGCGCGACTGGTCCGACGCCCAGGCGCCGATGCGGCTTTCGCGCGCCCGGCTGGCGAAATAGGCGTCAGCCTCCGCCGCGCTGACCGGCTCGACCGGGCCGCGAACACGCACCTGGCGGCGCAGGCTCTTCCAGTGGAACAGCAGGGCGGCGCTGGGGTTGGCCCACAACTGCTCTCCCTTGGCGCTTTCCTGATTGGAGAAGAAAGTGAACCCCCGCGCATCGACATCCTTCAGCAGCACCATTCGCACGTCGGGATGACCGTCGGCATCGACTGTGGCGAGAGCCATGGCGTTCGGATCATTCGGCTCAGCCGCTCGCGCAGCTTCCAACCACTCTACGAATAGAGCGATGGGCTCATCCCGTTCGAACAGGGTTTCGTCCGCGTTCGCCTCGAGCTGGGCGGCATAGTCTGCGCGAGACGGGCTGGGCGGGATCACAGACTGGGTCATGTCGGACCTATAGTCTCGCTTGCGGTTCTCGTCACACGGCCTTCGTTCAATCCTGCGTCAGCTTTGCAAACAAGGTTAACCCTGTCTTGACCATGTGGTCCGCACATTGGTCGCCATGTGCGCGGATAGCCTCTCCTTCATGGACGCTCGACGCCTGCTCGGCCTGAACGGCCCCGCAGGACCGCAGGCGCTGGCCGCCGCCTTCCGCATCGCCATCAAGGCCTCTCGCCCGGATCAGCCTGGCGGCGACGCCGAACAATTCCGGCGCGTCATCGCCGCCTATCGCTTGTTGCAAAGCGAGACGCGCGCCCTGCCCGCGCCGCGCAACGCGACCGAACCTCAAAGCACACGGCGCGCCCAGGCCGCTTCTTGGACAACCGTTCCGCCGCCGCTAATTGTGCTTACGCCGATGCAGGCGCTCACCGGAGGCAGCGTGATCGTCCAGGCCTGGGGCCGGAACCTGCTGGTTCACGTTCCTCCAGGCGTGCGCACCGCCGACCGCGTTCGTCTGAAGGGTTGCCCTACCCTGTTGCGCGTGCTGATCCGGCCAGCCGACGGCTTGTCAGTGCTGGGGGCGGACCTCTTCATGGATTGGGCCATCCCTCCGCGCCTGATGCGCGACGGCGGCCGGATCGAAATCGAGACCCATGCCGGGCTGCAGGCCGCCTGGCTGGTGCCGGACATGGTCGAGCCGGTGCGACTGCGCCTTCCCGGCCTGGGCCTTCCCGCGCGAGGCAAGCGCGCCGCCGGCGACCTGTTCGTCAAGCTGACGCCGTCCGACGACCTGCCCTCGGCGGCAGAAGACATGCTGCTTCGCTTCACTCGGGTCTGGACGCCGGAGCGGATGGCGGCTTAAGCCTCGCCATCATGTCGCACAACACCTTCGGCCACCTGTTCCGCATCACCACCTGGGGCGAAAGCCACGGCCCGGCCATCGGCTGCGTCGTCGACGGCTGCCCCCCGCTGATCCCGCTGACCGAAGCCGACATCCAGCCCTGGCTGGATCTGAGGAAACCCGGCGGCAGCCGCTTCGTCACCCAGCGGCAGGAGGCTGATCAGGTCCGCATCCTGTCCGGCGTCTTCGACGACGGAAACGGCCCGGTCACGACCGGCACGCCGATCAGCCTGATGATCGAGAACACCGACCAGCGCTCCAAGGATTACGGCGAGATCGCCCGCGCTTATCGCCCCGGCCACGCCGATTACGCCTATCAGGCCAAGTACGGCGTCCGCGACCATCGCGGCGGCGGCCGGTCGTCGGCCCGCGAGACGGCCAGCCGCGTG
>NZ_DAMCNG010000039.1:0-14173 GCF_032107865.1 Brevundimonas sp.
TCATCCGCGCCGCCGCCGCAGCCTCATCCGCCAGGGCGAAGGCCTGTTCCTTAAATGGCGCCGTGACGTTGACGCCCGCGATCAGCCCCGCGCGACCCGCCGCGACCAGGGCCTCGAACCCCGCGGCGTCCCTGGGCGCGAAGGCGACGTAGGCGCCGTCGATCCCGCCGGCCTCCAGCCAGGCGTTGTGGATTACCGGGCTGAGCGAATGGCTGACCGGGTTGCCGACGATCCCGCCCAGCAGGGCGGCGCCGGTGATACGGCCGACTGGCGTTCCGCTCATGACGCGATCACGCCCGCGCGTCGCAGCTCGGCCAGAACGGGCCACAGCGGCAAGCCCAGAACGGTGAAATAGTCTCCCTCGACCGCCTCGAACAGCTGTGAGCCCAGCCCCTCCAGCCGATAGGAGCCGACGCAGGCCAGCAAGGCCTCGCCTTCCGCCGCCAGATAGGCGTCGAGGAAGGCGTCGGAAAAATCGCGCACCTTCATTTCGACCGTGTCCACGCCGAACCAGACCACCTGGCCGTTGCGGGCCAGGGCCGCGCCGGAATGCAGTTGGTGCGAGCGACCGCGCATGGCGCTCAAGCGTTCGCGCGCGGCCTGAAGCGTCGGCGCCTTGGACACCAGCTCGCCCTCGAACGACAGGGTCTGGTCCGCGCCCAGCACCCAGGCGTCCGCGTCATGGCGCGATACCGCCAGCGCCTTGGCGCGGGCCAACTCGACCGCCAGCTCGACCGGGTCGACGCCCGGCGTCTTCAGGGCGTCTTCATCTACATCAGCGACCTGGACCGCAAAGGGCACCCCGGCGTCGGTCAGCATGGCGCGGCGGGCGGCGCTCTTGGAGGCCAGGATCAGGCGTTCGCCGTCGGTCGTCGTCACATCGGGGCTCCCAGCTTGCGGCCGCGCCGCTCGCTCAACAGGTTGATGATGGCCGCAGCCGTCTCTTCGACCGAGCGACGGGTCACGTCGATGGTCGGCCAGCCGCGCCGTTCGAAGGCGCGACGCGCCTTGATGGTCTCCTCGCGCACGGCGTCATGGTCGACATAGGCCGAGGCGTGGCCCGCGTTCAGCCCGTCCAGACGGTTGCGGCGGATCTGCACCAGGCGATCGGGCGACACGGTCAGGCCCACGACCAGCGGCTTCTTCAACCCTGTCAGCCGCTCGCCATCCTCCTGGCCGGGGACCAGGGGCACGTTCGCGGCGCGAATGCCCCGGTGCGCCAGATAGATGCAGGTCGGGGTCTTGGAGGTCCGGCTGACCCCGCACAACACCACATCGGCCTGCTCCAGCTGCTCCAGCGTGCCCTGGCCGTCGTCGTGGGCGATGGCGTAGTCGAGCGCGCCCATGCGGTTGAAATAGCCCGTGTCCAGGGCGTGCTGCGCCCCGATCCGCGCCGAGACGTCCGCGCCCAGATAACGCGACAGGGCGCCCACCAGCGGATCCAGCGCTCCGATCTGCGGCATCTGCAGCTGACGGCAGCCTTCCTCAAGCTGCTCACGCAGTTCGCGATCGACCAGGGTGTGCAGCACCACGCCAGGCGCAGACGCCACCTCTTCCAGCACCCGATCCATCTGCTTGGACGACCGCACCAGGGCGTAGATGTGTTCAATGGGAATGACGCCGTCAAAGCGGGCGACGACGGCCTTGGCCATGGCGTTCAGCGTCTCGCCGGTCGAGTCCGACACCAGGTGAACGTGGAAATAGGTGGCCAGGCGCGATGCGCCGATCGGTCGGGCGGGGCTCATGAGGACGGCGTCTCCTTCTGGGCGGCGGTCGGATCATCCCCGCGCCCTGTTGAAAAGCCGGGGCGCCGTTCGTGAAAGACCGGGCGCCGAATCCTCTAGCAAGCCCAGCCGTCGGTCGCGAGCGGGGATCACGGGCGCCGTTGAGGCGATCGGCGCCGGAGTCGTCCGCCTGGGCGCCGAGGATTCATCCCGTGCTGGGGGCAGGACATATTGTCCAACAACGGCGCCCGCGGATTCACCCACAACGGCGCCCAGAGGCAAGCCAGAGTCTGACGGGCGTTTCACGGCTTATCCCCATGACTCACAGCCCGCCTTGTAAACGCCTGGGTTTCCGCGCCGCGATCAGGGGACAAGAAGGAGTCCAACCGGGACTGCCCGCAGTTATCCCCGTGCTCCACGGCCCTGCTTCCACCTACCAATTCTTTCAATTCTTAAATCTGAATAGGGATTGAGGCTTGGGGGTGTGCATCCTAAAGCCCGAAGCATGAGCACGCCCCTTCTGATCCAGGCTCTCCAGGGCCAAACCCTTTCCCGCCCGCCCGTGTGGTTCATGCGTCAAGCCGGGCGCTACCTGCCGGAATACCGCGAGCTGCGGGCCAAGGCGCCGGACTTCATCGCCTTCTGCCTGAACCCGGAAATGGCAGCGGAAGCGACCTTGCAGCCGATGCGCCGGTTCGGCTTCGACGCCGCCATCGTTTTCGCCGACATCCTGCTGATCCCCGGCGCCCTGGGCCAGAAGGTGTGGTTCGAGGCGGGAGAGGGGCCGCGCCTCGGCGCCCTGCCGTCGGTGCAGTCGATGGCCGACAAGGCTCAGCAGGCTGGAGAAGCCCTTAAGGCCGTGGGCCAGACGTTGACCCTGGTGCGTGCGGAACTGGAGCCTGAACGCGCTCTGATTGGCTTTGCAGGGGCGCCGTGGACGGTAGCGACCTATATGCTGGACGGCGAAGCCCGCACGATCGGCAAGGGTGAGCGCGCCGCCGCCCGCACCTACGCCTATACGAACCCCGAGCTGGTTGCGGGTCTTCTGGACGTGCTGGTCGAGTCCACCGCCCACTATCTGAAGATGCAGCAGGACGCCGGCGCCCAGGTGCTGAAGATCTTCGAGAGCTGGGCCGAGGGCCTGCCTGAAGATCTGTTCGAGACGCTGGTGCTGAAGCCGCATCAGAAGCTGGTGGCCCGCGCCCGGGAACTGGGCGTCACCGTGCCGCTGATCGGCTTCCCGAGGGGCTCGGCGGCCCTGGCTGAACGCTATGCGCGCGATTGCGACGTGCAGGGCGTGGCGCTGGATACCGCCTGTCCGCTGGAAGTCGGCAAGCGCGTCCAGGCGATCAAGCCCATTCAGGGCGCGCTGGACCCCTTGCTGTTGCGCGCAGGGGGCGACGCCCTGGATCGCCGCGTCGACCAGTTGATGGAGGCCTGGGGCCAGGGTCCATGGCTCTTCAACCTGGGCCACGGCATCCTGCCAGACGTGCCGATCGCCCATGTCGAGCAGGTGCTGAAGCGGATCGGGGCTCAATGACCCGGGCCGCCACAACCCTAGAAGGACGGCCCAATCGGCGCGTGGCGGTCGTCCTGACCAATCTGGGCGGTCCCGATCGCCCGGAGGCGGTCAAACCCTTCCTGTTCAACCTGTTCAACGATCCGGCCATCATCGGCCTGCCGGGGGTGTTTCGCACGCCGCTGGCCAAACTGATCTCCAGCCGTCGCGAGACCTCGGCTCAGGCCAACTACGCCCTGATGGGTGGTGGATCGCCCCTGCTGCCCGAGACGCAGAAGCAGGCCGAGGCGCTGTCGCGCGTCCTGGCCGATGCGGCGCCGGGCGACGACAGCCGCGTCTTCATCGCCATGCGCTACTGGCATCCGCTGACCGAGGAAACCGCAGCGGCGGTCAAGGCCTTCCAGCCGGACAAGATCGTCCTTCTGCCCCTCTATCCGCAGTTCTCGACCACTACGACGGCCTCGTCGCTGAAGAAGTGGACCGAATGCTACGACGGACCGGGCGAAACCCACGTCGTCTGCTGCTACCCGGACGCCGAAGGGCTGATCGAGGCCCAGGCTCGCCTGATCCGGCAAACGCTGGACAAGGCTGAAGGCAAGCCGGTGCGCGTGCTGTTTTCGGCTCACGGCATCCCGGAAAAGCTGGTCGCCGCCGGCGATCCGTATCAGGCTCAGGTCGAGGCGACCGTGGCCGCCGTGGTCGAGCACATGGGCCTGACCGATTGGGCCATCTGCTATCAGAGCCGGGTTGGCCCGCTGAAGTGGCTGGGGCCCGCTACGCCCGATGCCATCGAGCAGGCGGCCAGGGACGGCGTGGGCGCTGTCGTCGTGCCGATCGCCTTCGTCTCTGAGCATATCGAGACCCTGGTCGAACTGGACATGGAATACGGCGAGCTGGCGCATAAGGTCGGTTGCGCGCCCTATCTGCGCGCGCCGACGGTCAGCGCCGATCCGGTCTTCATCACTGCCCTGGCCGATGCAGTCGGACGGGCGCTGGAGACGCCGGGCGCGGCTCCGCAGGGCGCGTCCCAGGGTGGACCATGCGCCCACTTGAAAGCCTGCCTGTCTGGCTGTTCAAAGGCTTCCAGGGCGGCCTGAGGGGATCGATATGGACTATTACAACCTGGCCCGCGGGCTTCACATCCTGGCGGTGATCGCCTGGATGGCCGGCATGCTCTTCCTGCCGCGCCTGTTCGCCTATGACGCCGAGCAGAACGCCAAGCCCGAGCCCCTGCGCGGCGAGATGCAGGCGCTGCTGCGCGTCTGGCAGACGCGGCTGCTGCGCATCATCATCAACCCCGCCATGATCCTGGCCTTCATCTTCGGCGGCTGGCTTTTGTGGCTGCGCAGCGGCGACGGCGCCGACTGGTCCTTCGCCCACCAGCCGTGGATGATGACCAAGCTGATCGGCGTCTTCCTGCTGGCCGGCTGGCACGGCTTCCTGGCGGGGCAGCGCAAGAAGATCGCGGCGGGGACGTCGAAATATTCGGGTCGTTTCTGGCGCATGACCAATGAAATCCCCTTTGTCCTGGCGATCATCATGGTGCTGTCGGTGACGATGGAGTGGACATTCTAGAGGCCCTAACGCGAGCGACGCGGTCGCTCGCTGCTTGAGGGCGATAGGGGCGCCTTTTTCTTTCGCTTGACCGGCGCCGGTCTTTCGTGGTTCCGCTGCGGTGAACCGTGCGGCCGATCCGTGCAGTGCGGTCCCTCTCTTTTTGCGACGCCTGCCGGTTTGAGCCTGCGGGAGACCGTCGCCCTCCCTCCCAGCCCTTGCGGCTGAAGCCATCGACGACTGTCTGCTCCTGGGCGCCCTGCGGTGTCCGGGCGCGCGAACGAGCACGCCATCATGACCGATACGCCTGACACTCCGGAAAACGAAGTCGCTGAAAACGCAGGAGAAGTTCCTGCTGAGCGCCCGCGCCGCACCCTGAGCCTGGGTGGAAGCCGTGCTGCGGCTCCGGTCGAAGAAGCTCAGCCTGAAGAGATTGTCGCCCCGGTTGTCGCCGAAGACGACGATCACGGCGTCGACACCACGGCCGAGGATGATGAGGACGACGACGGCGAGCCCATCGTCCCCAACGGCCGCATCACCCTGCAGGAACTGAACGAGAAGACGCCGGAAGACCTGGTCGCCTTCGCCGAGGGTCTGGACATCGAGAACGCCGGCAACCTGCGCAAGCAGGACCTGCTGTTCGCCATCCTGAAGACCCTGGCCGACGAAGAGGTCGAGATCATCGCCTCGGGCGTGCTGGAGATCCTGCCGGACGGCTTCGGCTTCCTGCGCAGCCCTGACGCCAACTACTTGCCGGGTCCGGACGACGTCTATGTCTCGCCGTCGCAGATCCGCCGCTTCGGCCTGCGTTCGGGCGACACGGTGCACGGCGCCGTGCGCGGCCCGCGCGAAGGCGAGCGCTATTTCGCCCTGCTCAAGGTCGACACGATCAACTTCGAAGATCCGGAGATGGTCAAGACCAAGGTCCTGTTCGACAACCTGACGCCGCTCTATCCCGAAGAGCGGCTGCACATGGAAATCCAGGACCCGACGCTGAAGGACCGCTCGGGCCGTGTCATCGATATCGTCGCCCCGCTCGGCAAGGGCCAGCGCTGCCTGATCGTCGCCCCGCCGCGCGTCGGTAAGACGGTCATGCTGCAGAACATCGCCAAGTCGATCGAGCGTAACCATCCGGAAGTCTTCCTGATCGTCCTGCTGATCGACGAACGCCCCGAAGAAGTCACCGACATGCAGCGCACGGTGAAGGGCGAGGTCGTCGCCTCGACCTTCGACGAGCCGGCCACCCGCCACGTCGCCGTGGCCGAAATGGTGATCGAAAAGGCCAAGCGTCTGGTCGAGCACAAGAAGGACGTGGTGATCCTGCTGGACTCCATCACCCGCCTGGGCCGCGCCTACAACGCCACCGTCCCGTCGTCGGGCAAGGTGCTGACCGGTGGTGTCGACGCCAACGCCCTGCAACGGCCCAAGCGCTTCTTCGGCGCCGCGCGTAATGTGGAGCAGGGCGGGTCGCTGACCATCATCGCTACGGCCCTGATCGACACCGGCAGCCGCATGGACGAGGTGATCTTTGAAGAGTTCAAGGGCACCGGCAACTCGGAAATCGTGCTGGACCGCAAGGTCGCCGACAAGCGCATCTTCCCGGCCATCGACGTGCTCAAGTCCGGCACCCGCAAGGAAGACCTCATCACGCCGAAGGATCAGTTGGCCAAGACCTATGTCCTGCGCCGTATCCTCAACCCGATGGGTCCGCAGGACGCCATCGAGTTCCTGCTCGACAAGCTGCGCCAGTCCAAGAACAACGGCGACTTCTTCCAGTCCATGAATACATAATTCCGGCCCTAGCGCCTCGCACGCTGTGCGAGGCTGCTTGAGGGCGTGTTTCACGTGAAACAGGCCAGGGCTTGAAAGGCGAACGTCATGAAGCTGAACATTGAGATCGACTGCACCCCGGCCGAGGCCCGCGCCTTCCTGGGCCTGCCGGACGTGACGCCGCTCAACGATCATCTGGTCGCCGAGATGCAGAAACGCATGGACGCCAACATGGCCGCCATGCAGCCCGATGAACTGATGAAGACCTGGACCAGCTTCGGCGTTCAGGCCCAGGATCAGTTCCGTCGCCTGATGGAAGCCGCCGTCACGGGCGCGCCCAAGGGCTGACGACTTGAGTTCCAACGCCGACACCATCTTCGCCCTGGCCACCCCGCCGGGGCGGGGCGCCATCGCCATCATTCGCCTGTCTGGTCCGGGCGTGGATGCGGCTCTGGCCGCGCTGGGGGCAGGGGCGCTGACCCCGCGTCTGGCGTCGTTGCGGACGCTTCGTCATGACGGCGAGATGGTGGATCAGGCCCTGGTCCTGCGCTTCCCTGGCCCCAACTCCTACACCGGCGAAGACAGCGCTGAGCTGCATCTGCATGGCGGCCGGGCGGTGATCGAGGCGGCCAGCCGCGCTCTGATCGCTCTTGATGTCCGTCCTGCCGAACCGGGCGAGTTCACCCGTCGGGCTTTCCAGAACGGTCGCATGGATCTGGCGCAGGCCGAGGCTGTCGCCGACCTGATCGACGCCGAGACCGGCGCCCAGAAGAACCAGGCTCTCGGCCAATTGGACGGCGCCCTGTCGGCGGCCTACGCCGGGTTCCGTCGCGAGCTGCTGAAGGCTCTGTCCCTGGTCGAGGCCGAGATCGATTTCCCGGACGAGGACGTGCCCGACAACCTGGCGCGCACTGCTGGTCCCGTTCTGGACAAGCTCTCGGCCGATCTGCGCGCGGCTCTGGCGGATTCCGACCGGGGTCGGCGGGTGCGCGAGGGTTATCGCATCGTCCTGATCGGTGAGACCAACGCCGGCAAGTCATCCTTGTTCAACGCGCTTGTGGCGCGCGAAGCAGCCATTGTCACGCCTATCGCCGGCACCACGCGCGACGTGTTGGACGCCGACATCATGATCGGCGGCTACGCCGTCACCCTGTCGGACACGGCGGGTCTGCGCGACAGCGACGACCTGGTGGAGGCCGAAGGCATCCGTCGCGCCCGATTGAGAGCCGAAGGCGCCGACTTGCGGCTGTGGGTCCGTTCGCCGTCCTCTGAGGCTGTCGAAGACCCAGCCGTTGCTTTTGTCGGGGCGTCCGATCTTCAGGTGCTGAATAAGGCCGACCTCGGCGCTGTGACGCGGGCGCCCGACCTCGAAGCCCTGACCGTCAGCACCACGACGGGGCAGGGGCTGGCTGAGCTGCACGACTGGATCGCAGCGCGTCTGGCGCGTGACCTGTCCGGGGCTGACTTCCCCGCCGTGACGCGGGAGCGTCATCGTCGCCGCCTGGCCGAGGCTCTGGTCGCCGTGGAGGCAGGGCGCCGGGCCCTCGATCTGGCGCCCGAGATGGCGGGCGACGACCTGCGTCGGGCGGCCGACGCCCTGGCCCGCGTCACCGGCGCCATCGGCGTGGAGGATATATTAGGCGAGGTCTTTTCCTCCTTCTGCATCGGCAAGTAGGCCCGGCTTTCGCCTGTTTCACGTGAAACAACGGTTCTTGAGCCGGTGGCGATTCCGGCTCGAATGGACTATGTGGACGCCATGAGTTCGACCCCCGATCACACCTTCGACGTTGTCATCATCGGCGGCGGCCACGCCGGTTGCGAGGCTGCGACGGCCGCCGCGCGGGCGGGCGCCCGCACCCTGCTTCTGACCCAGAAGCTGGAGACCATCGGCGAGATGAGCTGCAACCCGGCTATCGGCGGTCTGGGCAAGGGCCATCTGGTGCGCGAGATCGACGCGCTCGATGGCGTCATGGGGCGTCTGGCGGATGTGTCGGGCATCCAGTTTCGCCTGTTGAACCGGTCCAAGGGCGCAGCGGTGCGCGGCCCGCGCAGCCAGATCGACCGTCGCCTGTATCGCGAAGCCATGCAGGCCGAACTGGCCGACTATCCGAACCTGACCCTGATGGCGGGAACGGCCGAGGGCCTGATCCTGAACGGCGATCGTGTGGCGGGCGTGAAGACCGGGGCGGGGGAGAGCATCCGCGCCGGGGCTGTGGTGCTGACGACGGGCACCTTCCTCAACGGCGTCATTCATCGCGGCGATCTGCGCATCCCGGCCGGCCGCTATGGCGAAGACCCGTCGACCGGTCTGGCGGGCGATCTGCATTCGGCGGATCTGATGATGGGGCGCCTGAAGACCGGCACGCCCGCGCGCCTGGACGGCCGCACCATCGCCTGGGACCGGCTGGAGATGCAGGCGGCGGATGAGCAGCCTGTGCCCTTCAGCTTCTTGACCGACCGGATCGAGGTGCCCCAGATCGCCTGCGGCGTCACCCATACGACGGAAGAGACGCACCGCATCATCGCCGACAACCTCGGTGAAAGTGCTGTCTACGGCGGGCGGCTGTCGGGGCGCGGTCCGCGCTATTGTCCGTCGATTGAGGACAAGGTGGTCCGCTTCGCTGGCAAGACCAGCCACCAGGTCTTCCTGGAGCCGGAAGGTCTGGATGATCCGACCGTCTATCCGAACGGAATCTCGACCTCGGTGTCCGATGCGACCCAGCTGGCCTTCCTGCATACGATGCCCGGTCTGGAGCAGGTCGAGGTCTTCCGTTTCGGCTACGCTATTGAATACGACTATGTCGATCCGCGCGAGCTGACCCCGGCGCTGGAGGTGAAGAAGCGCCCCGGTCTCTATCTGGCGGGCCAGATCAACGGCACGACGGGTTATGAGGAGGCGGGGGCTCAAGGCTTGATCGCAGGCCTGAACGCCGCGCGCGCCGCGGCTGGTTCTGATCCGCTGATCCTCGGCCGAGACCAGGCCTATATCGGCGTCATGATCGACGACCTGATGACGCGCGGCGTGACCGAGCCCTATCGCATGTTCACCAGCCGAGCCGAGTACCGTCTGACCCTGCGCGCCGATAATGCTGACCAACGCCTGACGCCGATCGGAATCGTGGCGGGCATCGTCGGTATGGATCGCGCCAAGGTATGGCTGGAGAAGGCGGACCAGTTGGACCGGGCGAACCGTGTTTCACGTGAAACGCAGTTCACGCCGAAGGAGGCGGGCGCCCTGGGCATCACCGTCAATGCAGATGGTCAGCGGCGCTCGATCCGTGACCTGCTCGCCTTCCCGAATGTGACGCTGGATCAGTTTGTCGCCGTCCGAGCCGAAATCACGGACTGGTCGCCGGCCGTACGGGATCAGGTCGAGATCGACGCCGTTTACGCCAGTTATCTGGATCGGCAGACGCAGGATGCGGAAGCCTTGCGGCGGGAGGAGGGACTGTCGCTTCCTGCTGACCTCGACTACGCCGCTATCGGCGCGCTGTCGAACGAGGTGCGTGAAAAGCTCGCCCTGATCCGCCCGCTGACGCTGGGCCAAGCCGGGCGCATTGAAGGCATGACGCCCGGCGCCCTGACGGCGCTTCTGGGCCATGTGAAGAAGGTCAAGGACGTGGAAGCTGATCTGGCGGCGGTGGTCGCCTGATGCCGAACGCCATCGATGCCTTCCGCGCCCAGACGGGCGCCAGCGACTCCAACATCGCCGATCTGCACGTCTTCCTGGACATGCTGACCGAGGCCAATGAAGTGATGAACCTGGTTGGGCCTGACACGATCCCCGACTTCTGGAACCGTCACGCCTGGGACAGCGCGCAGCTGCTGAGCCTGGCGCCGGAGGCCAAGACCTGGGCCGATCTGGGGGCCGGGGCGGGCTTTCCCGGCGTGGTGCTGGCCATCCTGCTGAAGGGGCGACCGGGCGCTCATGTCTGGCTGATCGACAGCCTGGGCAAACGCTGCCGCTTCTTGCAGACCATCGTCGATGCGCTGGATTTGCCCGCCACCGTCGTCAACGGTCGGGCTGAGGAACAGGCGATTACGGTTGACGTCGTCACCGCTCGCGCGGTGGCGGCGATGGAGAAGCTGCTGGGTTATGCACAGCCCTACTTCCAACGCGGTGCAAAAGGCCTGTTCCTCAAGGGAGAGAAGGTCGAGGTTGAGTTGAAAGAGGCCCGTCGGGTCTGGCAGTTTGAAGCTGAGCTTACGGTTTCGCGTAGTGATCCGCGCGGCCGCATCGTTTCACTGGGGGGTCTTCGCCGTGTCCGTTGAGTCCGTAAAGCAGCCCCGCGTCTTGGCGGTCTCCAACCAGAAGGGCGGAGTGGGCAAGACCACGACCGCCATCAACCTGGGCACCGCCCTGGCCGCGATCGGCGAAAAGGTGCTGATCGTGGACATGGACCCGCAGGGCAATGCCTCCACGGGTCTGGGTGTTCCACGTGAAACACGCCGGGTGACGATCTACGACGTCATCGTCGACGGCCGCCCGGTGGACGAGGCCGCCATTGAGACCGCTGTACCGGGCCTGTTCATCGTCGCCGCCGACGCCGACATGTCGGGGGTCGAGATCGAGTTGAGCCAGGCGGATCGTCGTTCCTATCGCCTGCGCGACGCCCTGGCGAAACAGGGGGGCAACGGTCATTCCCGGTATGACTATGTGCTGATCGACTGCCCGCCGTCGCTGAATCTGCTGACGCTGAACGCCATGGCGGCGGCGGATGCGGTTCTGGTGCCGCTGCAGTGCGAGTTCTTCGCTCTGGAAGGCCTGACCCAGCTGATGCGGACCATCGACATGGTGCGGCAAAGCTTGAATCCGGCGCTGGAGATTCAGGGCCTGGTCCTGACCATGTACGACCGTCGCAACGCCCTGTCGGGTCAGGTGGCGGCCGATGTGCGCGCCCACTTCGGCGACAAGGTCTACGACAGCGTCATCCCTCGTAACGTGCGGGTGTCCGAGGCGCCGTCCTTCGGCAAGCCGGCGCTCATCTATGATCTGAAGTGCGCGGGCAGCCAGGCCTATCTCAAGCTGGCCCGGGAACTGGTGGCGCGTGAGCGCCAGCGTCGTCAGGCCCTGGCCGCCTGATTGGCGGACTGATCCCAAAAACAATAACGGAATCGATATCTTGTCCGAACGTCAGCGTGGTCTGGGCCGGGGTCTCTCGGCGCTTCTGGGAGAAAATGCGCAGGAGCCTGTCGCCGTTGACGCGACCGGTCCGGCGCCGACTGGCGTGCATCGGGCGCCGATCGAAGCGCTGAAGCCCAACCCGGACCAGCCGCGCAAGATCTTCACCAAGACGGATCTGGACGAACTGACGGCCTCCATCCGTGACAAGGGCGTGCTGCAGCCCATCCTGGTCCGCTCCCAGCCGGGCGAGCAGGGCGTGTGGCAGATCATCGCTGGCGAGCGCCGTTGGCGCGCGGCCCAGGCGGCCCGCCTGACCCAGGTGCCGATCGTCGTGCGTGAGATGGACGACATCGAGGTGCTGGAAGTCGGCGTCATCGAAAACGTCCAGCGCGCTGACCTGAATCCGATGGAAGAGGCCAACGCCTACGCCGTCCTGATGGAGCGCTTTGGCCGCACCCAGGACGCCCTGGCGGGCGTGGTGGGCAAGAGCCGCAGCCATGTCGCCAACACCCTGCGCCTGCTGCAACTGCCGGAAGCCGTGCGCGAACATGTGGTGCGGGGCGATCTGTCGGCGGGCCACGCCCGCGCCCTGATCACGGCGCCGAACGCTGAGGTGCTCGCGGCCGAGGTCATCGCTAAGGGGCTGAACGTGCGCCAGACCGAGGCATTGGCGCGTCGCGCGGCGGAAGGTCCGAAAACACCCAAGGTCAGGCCGACCATGGGCGGCGAAGGCGCGGCCGACATCGCCGCGCTGGAACAGGATCTGTCCGACGCCCTGGGTCTCAAGGTCTCTCTGGCCGACAAGGGCGGCAAGGGCGAGATCACAGTCAAATACGGCACCCTGGAACAGCTGGACGACCTGTGCCGACGCCTGATGCGGGGCTGAGGCTCTTTTCGCCGCCATCCATGTTAGGGTGCCGCCATGACTGAAAACTCTGACAAAATCAGCGCAGCTGAAGCGTTGAAACGGGCCTTGGCCGCGAAACAGGCGGCGAGCCGGAATACGGGCGCTTTTGGCGGCCCGGCTGGAGCTGCCGCGTCCGAGAAAGCTATGCAACGCCAGTCTGTAGCGTTGAACAAACCAGCTTTCCGGCGCGCGTCGAAGCGCGGCTGAATGTGTCCTCCTCCTTGCATGGAGGAGGAGAAGGGAGGCGCTCTACAAAGCCCTCAAGCAGCGCGTCAGCGCGGTAGGGTGACGCCTTAAAGCCCCATGCGCTTGGCGCGGGCGGCGATTTCCAACAGCAGGCGTTCGGCGATCAGGGCCTCGGGCATGCCCGTGGTCTTGGTCATGATGTCGGCGGTGTTGACGCTGTCCTGCACCTCGTCGAGCAGTTTAAGCCGCCAAGCGCGCGATTGGCGGAGCATTTCCGCTTCCTGTTTCCAGAAGACGCCGGCGGCCTTGGCGGCCTCCTTGGCGCCCGCGCCGTTGGCCTGCAAGATATTGATCCGACGAAGCTTTCCGAGGTGAAGCGAGGCCATGCGTACGGCCATGACGGCGCTTTCGCCCTCGGCCAGGGCGCGGCGCAGGCCCGCCTGGGCGGGGCCGGGGCGGCCGCCGAACGCCTGTAGCGCGGCGTCGGACAGGGAGGCGTCGGGTTCGACCCCCAGGTGGGCGTCCAACTCTTCCACATCGATGGTGCGACCGGATCCGGGGCCGATATAGAGGATCAGCCGCTCGATTTCCTGGCGCATCAGGCCGCGTTCGCGGGGCAGGCGGGCGACGAAGCGGTCCAGAGCGTCGGAAGACAGGCCCACCTTGTCGGCCCCCAGGGCCTCGCGCGTCATGCGGGCGACATCGCCGACCTCGTCTTCATAGCAGGCGATGGCGACCGCGCCCTGAGCCTTCTCGGCGGCCTTGCGCAGGGCGGATTCACGGCCCAGGGCGCCGGCCTCAATCACCAGCATGGCGTCGGGATTGTAGGCGCCCTCGGCGTGGGCGGTCAGGGCGGCGGCTACGGCCTTGTCCACGCCTGCCTTGCCGTCCGACAGGCGGATGCGCACCAGACGCCGCCCGCCGATCATGCTGAGCGCTGTCAGCGCCTCTTCCAGGCGCACGGCGTCGCCGTCGATGTCAGCCTCGGTCAGCAGGGTGACGTTGAAGGGGTCGTTCAGATCCGGGGTGATCGTGCAGCATAGCGTCAGGGCGCGCTCGGTCACGCCCGAACGGTCCTTGCCGTGGATGACGGCGGCGCGGACGGCTGCATCCGGCGCCTTCAGGAAGCGGTCGACGTCGGGCCGCTTGGACAGGATCATGCGAAGGCCTTCAGCGCGCGGCCAGGGCGCGCATCATGTCCAGGCGGATCAGGCGGGCCAGGTCGGCGGCGGCGCGGTCCTCGCCGTCCTGCTGGGCGGCGATGGCGGCGTAGGGCTGATCCGCGGCGGCGTAGGTGACGGTCGTGGTCTGCACGCCCTTGATCGTCTCGCCGCCCGCCGCGGGGGTCAGGGCCCAGGCGGCCTTGACCGTCAGCTCATAGCGGCTGG
>NZ_DAMCNG010000039.1:14224-18139 GCF_032107865.1 Brevundimonas sp.
CCGTGTCGTCGATGCGACGACCCAGGGGGCGACGGCTCTGCTCGACCTCGGTCGCCAGGCGATAGAGAGGCGCCTGAGCGCCGTCGCGGCCGAAGGCGTCCTCCAACTGCTCGCGCAGGCGATAGCCCAGACGGTCGTCCGGCGTGGTCACGGCGATGCGCGACAGGCCGCCGCTGACGCCGGTCTCGCCGTACATGGGCGTGAAGCCGCAGGCGGACAGCAGGCTTGCGCCCGCCAGGACGCCGAGCAGGGCCAGCCGACGCATCAGCCGGCCACCAGATTGACGATACGGTCAGGCACCACGATCACCTTGCGAACGCTGAGGTTGTTGGCGGCAAGGTAGGCCTGAACCGTCGGATTGGCGAGGGCGGCGGCTTCGACCGTCGCATTGTCCGATCCGCGCGGCAGGACGACCTCGCCGCGACGCTTGCCGCCGATCTGGACGGGCAGGGTGACCTGGTCGTCGGCGGCCAGGGCCGGGTCATAGACAGGCCACGGCGCGTCCAGGACCATTCCGGCCTCGCCCAACTGGGTCCAGGCTTCCTCAGCCAGGTGGGGGGTGAAGGGCGCCATCAGCCGCGCCAGGGTCGACAGGGCGGTCTTCTTCGCCTCGGCGCCGGCCCTGTCGTGCTGACGGATGGTCGCCAGGAAGGCGTAGAGCTTGGCCACGGCCGAGTTGAAGCGGAAATGCTCGACGCCCTCGCTGACGGCCTTGATGGCCTTGTGCGTCTCGCGGGTCAGGGCGGCGTCGACATCGGCGTTTGCGGGCGCGGCGGCGTCGAAGACGGCGTATTCGCCCCAGACGCGCTGGACGAAGCGGGCGGCGCCTTCGACCCCGCCGGTCGACCACTGGATATCGCGCTCGGGCGGGCTGTCGGACAGGATGAACAGACGCCCGGCGTCCACGCCATAGGCGGTGATGATGTCCTGCGGCGCGACCACGTTCTTCTTGGACTTGGACATCTTTTCGATGTCGCCGATCGTCACCGGGGCGCCGGTCGACAGGCGGGTGGCGACGCGCTGGCCGTCCACGGTCTCGATGCGGACGTCCGACGGCTCGACCCAGCGCGGCTTGCCGCTGTCTTCATGGCCGTCGAAATAGGTTTCGTGGATCACCATGCCCTGCGTGAACAGGCCGGCGAAGGGCTCCTTCACGTCCATCAGACCGGCGTCCGACAGGGCGCGGGTGATGAAGCGGGCGTAGAGCAGGTGCAGGACCGCGTGTTCGACGCCGCCGATGTACTGATCGACCGGCAGCCATTTGGCGGCGGCGGCCTTGTTGATCGGCTCGGCCGCCTTGGGATCGGCGAAGCGGGCGAAGTACCAGGAGCTGTCGACGAAGGTGTCGAGCGTGTCTGTCTCGCGCCGGGCGGCGGCGCCGCATGACGGGCAGTTGACGTGTTTCCAGGTCGGGTGGCGGTCCAGCGGGTTGCCCGGCACGTCGAAGGTGACGTCCTTGGGCAGTTCGACCGGCAGCTGGTCGGCCGGAACCGGCACGACGCCGCAGGTCTCGCAGTGGATGACCGGGATGGGGCAGCCCCAGTAGCGCTGGCGGCTGACGCCCCAGTCGCGCAGGCGATAGATGGTCGCGCCTTCGCCCGTTCCGGCGGCCTCGATGCGGCGGATGGCCTCGGCCTTGGCGGCCTCGATGTCCAGACCGTTCAGGAAGTCGGAATGGAAGATGGAGCCGGGGCCGGTATAGGCCTCGTCCGCCACGGCGAAGTCGTCGCCCGCGCCTTCGGGGCGGACGACCGGGATCACCGGCAGGTCATATTTGCGGGCGAAGTCAAGGTCGCGCTGGTCATGCGCCGGGCAGGCGAAGATGGCGCCCGTGCCGTAGTCGGACAGGATGAAGTTGGCGATCCAGACCGAAACCTCGGCCCCGGTGAAGGGATGGATGACCTTCAACCCCGTGTCCCAGCCGATCTTCTCGGCCTGTTCGATGTCGGCCTGGCTGGCGCCGCCCTTGCGGCATTCGGCGACGAAGGCGGCGACCTTGGGGTCAGCCTCCGCCAGTTGCTTTGAGATCGGATGATCGGGAGCAAGCCCCATGAAGCTGGCGCCGAACAGGGTGTCCGGGCGGGTGGTGTAGATCTCCAGCCCATTGTCGAAACCGGCCGGGGCGGCGCCCGACCAGGCCCATTTCATCTGCAGGCCCTTGGATCGGCCGATCCAGTTTTCCTGCATCAGGCGGACCTTCTCGGGCCAGCGGCCTTCCAGCTCGGCCAGACCGTCGATCAGATCGTCCGCATACTGAGTAATACGCAGGAACCACTGGTTCAGCTTGCGCTTTTCGACCACGGCGCCCGAGCGCCAGCCGCGTCCGTCGATGACCTGCTCATTGGCCAGAACGGTGTTGTCGACCGGATCCCAGTTGACCACGCCATCCTTGCGATAGACCAGGCCGCGCTTGAACAGCTCCAGGAACCAGGCCTGCTGCTTGCCGTAGTAGTCGGGGTCGCAGGTGGCGAATTCACGTGACCAGTCCAGCGACAGGCCCAGCAGCTTCAGCTGGTCGCGCATGGTGGCGATGTTGGACCAGGTCCAGTCGCCGGGGTGGACACCGCGCTCCATGGCCGCGTTCTCGGCCGGCATGCCGAAGGCGTCCCAGCCCATCGGGTGCAGGACGTCGAAACCCTGCGCCCGCTTGTGACGCGCCACCACGTCGCCCATCACATAGTTGCGGGCGTGGCCCATGTGGATGTTGCCCGAGGGATAGGGGAACATCTCCAGGACGTAGTATTTCGGACGGCCGGTGTCGGCGTTGGACACCGAAAAGGCGTCGGCCGCAGCCCATCGGGCCTGCTGGCGGGGTTCGGCGGTCTTAGGCTCGTAACGGGCCACGGCGTATCCTGAGGCGGCGCCTCAGGCGCGAAGCTTGAGGCGGGCCTGAGGACGCATTGAAGACGAAAGGTGAGGGCGCGGACGGTCTTTAGCGACGGGCCGCGTTGGCGAGGTTGAGCTGGCGCGCCTTGGTCAGGATGGCGTTCTCCAGATCGGTTTCGGTCTGGGCCGCGACCGGGGCGGAAACCCAGGCGCCGGCGGCGTCCTTGACTTCCTTGGTGATGGCGACGTTCAGGGCGTCGGCGCGCAGGCGGCGATCCAGGATGAAGACGGTCGCCTTGAAGCGCTCGTTCGGCGCCTGCGGATTGACGTACCAGTCATAGTTCACCACGCCGCCCCAGGGATCGGCGCTGGTCAGCGGCATGAAGGACAGGGTGTCCAGGGTGGCGCGCCACAGATAGGCGTTCACGCCGATGCCTAGCTGGGACTCCATGGTGGGCGCCTTGGCCTTAGAGCCGCCGAACGGCAGGCTGGAGCAGCCCCCGAGCAGCAGGCCCGAGGCGATCAGGGCGACCGCAGCGCCGCGAACAAGAGCCATTCCGTGATCTCCGTGAAAGGGTTTGACGCCGCATGAGGGAACGTCGCCTAGCGACGCCCACGCACACTCGCGTCAGCAACGCTCTATAACACGGCGAAAAGGGGCGATGACAAGGCGATCCGGCATCAGACTCGACCAATAGAGGCCTCGGTCCGGCCCTTCTGCGTGACAAGGGCGCCACAGCCCGCGCCGGAGTCGCCTGGAACCTATGCCATAGGGCCACGTTGCGTTGACCGTAGGAATGCAGTCCATATCTTATCCCCAGATCAGACGCGGCTCGTTCAGGCGCGCTCTGAGGTCGTCAACAAGGGTCGCCGCAGAAAACGAGCGATCCATAGGGTGGGTGAAATGCGTTTCGTCGCCGTCATCGCTGCAAGCGTGGGCGCCCTGGCCTTGGCCGGGGCGGCGACCGACGCCGCTGCACAGACGCGCGGCCGCGCCCCTGCTGTCAGCCTGACCGACATCGCCGCCCAGTCGCCCAGCACCCCGACCGCCGCTCAACGTCGCGGCCTGCGCTGGAATGAGAACGGCCG
>NZ_DAMCNG010000040.1:0-18002 GCF_032107865.1 Brevundimonas sp.
ACGGCCGCCACGCCGGGCGAGGCGCGCGACGCGCTGGCCCGCCGCTATGTCGACAAGGACGCGCCCGAGGGCGAGACGCTGAACGCCGTGGTCTTCCTGACCGAGGTCGAGGGCAAGCCCGGCGCCCGCGTCTGGACCGGCCGCGCCACAGACGATGTTGTCGAGGACGCCATCCGCGGCGCCCTGAAATCCGCCAACCGCAGCCGCGTCTTCGTGGCCAGCGGCATCGACCCGGCGGTGGTGTCGGATACGGAGACGTTCCGGCCGGAGGTCTCGGTCTTCTCGCCGCGCGCGGCCTCGGGGGGCGAGGTGTCGTTCCGCGACAAGCTGCCGGTGATCGTCGGTCTGGCGGTGGGCTTCATCCTGTGGTCGCTGATCATCACCGGCGCCTCCATCCTGCTGAACAGCGTGATGGAGGAGAAGTCGAACAAGATCCTGGAGGTGCTGCTGTCCTCGGCCTCCGCAACCGAGATCCTGGCGGGCAAGGTGCTGGGCGTGGCCCTGCTGACGCTGGCTGTTCTGGGCGCCTGGGGCGGCATCGGCGCCATCGGCCTGATCGCGACGATGCCCGATGTGGCGCGGGACATCGGTTCGGTGCTGCTGACGGACGGTCTGTTCGTCTACTTCCTGCTGTTCCTGGTCGGCGGCTATCTGATGTATGCGGTGCTGTTCGCGGCCATCGGCGCCTTCTGTGACACGCCGCGCGACGCCCAGACCCTGATGGGGCCGATCATGATGGTGCTGGTCGTGCCGATTCTGGTCATGCAGATGGCCATCCGCACTCCGGACGCCATGGTGGTGAAGGTGATCAGCCTGATCCCGCCCTTCACCCCCTTCGTCATGGCCGCGCGCGCGCCCAGCGGACCGCCCCTGATCGAGATCATCGGCGGCCTGATCGGCATGTTCCTGTTCGCGGCCCTGATGGTCTGGGCGGCGGGCCGCGCCTTCCGCGCCGGCGCCCTGTCGGACGTGAAGCTGAGCTGGAAGAGCTTCATGGGCGCCGTGACGGGGCGGTGAGGTTCAGGGGAGGGAGGCCTTGCCTCTCTCCCGCTCATCCCGGCGATTGCGGGGAGAGTGAAGGCCAGCAGACAAAGAAAAAGGCCGCCCCGGATGTTCGGAGCGGCCTTTGATCTTTCAGGCGTCAGCGGGTCTTAGCGACCGCGACCCTTGGGAGCCGGCAGCAGGCCCTCGCGCTGGGCGCGCTTGCGAGCCAGCTTGCGGGCGCGACGGACAGCTTCAGCCTTTTGACGGGCGCGCTTTTCCGACGGCTTTTCAAAGTGCACGTGACGCTTCATTTCGCGGAAGCTGCCTTCGCGCTGCATCTTCTTCTTCAGGGCTTTCAGCGCCTGATCGACATTGTTGTCGCGGACAAAAATCTGAACCAGGGGTCTCTCTCCTTTGGCCGCCCGCCGCGTCCTTTCCAAGGGAGACGGGCAGACAAAACAAAACCACGCTCGAGAGGAGGCCTCCCAAGTGAAGGCGCGCTGATACATGATCGGGGGGGGCGTGTCCAGATCGTCGCGCCTAATCGTGATGGGTCGAAACGCCCGCCGGATGGGCGTATCGTGGCGCTCATGACCGAGACAGCCGAGACCGCTCCGAAAGGCGATTGGGCCGACCGCACAGAACAGGCTGTTCTGGATGCGGCCATAGAACGCGCGCCCGCGCTGGGCTGGAACGCGCGCCTGACGCGCGCCGCGTGCGAGGCGTGCGGCCTGTCGCTGGGCGACCAGGAATTGCTGCTGCCGAACGGCCCGCGCGACCTGGCGGTCCTGCTGTCGCGTCGTCACGACGCCCGCGCCCTGAAGGCGCTGGAGGCGACGCCCGCCGCCACGATGAAGATTCGCGAACGAATCGCCGCCGCCGTCTCGGCGCGGATGGAGGCGGGGGCGCAGGACATCGAGGCGGCCAAGCGCTGCGCGGGCTTCCTCAGCCTGCCGACCAACGTCGACCTGGGTTTCAAGCTGGCGTGGGAGTCGGCGGACCATCTGTGGCGCTGGGCCGGGGATACGGCGACGGACCAGAATCACTACTCCAAGCGGGCGATTCTGGGCGGCATCCTGATTCCCGCCCTGACCATGCGCTGGTTTGACGGCCGCGAGGCGGCGGAGGGCTTCGTCGCCCGCCGCATCGAAAACGTCATGGCCTTCGAGAAGTGGAAGGCGGGCAAGGACTTCGACGCGCCGGTGCGGACGATCACCGACGTGCTGGGCCGGCTGCGATACGGCCAAAAGGCCTAACTTCCCTCTCCCGATGGGAGAGGGCTTGAGCCTCCAAGAGCCGTAGGCGATTGTCTAGGCGAAAGGGTGAGGGTTCCCGGCTTGCCGTTGTTTGTCACGGCACGCACACTCCTCGTATGACGTCACCGCGAACAGACCGTGCGCGTGGGTTGCGCCAGTTTTCCGGCTGCGCGGAGGAGCGTGTCTGGACGATTCTGCGGGGCGGAAAGGTCGACGGGCACCAGTTCCGCCGCCAGCATCCCGTCGGCCCCTATTATGCGGACTTCGCCTGCGACCGGCTGCGCCTGATCATTGAGATCGATGGCGGCGTGCATCGTCTGGATGAGGTGGCGGCGCGTGATCTTGAGCGGCAGCAGGTGCTTGAGGCACTGGGCTGGACGGTAATCCGCGTGACCAATGATCAAGCGTGTGCGGAGCCGGAGTTATTGATCGAAGCGGTGAAGTCGCACGCGCGGCGTCTCAACGGCTGAGCGTCGACCCTCACCCTTTCGCGCAAGAACGATCGCTGCGCTCTCGTGCGCTAAAACCCTCTCCCATCGGGAGAGGGTTTTAGAGAATCCGGTTGATGTGGGCCATCTTGCGGCCCGGGCGGGCGTCGTGCTTGCCGTAGAGGTGCAGGCGGGCGTCAGGCTGGGCGGCCAGCACGCGCCAGTCCTCGACCTCGTCACCCAGCAGATTGGTCATCTCGATGCGGGCGTGGGCTTGCGTCGGGCCCAGAGGCCAGCCGATGACGGCGCGGACGTGCTGCTCGAACTGGTCGCAGACGCAGCCGTCCTGGGTCCAGTGGCCGGTGTTGTGGACGCGCGGGGCGACCTCGTTCACCAGTAACTCGCCGTCGCCCATGTCGAACAGTTCGATGCCCATGACGCCGATGTAGTCGAGGCCGTCCAGAACGGCGGCGGCGATCTGTTCGGCGCGGCCTTGCGTGGCCGGGTCGACGGCGGCGGGAGCGGTGGTCGTCTTCAGCACCCCGTTCTGGTGGACGTTCTCGCCCAGGGGATAGACGGCGACCGCGCCGTCGCGGCCGCGCGCGGCGATGACCGACAGCTCGCGCTGGAAGACGGCGGCGGCCTCCAGCACGGCGGGGCGGCGGCCGATGGCGTCGAAGGCGGCTTCGGCCTCGGCGGCGTCGCGGATCCAGACCTGGCCCTTGCCGTCATAGCCCTCGCGCCGGGTCTTCAGCAGGGCGGGCAGGCCAAGCGCCGCGATGGCGTTGGTGAGGTCATCCAGCGTCGTGACTGAGGCGAAGGCCACGGTCGGGGCGCCGACGGCGTTCAGATAGATCTTCTCGTCCACCCGGTCCTGGGCCACGGCCAACGCCGTCGGTCCCGGCGCGACTAGGGCGCCCGCTTCGGCCAGGGTCTCGACAGAGGCGGCGGGGACGTTTTCGAACTCGAAGGTGACGACGTCGCACAGGCGGCCCAGCGCCTGCAGGGCGTCGGGGTCGTCATAGGGGGCGGTGATCTGGGCGCGCGAGACGCGGGCGGCGGGGCTGTCGGGCTGGGGATCGAGGATCACCACGTCGAAGCCCAGGCGCGAGGCGGCCTGGCTCAGCATCCGACCCAACTGGCCCCCGCCGAGAATACCGAGGGTCGAACCGGGGGGCAGGGGAAGATCGGGCATCAGTCCTCGACGCTTTCGGCGACGGATTCGGTCTGGGCGGCGCGGAAGGCCGACAGGCGCTTGGCCAGGGCGGGATCGGACAGGGCCAGGATCTGCGCCGCCAGGATGCCGGCGTTCGCGGCGCCCGCGTCGCCGATGGCTAGAGTGGCGACGGGCACGCCGCCGGGCATCTGGACGATGGACAGCAGGGAATCGAGACCCTTCAGCGCCTTGGACTGGACCGGCACGCCCAGCACCGGCAGATCGGTCATCGATGCGGCCATGCCGGGCAGGTGGGCCGCGCCGCCTGCGCCCGCGATGACGACCTTGAAGCCCTTGTCCTTGGCCGTCGTGGCGAAGTCATAGAGGCGCTGGGGCGTGCGGTGCGCGCTGACGACCTTGGCCTCCCAGGCGACGCCCAGCTGATCCAGGCGGTCGGCGGCCAGCTTCATCGTGGGCCAGTCGGAGCGGCTGCCCATGATGATGGCGACAGGAGGCGTCGTGGCCGGCGGCGTGGAGGCGGTCATGCGCAAAGGCTCCCCAAGCGGAAAGCGGCCCGTTACAGCACCCGCGTTGCGCCCGCAACCGAGGACGCTAGACTCATGGCTGTCGCAGAGCCTTGAGTCGGCTGGAAATGCGACGCCGGAGCCCGACTTGAACCACCTGGCCGATCAGACCATTGCTCCGGTTTCGGACGACGAACTGCGCGACGAGATCGCGCGCCTGCGCGCCGAGGTGGCGGCCTTGACCGACCGGGCCGAGCGAGCCGAGGCCCTGGCGGATCATGACGTGCTGACGCCCGCGCTGAATCGGCGCGGCTTCATGGCGGTGCTGAGCCGGAACCTGGCCTACTGCCGTCGCCACGGGGTCGAGGCGTCGTTGCTGTACCTCGATCTGGATGGCTTCAAGGGAATCAACGACAGCCTGGGTCATGCGGCGGGTGACGCGGCCCTGATCGCTGTGGCCGAGCTTTTGCTGGCGAACGTGCGCGAATCCGACGCGGTCGGCCGCATGGGCGGGGACGAGTTCACCGTGATGCTGATGAACGCAGGCGCCGAGGAAGGGCGCGAGAAGGCGCGGCGGCTCAGCGCGGCGCTGGAGAGCGAAGGCTTCGTCTGGGACGAGGCGCGGGTGGCGCTGGGCGGCTCATTCGGCGTGCGCGCCTATGCGGCTCAGACGGACGCGGAGGTCTGGCTGTCCGAGGCTGACGCGGCCATGTGGCTGAGGAAGAGGGCGCGGCCGGAAGCGACGCGCTGACGAATTGAAAAGGGCGCCGAGGTCAGCCTCGGCGCCCTTTGCTTTAGCCGTTCAGCAGGCTGTTGCGGCGGCTGTACAGCAGATAGACCGCCACCCCGATCACGTTCCAGATGACGAAGTTGATCTGGGTCGAGGCCGGCAGGCTGAAGAACAGATAGACGCAGCCGGCGATGGCCACCGGCCCGACCAGCCACCACACCGGGGCGCGGAAGACGCGCGGACGGCCGGGTTCGCGACGACGCAGCACGATCAGGCACAGGCCGACCGAGGCGAAGGCCACCAACGTCCCGGCGTTGGCCAGGGCGGCCAGGTCGCCTAGCGGGATGAAGCCGGCGATGATCGCCATCAGCACCGCCGTACCCGCCGTCACGCGCACGGGTCCGCCCGACCGTTCGGACACATGGGCCAGGCTGCGCGGCAGCAGGCCGTCGCGCGCCATGACGAAGAAGATGCGGCTCTGGCCGAACATGAAGGCCAGGATGACGGTGGGCAGGGCGACGACCGCCGCGCCCGCGATCAGGGTGGCCCATAGGTCCGACCCGACGGTGCGAATGATGTGCGACAGGGGCTCGGGCGACTTCATGAAGTCGGTGAAGGGCATGGCGCCCAGGGCGGCGATGGCCACGGCCATGTAGATGATGACGCAGGCCACCATCGAACCGATGATGCCGATGGTCAGGTCGCGAGCGGGATTGCGGGTCTCTTCCGCGGCCGTGGCGACGGCATCGAAGCCGTAGAAGGCGAAGAAGATGATGGCCGCCGCCGCCATCACGCCCATCTCGGCGCCGATGCCGTGCGAGAAGCCGTAGGGCATGAAGGGCTTGAGGTTGGCCGGGTTGAAGTGGGGCAGGGCGATCGCCACGAAGGCGATCAGGGCGGCGATCTTGACCACCACCAGCACGGCGTTGATCGAGGCGCTTTCCTTGGTGCCGGCGACCAGCAGACCCGCCACGGCGGCGACGATGATCACGGCCGGCAGGTTGACGATGCCGCCCTGCGACGGGGCGGAAGTCAGCATGGCGGGCAGGCCCATGCCGATGCCCTCCATCATGCCCGAGAAATAGCCCGCCCAGCCCACGGCTACGGCCGAACAGACGACGGTGTATTCCAGGATCAGACTCCACCCGACCATCCAGGCCGCGCCCTCGCCCAGGGTGGTGTAGGAATAGGTGTAGGCCGAGCCTGACTCCGGGATCATGGTCGCCAGTTCGGCGTAGGCCAGGGCGGCGCAGACGCAGACGATCCCGGCGATGACGAAGGCCAGCATGACCGCCGGTCCGGCCCGTTCAGCTCCGACACCGATCAGGGTGTAGATGCCGGTGCCGACAATGGCGCCGACGCCCAGTGCGACCAGATGCGGCCAGGAGAGGGTGGGCTTGAGCCCGTTCGCCTTGGGCGCGCCTCCCAGCACAGGCAGGGCCTTACGGCGTGTCATGAAACTCATGCATCTCCCCCCAGACAGTCTTCGGTAGCGAATGTAAAAATATTCGGAATAACAGCGTTTTTCCGTAGCATTCTTGGTTCTGCCTCGGGGTGACCAAGCTGTACGGCAGCAGAAAAAACGACCGCAGAAGGGCGCTTCATATCCTGATCATTAGATCATAAATTCAGATTTGCCGCAGAAACAACGCTTCTATCCTGCATTTGACTCAAAAATGCATATTTCGAAGATGACTCAGTTTTTTGATCCTGGTGTGAATTTAATTCCGTCGTATCGCCAATATCCGAAACTCATGCTTCCTGCGGGGTGCTAGCGATTTAAAGACCGGCCTTGGCGCCGGACAGGCGCTAGCAGGGGCTTCGGCCCCCAATCTTGGGAGGGATTGCAGCTTGCGGACGACGGTTGGGGTGAAGGCTATCTTCAAGGGCGCCGGTGCGGCGTGTGCGGCTGCGCTGCTGTTGGCGGCAGGGACGCCGAGCGTGGTTGCGGCTCAGGCCCAGACCCAGGCCGCGCCCGCGCGCGCCACGCTCAACCCTGCGCCGCCGCGACGCGCCGACGAGGGTTTCGGCCCATATCCGTTGATGGTGGTGCGCGGCGCCATGTTGATCGACGGCACGGGCGCGCCGCCCATGGGGCCGGTCGACATCGTCATCGAGAACGACAAGATCACCGACGTCATCCAGGCCGGATGGCCGGGGATGCCGGAGCAGGAGAACCGCCGGCCGCTGAACGCCGCGCATGAGATCGACGCGCGCGGCATGTACGTCATGCCCGGGTTCGTCGACGCCCACGCTCACGGCGGCAGCCCGCAGAAGGCGCCGGACCTGGAGTATGTCTACAAGCTGTGGTTGGCGCACGGCGTGACCACGGTGCGCGGCGTCAGCCTGGCGCCGCACGACATCGCCGTGTCGGAGAAGGCCCGTTCGGCGCGCGGCGAGATCGTCGCGCCGCGTATCTACAACTATCAGACCCTCGGCTCGGGCTGGTCGCGCGGCCGTATCCGCAACCCCGAGATGGCGCGCGAGTGGGTGCGCTGGGGCGCGGCCAACGGCGTGGACGGGATCAAATTCTTCCTGCGCGGCGACGAGACGCCCGAGGTGGTCCTGGCCGCCATCGACGAGGCTAAGAAGAACCACATGGGCACGGTGGCCCACATCGCCCAGCCGGGCGTGGCCCAGTTGAACGCCGAACAGCTGGCGGCGGCGGGCCTGGGGACCATCACCCACTTCTACGGCCACTTCGAGTCGCTGTTGGGCGGGCGGACGATCCAGGACTATCCGACCGACTACAACTTCTACGACGAGCAGAAGCGCTTCGGTGAGGCGGCCGAGATCTGGGACGAGGTCGAGCCGGGCTCGGCGGAATGGTACGCCTATCTGGAAGCGCAGAAGAAGGCGGGCGTCGTCTTCGATCCGACGATGACCATCTATGCGGCGTCGCGCGATCTGATGCGGGCGCGCAATGCGCCCTGGCACCAGACCTATACGCTGCCGGCGCTGGCGGACTATTTCCAGTCCACGCGCGACAATCACGGCAGCTATTTCTTCGACTGGACGACCTCGAACGAGGTGGCGTGGCGCCGCTTCTACGAACGGTTCATGCGGCTGGTGAACGACTACAAGAAGGTCGGCGGCCGGGTGACGGTGGGGTCGGACTCGGGCTTCATCTGGAAGCTGTACGGCTTCGGCTACATCGAGGAGCTGGAACTGCTGCAGGAGGCGGGCTTCCACCCGCTGGAGATCGTGCGCGCTGCGACGATGGACGGGGCGACGACCCTGGCCGAGCCGACCGGCAAGGCGCCGACCTTCGGCATCGTGCGGCCGGGCATGAGCGCGGATCTGGTCATCACGACCGAAAATCCGCTGGCGAATTTCAAGACCTTGTACGGCACCGGACATGAACGCCTGAGCCCCGAGAACCGCATCGAGACGGTCGGCGGCGTGCGTTGGACGGTGGCGCGCGGGGTCGCCTACGACGCGCCGGCCTTGTTGGCCGACGTGCGGGCGATGGTCGATCGGCAAAAAGCCGAACGAGGGGAGGCGCAAGGAGGGCGCTGATCCAAAGCAGTGACGCAGGCGACGCCGAATGGGGACGGCCCGCCTGGGTTTCAGATCAAAAACGAGGGGTGATCGAATGAGACTGTCTGCGTACCTGAAGACCGGCACGATTATCGCCGGTCTGGCCGTCACGGCCGCGGCCGCCGCCCAGCCTGCCTGGGCTCAATCCGAAACGCCGGCCTCCGAGCCGGAAGCCAGCGCCGTCGCCGACATCGTCGTGACGGGTTCGCGTATCCGCCGTCCGAACGTCGAGGCGGCGACGCCCGTCAACGTCGTCGACGCCCAGGAGATCGAGAACACCGGCGTCACCAACCTGATCGACGCCATGTCGCGTCAGCCGCAGGTCGGCCTGGGCTCCTCGGCGTCCAGCACGACCAACTCGGTCGCGGGACAGGGGCTGGCCACGCTGAACCTGCGCAACCTCGGATCGAGCCGCACCCTGGTGCTGGTTAACGGCCGCCGCCATGTCGCCGGCACGGCGGGCACCAGCGCGGTGGACGTGAACTCCATCTCGAAGACGACGATCGCGCGCATCGACACGGTGACGGGCGGCTCTTCGGCGGTCTACGGCGCGGACGCCGTGGCCGGGGTGGTCAACTTCATCACCAAGCAGGATTTCGACGGCATCGCCATCCAGACGCAGTATGGCTCGGCCGACGGTCCGAACACCTACTACGGCTCGGTCGCCGTGGGTCGGAACTTCAATGACGACCGGACCAACATCATGGGCGCGCTGACCTATGACAAGTCCGAGGGGCTGTTCCGCCACGAGCGCGACTACGCCATGAGCTCCCTGGCCGAAATCCCGAACCCGAACAAGAAGAGCGCCAACGACGGCCTGCCGTCCTTCATCATGGCGCGGGATGTCTACACCAACACCCAGAACGACTTCTTCACCCCGGTCATCGTCTCGCCGATCGGCGCCAACAAGGCCTTCGCCCTGACCTTCACGCCGGACGGCAAGCTGGTCCCGTTCGACCGCGGTCAAATCCTGTATGACGGCGCCGGACGCGAGCAGAAGCTGTCGATCGGCGGCGACGGCTTCAAGCTGCGCGACGACATGCTGCGCACCCCGGTCGAGCGTTTCGGCGGCGAGCTGCAGCTGCGCCACCAGTTCCAGCCCTCGGGCGACTTCATCAGCGAACTGAACCTGTTCGCTGAAGCCAAGTATTTCCACATGGAGGCCAGCAGCCAGGCGCGGAACGGCACCTTCGCCGACAGTTCGCCGGGCATGTCGACGGGCAACGCCTATCGTATCAAGGCGGATAACGCCTTCTTGCCCGATGAACTGAAGACCATGCTGGCGCAGGCCAATATGACGTTCTTCGACATCAGCCGGATCGACACCGACATCGGCATCCGCACCACGGAAAGCGTCTACGACACCACGCGGTTCGTGACCGGGGTGGACGGCGCCTTCAGCAACGGCTGGCGGTTCGAGGCCTACGTCAACTACGGCCAGACGGAATCGGAGTTCACCAACTTCGACCGCTTGCAGAAGGAGTTCTATGAGTCGATCGACGCCTGGCGCGATCCGTCGACGAACCAGATCGTCTGTCGCAGCGCGGATGCGCGGGCGCGGGGCTGTCAGCCGCTGAACCTGTTCGGGGCCTATCTCGGCTCTCAGGAGGCGATCGACTACTCCTATATCTACACCACCCGCAACGACCGTATCCGTCAGTGGAACGCGGTGGCCAGCGTCAACGGCGAACTGTTCTCCTATCCGTCGCTGTTCAGCGGCACCAGCCTGCCGGTCGCCTTCGCGGCGGGCGTGGAATGGCGCAAGGAAGCAAGCACCTCCGTGCCGGACATTCGTTCGCAGAGGGCGCTGATTTTCCAGAACACCCAGGCGAGAACCGAGGGCGCCTATGAGTCGAAGGAAATCTTCGGCGAGGTCAATCTGCCGCTGCTGGCCGATGTGCCCTTCATCCAGTACCTGGACCTGACGGCGGCCTATCGCTTCCAGGACTACACCACCACGGGCGGCGACAGCAGCTATGGCCTGGGCATGGAGTGGACGGTCGACCGCAACATCCGTTTCCGCGCCAACTACGCCAAGGCTGTGCGTGCGCCGAACATCAGCGAACTGTTTGACGGCGGCAGCGAAGGGTTCGCCCTGTTCGACGATCCCTGCGACGCGACGCGCTTGAACCTGGGCAACTATCCCGCCAACCGTAAGGCCAACTGCGCGGCCTTGGGTCTGTCGCCGGAGTTCACCCAGTCGATCGCGACCAAGCCGTCCGTCAGCAAGGGCAATGCGGACCTGAACCCGGAAGAAGGTGAAACCCTGACCCTGGGCGTCGTCCTGACGCCGACCTTCCTGCCGGGCCTGGCGGTCACTGTCGACCACTACGACATCAAGATCAGCGACGTCATCGCCTCCTTCGGCGCTCGCACGATCATCAATAACTGCGTCGACAGCCCGACCCTGACCAATCCGTTCTGCGGCAATGTCATGCGCGGCGCCGACGGCAACATCAGCCGCGTCATCAACCAGGTGATGAACGTCGCCGAGTACACCAACTCGGGTTGGGACGTGACGGCGTCGTACCGCACGGACCTGGAGGCCTTGGGCCTGCCGCCCTACGGCTCTCTGTCGTTCAACGTGGCGGCGGGCTTCCTGGACGAGCTGACCTATGATCCGGTTCCGGGCGACGCCAGCGTGCGCGACGAACAGGCCGGCGAGGCGCCCAATCCCAAGCGTCGCGTCAACTTCCGCGTGTCGTGGGACTATGACAAGCTGTCGCTGTCCTACGCCAACCGGTACCTGAGCAGCGTCGTGCGCAGCAATCAGGACTCTGTCGGCTCGTATGAAGTGTGGAAGGCTCCGTCGTGGACAACCCACGACCTGCGCGCCGAGTATCGGTTCGACCGCTTCTCTGTCTTCGGGGGTGTCAACAACTTCACCGACGAAGATCCGCCGCAGACGCCGTTCACCTGGACTGGAACGTCGTTATATAACGGCTTCAACGCCAGCATCTATAACAACCTTGGCCGTTACGTGTACATTGGCGTGAACGCCCAGTTCTAATCCAGAATGGGAAGCCGTCCGGTCTCGGGCGGCTTCTCACCTTGGAGACGCTCCAGGGCGTCTGACTTTGTTTTTGGGGGAGAGAGACGATGAAGACCCTGACCGCATACAGCGCTATCGCCGCCGCCGTCGGCCTGGCCTTCACCGCCGCCCCGACGCCGACCTTCGCCCTGGCGGCGAGCGCCGTTTCAGCCGCTGCGCCTTCGGCGCTGGACGCCCAGTTCGAGGCTATCGCCGCCGAGGAGTGGGCCTGGCGTCAGAAGGAGATGCCTTCGCGCGCCTCCAAGCCCAGCACCCTGCCGGACGTCAGCGCCGCCACCCAGCAGCGTCGTCTGGAGTATTGGACCGCCATTCAGCGTCGTCTCGAAGCCATTTCGCCCGAGCAGTTGTCGCCGAACCAGCACACCAACTACGCCGTTTACAAGCACCAGATCGACAACTTCGTCGATGACGGCCGTCATCGCCTGTATGAGATGCCGTTCAACTCGGACAGCGCCTTCTGGTCGTCGCTGACGGGCATGGGCAATGCGACCTTCACCTCGGTCGAGGATTATGAGCGCTATTTGTCCCAGATGCGGGACGTGCCGCGCTATTTCGATCAGCAGATCACCAATATGCGCGCCGGTCTGGCGCGCGGCTTCACCCAGCCCAAGGCTTCTCTGGTCGGGCGGGACGTGTCGATCCTGGCGGTGACGGAACCGACGGACGTCACCCAGAACCCCTTCTACAAGCCCTTCCTGACCATGCCTGCGAACATGGCGGAGGCGGACAAGCAGCGCCTGCGCGCCGCCGCCGTGCAGACGATCCAGCAGCAGGTCGTGCCCGCGCACCAGACTTTGCTGGGCTTTATCCGCAATGAATATATGCCGGGGGCGCGCGAGACCCTGGGCGCCAACCGCCTGCCGGACGGCGACGACTTCTATCAGACGCAGATTCGCCAATACACCAGCGTCAACCTGACCCCGGACCAGATCCACGCCATCGGCCGCAGCGAGGTCGCGCGCATCCGCGCCGAGATGGAAACGGTGATGCGCAGCACCGGCTGGACCGGCACCTTCGCCGAGTTCATCCACTTCCTGAAGACAGACCCGCAGTTCCACTATGAGAAGCCGGAGCACCTGCTGTGGCACGGCGCCTGGGTCATCAAGAAGGTCGACGGCAAGATCGGTCAGTATTTCAATCTGAAGCCGCGTGACACCTTCAGCCTGATCCCCGTGCCGGACGCGATCGCGCCCTTCTATACGGCTGGACGAGGCGGCAACGGCGTCTGTCTGTTGAACACCTACGACCTGCCGTCGCGCCCGCGCTACAACATCCCGGCGCTGACGGTGCACGAGTGCAACCCCGGCCACGCCTGGCAGGGCAATCTGCGCCGCGAGCATGAGCCCATGCCCGACTATCGCGCCCAGACCTACATCTCCGCTTTCGGCGAGGGCTGGGCCCTCTACACCGAGAAGCTGGCCGTCGAGATGGGCATCTATGAAGACGCTTATGAGGACTTCGGCCGCCTGACCTATGAGATGTGGCGCGCGGCCCGTCTGGTCATCGACACCGGCGTCCACTCGCAGGGCTGGACCCGCGAGCAGGCGGTGGCCTTCCTGAGCGAGAACACCGCACTGTCGGACCATGAAGTCGGCACCGAGATTGACCGCTACATCACCTGGCCGGGACAGGCCCTCTCCTACAAGCTGGGCGAGATCGAGATTGTACGCCTGCGCCGTCTGGCCGAGGCGGAGCTGGGGGCTGACTTCGACATCAAGGCCTTCCACGATCATCTGCTGGCCATCGGAGTGGCCACCATTCCGGCCATGACCGCCGAGATGGAAGCCTTCATCGCCCAGAGCAAGCAAGCCGCAGCGGCGAAGCGTTCTGGGCAGTAATTGACACCGGGCCGACGTCGGAGGGCGTCGGCCTTCCATTGCTGACAGACGTGCGTTGCAGATCGCCGACGGCTTTGTCAGTGTCGGGATTCTGTAAAGCGTATAGGGGGAAGAGCGCATGAGCGCTGGGGAATACAAGCTGGACGACGCCGACCGCCGCATCCTGAGGGTGCTGCAGCAGGACGGGCGGATCACCAATCAGGATTTGGCGGCCGCCTGCAACATGTCGGCGTCATCCTGTTTCGAGCGCGTGCGGCGATTGCGTGAGCGAGGGGTGATCACCGGCTACACCGCCCTGATCGATCCCAAGTTCGCCGAGCGCGAGCTGCTGATCTTCATCGAGGTGCTGCTGGACCGCACGACCTCGGACATCTTCGACCAGTTCGCCGAGCGCATCCGCCGCTCGCCCGAGGTGCTGGAGTGCCACATGGTCGCGGGCGGCTTCGACTATCTGGTCAAGGTGCGGATGAAGGACATGGCGGCCTACCGCATCTTCCTGGCCGACACCCTGATCGTGATGCCGGGCGTGCGCGAGACCCGCACCTATGCGGTGATGGAAGAGGTCAAGGACACCTCCGTCCTGCCGCTGTAGGGAGGGTTGGCGGAGGCGGCCTAGTGCCGCCCCCGCAGCAGGTTCACCAGTAACCGCCGGGGCAACTGCCGACCGCCTCTAGCGTGTAGTAGGGCGAGGTGGTCCCGTGAACGGGCGCCGCGACGACGCGGCCGTTTGCGCAGCGATCGATATACCAGCCCACCTGAACCGTCAGCGTGGCGTCGCTGTAGAAGGTGCGATGGTACATGACGCCGGGGGACTGCGCCCCGGCTCCGACGGACAGCAATGAGGTCGCCGCCGCAACGGACGCCAGAAGCACGGCATTACGAATCTTACGCATACGCATCGGTTCTCTCCTGCCAGTGGGTGACGACGTCATCTCCACCGTTAATGACACAAGAGTCAATGACCGACGTTATGTGATTATGCGATGATGTCGGGCAGGATGCGATCCTGCAGCTTCACGATGTCATCGCGCAGGGCCAGCTTCTTGCGCTTCAGGCGGGCGATCATGAGTTGGTCGGGCGCGGGCAGAAGCGCCAGGGCCTCGATGGAGGCGTCCAGGTCCGCGTGCTCCTGCAACAGCTGGGAGAGCTGCGCGCGCAGTTCCTTGTCTTCTTCGGACAGGTAAGGTTCGTCGTCGTTCATGATCAGGCCCCGGACCGAGGGGATTATAGCTGAGCTGGGGTCAGGCCGGAAGCAGGTCGGCCAGGGTTCTGAGCGCCGGACGCGGCACGACGCGATCCCACAGGCGCGCTGCATCGGCCATGGCGTCGATGGACAGGCGAGGCGCGCCAGCCGGGACGGGAGACAGGGCTTCGAGCCCGTTCAGAAGATGGCGCTCTGCGGCCAGTTCGGCGGCCTTGACCTGTTCGCGCACGGCCAGGAGGGCGTCGGTCTCCAGGTCCGGCACGGGCGTCTTCAGCGTGCGGCGCACGGCGCGCAGGGGGGCGATGGTGGTGGTCTGCCAGGCGCGGGCGGTGTCGCAGGCGGCCTCGATGGTTTCTTCGTCGGGCCGGCGGCCCGTGGCGGCGGTCCAGGCGGCCCAGAGCAGCAGGGGCACGTTTTGCTCGTGATAGTCCTGAAGCGACAGGCAGGCGTCAGCCACGCCCGGCGCGGCGTAGGCGGCGCAGGCCCAGGTCCACAGATCGTCGCTCATGCCTCAGTTCCGCTCTTCAGGCCTTCCCAGCGGCGCACGGCCGACCAGTCCAGGCCGAAGACGTCCAGCGCCCGGCCGACCGATTGGTCGATCATCTGCTCCAGGCTGTCGGGTTTGGCGTAGAAGGCGGGCAGGGGCGGGGCGATGACGGCGCCCATTTCGGCCAGGGCCGTCATGGTGCGCAGGTGGCCCAGGTGCAGCGGCGTCTCGCGCACCATCAGCACCAGGGGGCGACGCTCCTTCAGCGTCACGTCGGCGGCGCGGGTCAGCAGGGTCGAGGTCACGCCGGTGGCGATCTCGCTCATCGTCCGCACCGAGCACGGGGCGACGATCATGCCCAGGGTGCGGAACGACCCGGAGGAGATGGTCGCTCCCACGTCGTTAAGCCGATGCACCACGTCGGCCTTGGCCGTCAGTTCGTCGGGGCTGAGATCCGTCTCCTGCGACAAAGTAAGCAGGGCCGCGCGGGTGACGACCAGGTGGCTCTCGACCCCCAGTTCGCGCAGGGCGTCGAGTACGCGCGCGCCATAGATGACGCCCGAAGCGCCAGAGATTCCAACGACTAGCCGAGAGGGCGCCGGCGCCCGAACGGTCGTGTTCACAACATCGGCCAAATTCGCCTCCAACCTGTCCGTGTCCGGAGCGGCGCGGGGTCACTGCAATGTGATTCCACACCCCGCCGAACCGGGCGCTCAGTGTAGTGGTCCCTTAGACATGGAGGCGCAAGCCATGACCATCGAGGCTCGTATTCGCGAACTGGGTAATCGGCATCGGTCGCTGGATGACACTATCCAGCAGGAGATGCGACGCCCCACCGCGGACCCGACACACCTCAGGGAGCTGAAGCAGCGAAAACTGCGACTTAAGGAAGAGATCAACAGTCTGGAAGCCCGAAGCCACTGACGGCTTCCCACCTGAAATGACGACGGCCCCGGAAGAGCGATCTTCCGGGGCCGTTTTGTCTTTGGTCGCTGACTGCGATCAGTCGCGCGAGCCGAACACCGACTCGGCGGTGGGTTCGGCGCCCAGGCCGTATTCTTCCTCGGGCTCTTCCAGGGCGGCTTCCGGCTCGACCTCGGGCTCGATGGGTTGCAGGACGCCGTTCTTGGCGTCGTCCTTGGCCTTCTTGTCAGCGGCCTTGCGGACCACTTCGTCCAGCTGCAGCTGGCCGGTCAGGCCCAGCGTCACCGGGTCGACGGGCTTGATGTTGGCCGAGTTCCAGTGGGTGCGATTGCGCACGCTCTCGATGGTGGCCTTGGTGGTGCCCAGCAGCTTGGCGATCTGGGCGTCGGTCACTTCCGGGTGGTTGCGGACGAACCACATGATGGCGTCCGGGCGGTCCTGACGACGCGAGACCGGGGTGTATTTCGGACCCGACTTGGCGGGCTTCAGCAGTTCGGCGTGGCGGCTGACAACAGCCTTCATGCGGTAGTTTTCGTCGTTCTGGGCCTTGTCCAGCTCTTCGCGGGTCAGCTGGCCGTTGACGATGGGGTCGGCGCCGCGGATGTCGCGCGCCACGTCGCCGTCGGCGATGCCGCGCACCTCAAGCGGGTGCAGGCCGCAGAAGTCGGCGATCTGCTCGAACGAGAGCGAGGTGTTGTCCACCAGCCAGACCGCGGTGGCCTTGGGCATCAGGATGTCGGTCATGGGCATGGATCCCGGCGGTTGCGGCCCGAAAAACGGGCGTTTGAATCGACGGCGCCCGACCTTTTCGGCCGGGCGCGAGAAGGCCTTTATAGGTGATCTCGACCGAAATGAAAACGTCGTCTGTCGTTGTCATACAGCGAAGGTTCATCTGTTGTGATGAACATTGGGGGCCAGGGCGCGTTGTGCGCCGAGAGAAACCTCGAAGGAGACCGTTTCATGAAGAAGTTCGTGATTGCAGCAGCGGGACTGGCCATGACGGCGGGGGGCTTCTCCGTCATCAACGTGAGCTCCGCGGAAGCTCAAATCCAGACGCGCGGCGCACCGCGCGGGTCGTATGCGCAGAGCTGTAGCGGGTCGTATGTGAACCAGGGGCGCTTGTACGCTGACTGCCGCGACCGTCGAGGCAATATGCGCGAGACCTCGATCGAGTTGGCGCGTTGTTCCAGCAGCGACATCGGCAACGATAACGGTCTGCTGGTTTGCCACAATCATCGTGGCGACTTTGAAGACAACAACCGTCCTGGCCGCCCCGGGCGTCCGGGCGGCGGCTGGGATGACGGTCGTCCGGGTCGCCCCGGCGGCGGTTGGGATGATGGCCGTCCTGGCAACGGCGGTTGGGGGCAATCCTCGATCACCGTCTATCGCGACGCCGATTATCGCGGTCAGTCGATGAGCTTCCGCAATGAGGTGCCGAACCTGCGCAACGTGGGCATGAACGACGCTATCAGCTCGATCCGCCTGTCGCGCGGAACGTGGGAAGTCTGCGAGGACGCCAACTATCGCGGCCGTTGCGAGATCGTCAGCGGCGACATGCGTAACCTGGGCAATACGGGCATGAACGACCGGATCTCGTCGCTGCGTCCGGCGCGCGGCGGCGGTCGCTGGTAAAAACACCGGCCTGTTCGAAAGGCGAGGGCGGGAGGCTGCGGCTTCCCGCCCTTTTCTTTTAGGGCAGCAGCACGACCTTGCCGACGTGGGCGCCCGCTTCCAGATGAGCGTGGGCGGCGGCGGCTTCGGCCAGGGGGAAGGTCGCTTCGACCTGGGCGCGAACGGCGCCGGACGCGACCCAGGGCCAGACCGTCGCCTCGACCGCAGCGGCCAGCAGGGCGGCGTCCATGCCCGCGCGATAACCCTT
>NZ_DAMCNG010000041.1:0-17147 GCF_032107865.1 Brevundimonas sp.
ACGCCGGTGCGCAGGGCGATATTCTGCTCGGCGTAGAAGCTCTCGGGGCGCAGCAGCAGGTCTTCCAGACCCGCCTCCCCCTTCAGCCAGGCCTTGGACAGGGGCGGTCGCTGATAGGGCGGCGCCGTCTCCTGCCCCGCCAGGACGATCTCGCCCTCGAACCCATACTGCCTCAGCAGCGCCGCCGCCGAGCCCCCCGCGTGTCCCGCGCCGATGATCACTACCTTGGACGGCAAAGCCGAGCCATCAGCCGACATGGCCCTCTCCTCTATACTCATATGTCTTGCCGCCGTTACACCCCGACGGGAACCGCCGGATCAGGCTCGGAGGGCGCAAATCTCGCGCCCAGGTCATAGGCCTCGCCGGGGAAGGTCAGCCGCACGAAGGTGATGCCCTCGGCCCGCCGCCAGGTGCGACGCTCCAGCGACAGGCAAGCCGCCGACGGCTCGACGCCCAGCGTCGCCGCCGTCGCCCGCGACACGTTCACGGCGCTGATCTTGTGTTCGGCCTCGGTCCAAGGGACTTTTTCAAGCAGCCAGGTGCCGGGCGGAATCTCGTCGAACGCCGCATCCCTGGCCTGAGGAACCGAGGTCAGGCAGATCACCCGCTCCTCCAGGGCAAAGGCGCGGCCGCTGCCCTTGTGCAGGCAGCGCAGCTCGATCACCTCGCCCGATGCAGTCAGTCCCAGTTCGCTGGCGTCGCGCCGGTGGGCGGCGCGGACCTTCCGCAGCAGCAGCTCATAGTCATAGGGCTCGCCGCGCTTCTGGATCTCCGCCTGGATGTCGGGAATGTCCAGCAACACCGAGTGAATGCGCGGCCGCGCGACGAAGGAGCCGAACCGCTTGCGCCGAACGATCATGCCCCGCTCGGCCAGCGGGGCCAGGGCCTTGCTGACCGTCATGCGCGAACAGTCGTAGTCGGCCATCAACTCATGCTCGAAAGGGATGCGGAACCCCGGCGGCCACTCGCCCGACAGAATGCGCTCGGCGATATCGGACCGGATGCGCCGGTGAAGCGGACTGTCCATGCGCCCCTCCCAAGGTCATGGCGGCCTTCCTCAGGCTCTAAGTCATGAAAAGGCCGGGGCGCCGCCACGGACGCCCCGGCCTTTGGTCGTCAGCGGCGACGCCGCTCCTGCAGCCACTCAATGCCGTCGTGTAGATAGGCGAAGTCCTGTCTGCGGAAGGCCTGGAACAGCATGATGAAGCCGCTCAGCGCCAGCCACAAGCAGCCGGTGGCGATGATGATGATGAGCGGGTGGTTGAAGCTCTGACGGTCCGTGTAGTCCATGATGTGGATCATCCAGAACACGTCCCACAGCCGCCAGGTGTTGGTCTTGGCCCCCGCCAGCTCGCCGGTGGCGGCGTTCAGGATGAAGGTCGAGCGCTCCTTGTCCGCGAACTCGACCCGCCAGGCCGGCAGGGCGAAGTCGCGGGTCTCCAGCGTCGGTTTCTCGACCCGCGTGACCGAGGTGATCGCGGCCGCGCCGTTGAAGGCCGCCGTCGCCAGGGTCTTGGCCCGCTCGGCGTCGATGACCACAGGCGCGGCGCTGACCGGATCGACCAGCTTCACCCCCTCGGCGGTCGTCGCCGCGAAGACCCACTGGTCCTGCAGCGGACGCAGTTCGATCTGCGATACGGGCGCGCCCACCGCCTGTGACACCTGAGCCAGGGACAGCACCTGGGTCGGCGCAGGCGTCGGCTTCACCTCGGCCAGAACGTGCCCGCCCGTCACCTTGTGGTGGTCGATCATGGCCATGACGGCGCCGCTGATGGCCCACAGCAGGAGCTGGATCCCCAGGACCAGCCCAAACCACTTATGAAGTCTGCGAAGTAGAAACATCGATGGTCCTCACGCAGCGGCTTTTTTGCGCACGCGGCGCTTGCGGCGGAAACTGAAGATCAAGAGCCAGGCGCCCGACAGGGACGTCGCCACCATCATCCAGGTCGCGACCTTGAGCAGGGCGTTGTTCATGTTGTCGCGGGTCTCGTAGTCCATGATGTGGAGCATCCAGAAGAAGTCGAAGCCTCTCCACAGGTCATGGCGCCGGGACAGCAACTCTCCGGTGTGCGGCGAGAGGTAGAGGGTCGGCTTCCACATGCCCTCGAACTCGACGCGCCAGATCGGCGCGGCGCGGCCCCGGATCTCGCCGGGAATTTCCGCCAGAAGCTCGGCCTTCACGATCGCGCCTTCGGGGGCGTAGATCTGCTCGGCGCGCTGACGGGCGCCGGCTTCGTCAATCAGGGGCAGCTTCTGGCCGGAGCGGGCGTCGAACAGCGCCTGCCCCCTGGCGTCAGCCATAATATAGAGCGGCTGGCCCAACTGCTGGACCAGGCGCAGGCTCCTCGCCTGGTCGGCGCCCTGCAAGATGACCGACGGCTCCACCAGCCCGTCTGTCGCGATCGGCCTGGCGTCCGGCGTCCGGATCAGGTGGTCGCCGTGGATGATGTCGATATGGATAGCGGTCATGTAAAGACCGCTCACGATCCAGAACAGGGCCTGGACGCCCATGATGAGCGAAAACCACTTGTGGGTTCTACGCGCCAATAGAGGCCAGCGTATCATTTTATACTCACGGGTTGTGAGAGACGGTTGCGTCAGGCAGCGCTCTAGAACACGCGCCTGACGCACCTCACATCGGTTTTAGTTGAACTGATACGTCAGGCGGACATACCCGCGACGGCCCAGCAGATCGTAGGTCATCGTGTCGGTGTTGCCGTCGGTCCAGCTCTGGATGAACGGGGCCTTCTTGTCGAACAGGTTGTCGATGCCGAAGGCCACGTCGACGTTGTCGTTCACCCGGTAGGAGAACTGGGCGTTGTGGTAGAAGACAGCGTCCGTCTGATAGCCGATGTCGCCCGGCGCGGCGTTGAAGTCCGTCGCCTCGCCGATCATCTGGATCGAATAGGTTCCGGCCCAGCGCTCATCCATGACCGTCAGGCTGGCGTTCGAGCGCCAGTGCGGATAGCCGCCGTTGCCGCCGCCGATATGACCGTCGAAGATGATCGGATCGCCGCCCTCGAAGGGGGTGATGACGTATTCGTCCAGATAGGTGGTGTTCCAGTCCAGGCTGGCGCGACGCTGGCCGATGTCGAAGGCGTAGCGCACCCCGATGTCCACGCCCTTCATCGTCTCCAGACCCGTGTTGGTGGGCTGGGCCGACAGATAGTTGACCTCGCCCGTCAGCGGGTTGCGGGTGAAGCTGTCCGGCTTGCAGAACGGGTGGTCCATGTTCGGCGTCGCATAGCAGATCGCCAGCTTGGTCGAGCCCGGGATGGAACGGATGGCGTCCTCGACCTTGATGTCGAAATAGTCGGCCGTCAGCGTCAAGCCGCTGATCTGCGTCGGCTGCCACACCAGGCCCAGGGTCAGGGTCTCGGTGCTTTCCGGTTGCAGCATCTCATTGCCGCCGACCGTCGTCAGGATGCTGTTGCCCATCTGGACATAGCCCGCCGGCACGCCCGAGGCGGCGCAGTTGGCGATCAGGACGGCGTCGCCGCTCGTGCTGTAGCGGCTGCACGGATCGGTCGTGGTCAGATTGCCCTCGGCCACGCCGCCGTACAGTTCCGGCACGCTGGGAATACGGAAGCCCGTGCCATAGGTGGCGCGCAGACGCAGGCTGTCGACCACCGACCAGTTCAGACCCAGCTTGTAGGTGGTGTTGCCGCCGAACAGATCATAGTCCGAGTAGCGGACAGCCGCATCCAGATCGAGACGCTGCACGAACGGCAGGTCGCTCAACAGCGGGGCCGACAGTTCGACATAGGCTTCCTTGGCCTTGGTCTCGCCCGCAATCGGATCCTGCTGATTGGTGTTGGAGATGCCCAAAACCGTCAGGGCGTCGGGATCGCGCCAGCCCTTCTCTTCGCGATAGACCAGGCCCGCCGCCATCGCCAGGGCGCCGGCGGGCAGTTCCATGACCGTGCCGCTGACGTCGAAGGTGAGGCTCTTCTGCTCGTTCCCGCCGGTGTCGCGCGAGTTGAACAGAATGTAGTTCAGTACGTCCTGATTGACGTCGCCCATGCCCAGATAGTCGCCGCACGGCACGGCGGCGCCCGGCGTCGGGCTGCACAGCGAGGTGTTCAGCGTATCGCCCAGCCGTTGCAGGTTGACGATGTTGGTCATGCCGTCGACGCCGGTGTTGCGGCCCCAGTTGGCCGAGGCTTCCCAGGTCCAGTCGCCGGCGATGTCGCCGCGCGCGCCGCCGACGAAGCGGTAGGTGTCCGTTTCCTGGAAGAACTGACGCTGGCCCGGCTCGACCAGCAGACGGCGGATCAACAGCAGATCCTGGCCGGTCGGGTTGGTCGGATGATCGGCCGCAATGCGGATGTCGCGCAGGGCGCCCGGCGCCGCCATCTGGCTGCTCTCGCGGTGGGTGAAGAACAGCTCGCCGAACAGGCTGACCTTGTCGGTCAGTTGATAGTCGGCCAGCACGGCGGTGCTGAAGCGCTCGATCGGCGATGAGGCGTTCAGATAGCCGTTAGAGTTGTGGTTGTGCTTGGCCGGATCATACGGCTCGTAGAAGTTCCCGTCCCCGCCCGGCGTCTGGTTGAAGTTGATCATCTGCCCGTTCGGCAGAACCGCGCGGCCGCCCGGCGTCGTGGCGCTGGAGATGCAGGTCAGGGCGCCGTTGACCTCGCCCAGACCGCACGGCGCGCGGCTGGCCAGGTTGACCTCTTCGGACTTCTGATAGGTCAGGGCGGCGGTGACGCTGCCCCGGTCGTTCTTGATGCCCCACAGGACGTCGAAGGTCACATCCTGACCGTCGCCTTCGTCGGTGATGCCGTACTTGCCCGACACCTTCAGGCCTTCATAGCCGTTGACGGTGATGATGTTCACCACCCCGGCCACGGCGTCCGCGCCGTAAATGGCCGAGGCCCCGTCCTTCAGCACGTCCATGCGCGCGATGATCGGGGTCGGGATCATGTTCAGGTCAGGGGCGCTGTTGGCGCCGGTGCCGCCGTTGACGACGCGACGACCGTTGATCAGCGTCAGGGTCCGGTTGATGCCCAGGCCGCGCAGGTTCACCTGCGCCGTGCCGTAGCCGTTGCCGGTCCAGTAGGAGTTCGTCTGATTGCCCGCTGCGCCGGCCGACGCCGGCAGGCGCTGCAGCAGGGTCTCGACGTTTGTGATGCCCGTGCGCTCGATATCCTCGCCCGTCACGACCGTGGCGGGGCCGACCCCGCTGATGTCCTGACGTTTGATCCGGCTGCCGGTGACGACGATGTCGTCAACATTCGTCACATCGACTTCCTGAGCCGACGCCGCCCCGCCGTACATCGTCGCGGCGACAGCCGCCCCCGCCAACAAAAGCCTCTTTTTCATCGTCCCCATGCCTTCCCGCTTAGGTATTCGCGCAGAACCTCGAGCCCTGACTGCGACGGAACCTGTGCGGGAGGCGTCTTGAGCGTCAAGTCATGTATATACATATGACAGCTCAAAAATCGGCAATATTTATGCTGTTTTATATAAAAATCAGCATAAATATCGTTCAAATTAATCCAAAAATATAACGTACCGCTAACTCGCCTCGAAAGGCGGGCCGGACATGACTATTTTCCGTTGCTCCAAATGATCATGCACTTTAAACAGTGCCGTAGATTATTTCATATTTATACTTGAGAAACGGCAATACGCAGCCGAACGCCTTACCCCTCAAAACAATGTGGGGATAAGCACCATGTTTTCGGAAACGCTCAAAAGAACGTCACAAGATCGAATCCTGCGAAGGCTCTGCTTCACCGTTCAGCGTCGGCGGATCACGCCAGGCCGCGCGCCAGGATCATGTCTTCGTATTCACGCCCGCCCACGCTGAAGCGCCGCCGGCCAAGCCCGACAAATCCGGCGCGGGCATAGAAGGCCAAGGCTCTCTGGTTTTGCGCATAGACGCCCAACAGCAATCGCTGCGCGCCCCGACGTCGCGCCTCGTCCTGCGCTGTCGCCATCAAGGCACGGCCCAATCCCCCGCCCTGGAATCGGCTCAGGGCGTAGATCCGCTTCAACTCCAGATCGTCTTCGCGAACCTCGACCTCGGGAAGCTGCGGCTTGTCCAGCAACGCATAGCCGATGGGCGCGCCATGTTCGACCTGAGCCAGCCACGCCGCCGCCCCGGCCTTCAGTCGGTCCGCGTAATAGCCGGAGGCATGCGCGACGCTGCAATGCGAAACGATGGCCGCGCCGTCCAGCACCCCTGCGAACGTTTCAAGAAAGGTCGCCGCCCCGATCAAGGCCAAGGCTTCGGCGTCATCAGCCTGCGCACCAACAATCGTCCAAGCCGACGCACTCACTCTGAACTCCATTGTTCATCGCTCCATACAGAGCGTCCGCGAGAAGCTCCGTCAGTTGAAGCGTGACAGCAAGACGACGAAATCGCGCAGGCGCTCGCCGCCTCCCGCGCGACAAGACGCCGAAGATTATTCGGCCTTTGCGTCATTATCCCGACTGGTCAACCCAGTCCGCGCGCCGCTAGCTTCGCCCCATCCAAGTTTGTCTGAGGGGCTGAGGGGCTTTTCATGAAGCGTATTCTGATGACCACCGCCGCGGCGTTGACCGTGGCCTTTCCGGCGTTCGCCCAAACTCCCGCAGCAAGCGGGGCCGAAGCGGCGCCGAAATGGGACGTGCAGAACCCCATCGGCGCCCAGCGCGACGTCAACATCAATGTCGACGAAGGCACCTGGATGGCGCTGGACGTCAGCCCCGACGGGCGCGAGATCATCTTCGACCTGCTGGGCGACATCTATGTGATGCCGATCGGCGGCGGCGAAGCCCGCCCCATCGCCTCGGGCGTGGCCTGGGACATGCAGCCGCGCTATTCGCCGGACGGCCGCTTCATCGCCTTCACCTCGGACCGCGCCGGCGGCGACAACCTGTGGGTCATGGACCGCGACGGCTCCAACCCGCGCCAGGTGTCCAGCGAGACCTTCCGCCTGCTGAACTCCCCCGCCTGGACGCCGGACAGCCAGTTCGTCGTCGGGCGCAAGCACTTCACCTCCTCACGTTCGCTGGGCGCGGGCGAGATGTGGATGTACCACCGCTCGGGCGGCGGCAGCGGCGTGCAACTGACCGAGCGCCGCACCCAGCAGAAGGACACGGGCGAGCCCGCCTTCTCGCCCGACGGCCGCTACATGTACTTCAGCGACGAATCCACGCCGGGCGGCGTCTTTGAATATTCCAAGGATCCGAACACCCAGCTGTATGTGATCCGTCGCCTGGATCGCGAGACGGGCGAGATCAAGCCCTTCGTCACCGGGCCGGGCGGCTCGGTGCGCCCCACCCCGTCGCCGGACGGCAAGTCGCTCGCCTTCGTGCGCCGCGACCGTTACCAGTCGACGCTCTACGTCATGGACCTGGAGTCCGGGCGTGAGACGCCGATCTATGACGCCCTGGATCGCGACATGCAGGAGACCTGGGCCATCCACGGCGTCTATCCGGGCTTCGCCTGGACGCCGGATAACGGCTCCATCGTCATCTGGGCCGGCGGCAAGATCCGCCGCATCGACGTGACCTCCAAGGCCATCAGCGACGTGCCCTTCCGCGTCACCGACACCCGCCGGGTGCAGGAAACCGCTCGCTTCCCCGTCGACGTGGCTCCGGCCCAGTTCGACGTGAAGATGATCCGCTGGGCGCAGACATCGCCGGACGGCTCCAAGGTGGTGTTCGAAGCCCTGGGCAACCTGTGGGTCCGCGATCTGCGCAACGGCGTGGCTGGAACGCCGCGCCGCCTGACGCGCCAGAGCGACCATTTCGAGCTGTATCCGTCCTGGTCGCGTGACGGCCGCTCCATCGTCTACACGACCTGGAACGACGAAAACCTGGGCTCCATCCGCGTGGTTCCGGTCGCGGGCGGCGAAGGCCGCACCATCACGACCAACCCCGGCCACTATCTGGAGCCGCGCTTCTCGCCGGACGGCCAGACGATCGTCTATCGCACCTCCAGCGACGGCTATCTGCGCTCGGCCATGTGGAGCCGCGAACCGGGCATCTACCGCGTCTCCGTGCGCGGCGGCGAGCCGGTCAAGATCACCGATTCCGGCGCCAACCCGCAGTTCGGCGCCAGCAACGACCGCATCTTCCTGAGCGCCCGCGACGGCGAGAAGCGCGTCCTGAAGTCCGTCAACCTGTCGGGCGAGGACGAGCGCACCCACCTGAGCAGCGAATGGGCGGCCGAGTTCTCGATCTCGCCTGACGAGCGGTGGATCGCCTGGACCGAGCGCTTCAACGCCTATGTCGCCCCCTTCGTCCCGACCGGCCGTCCGATCACCGTCGGCGCCGACGCCAAGGCCCTGCCGCAGACGCGCGTCACCCGCGACGCCGGCGAATGGCTGCACTGGTCGGGCGATTCCAGCCGCCTGCAGTGGTCGATGGGCCCGGAGCTGTTCTCGCGTCCGCTGAGCGAAAGCTTCGCCTTCATGGACGGCGCGCCGGCTGACCTGCCCAAGCCCGCCGAGCATGGCGTCAAGATCGGCTTCAGCGCCGACTACGCCCGCCCCAGCGGCGTCACCGTCCTATCGGGCGCCCGCCTGATCACCATGAAGGGCGAGGAAGTCATCGAGGACGGCGTCGTCGTCATCAACGGCAACCGCATCGAGGCCATCGGCCCGCGCGGCTCGGTGACGGTTCCGGCCGGCGCCCGCGTCATGGACATGGCCGGCAAGACCATCATCCCCGGCCTGGTGGACGCCCACTGGCACGGCCGCATGGGTTCGGACGAGATCATCCCGCAGCAGAGCTGGGTGAACTACGCCGCCCTGGCCTTCGGGGTGACGACGCTGCACGACCCGTCGAACGACAACAGCGAGATCTTCGCCCACAGCGAACTGGCCAAGGCTGGGCGCGTGGTGGCGCCGCGCATCTTCTCGACCGGCACCATCCTGTACGGGGCGGCCACGCCGACCACCGCCGTGGTCAACAACCTGGACGACGCCCGCTCGCACCTGCGCCGGATGCAGGCCATCGGCGCCTGGAGCGTGAAGAGCTACAACCAGCCCCGCCGCGACCAGCGCCAGCAGATCATGCAGGCCGCCCGCGAGCTGGGCATGATGGTCGTGCCGGAAGGCGGCTCGCTGTACCACGCCAACATGAGCATGCTGGTCGACGGCCACACCACCATCGAGCACTCGGTGCCGGTGGAGCGGATGTACGACGACGCCGTGCAACTGTGGTCGCAGACGGGGACGGCCTACACCCCGACCCTGATCGTCGGCTTCGGCGGCGCCTGGGGCGAGAACCACTGGTACGAGACGACCGACGTCTGGAAGGATCCGATCCTGACCCAGTACGTGCCGCGCCGCATTCTGGATTCGCGTTCGCGTCGTCCGGTGAAGACCCCGCAGGAGGAGCTGAACCACATCTCCATCGCGCGTGAGTCCAAGCGGCTGATGGACCAGGGCGTGTCGGTCCAGATCGGCGCCCACGGCCAACGTGAGGGCCTCGGCGCCCACTGGGAGCTGTGGATGTTCGAACAGGGCGGCATGAGCGCCCATGAATCCCTGCGTGTCGGCACCATCAACGGCGCCCGCGCCCTGGGCATGGACAAGGACATCGGCTCGCTGGAAGTCGGCAAGCTGGCCGACCTGGTCGTGCTGAACGCCAATCCGCTCGAGAACCTGCGGGACTCGACCAAGATCGGCTACACCATGATCAACGGCCGTCTATTCGATAACCACATGAACGAGGTCGGCGGCGCTGAGCGCAAGCCGTTCTGGTTCGAGAGCGAAGACGGCCAGGCCTGGAGCGCCTCGGGCACGGCCTCGGCCGCCGAGACCCACAGCCACACCCACGACTGATCCCGCCGCAGGGCGAGAACGCGAAAGGGCCCGGCATCCGCCGGGCCCTTTTTCGTGGCGACTCAGTTGGTCCTAAGTGTTGGTCGTCGCCTTTCATTCCCGCTCATCCCGGCGGACGCCGGGATCCAGTGAGTGAGCCAAACCATGGCCTAACCGCTGAACCAGGTACTCTGAAGCCAAAGCACTGGATCCCGGCGTCCGCCGGGATGACCGGAGGCAGGCGGTGTGAAAGCCCGAGGGTGACGAAAGATAGAAATCTCGCGCAAGCGCGAACGGGGCGAGGGTGTTACTCCCCCAGCCCGCGCACAGAAGCTTCCAGCAACGCATTGCGTCGCGCCGCGCGGCCCTTCAGCCAGCGCATGGCCAGCACCAGCGCCAACACCACCGCGCCGAAGGCCAGCAGCCACAGCGTCGGATTGTGCGCCTCGCTCATCATCTCCAGCTTGGCCAGGCCCTTGGCGGCCAGATAGCCGGGCGCCAGCATGGCCAGCACCCAGACGAAGGCCGAGCTGACATTGGCGATCTGGAAGACACGCTGGCGCATCTGCAGCACGCCCACCATCACCGGCACGAAGGCGCGCAGCGGGCCGAAGAAGCGGCCGATGAAGATGGAGGCCACGCCGTAGCGGCGGCAGTACAGGCGCGTCCAGGCCAGCTTGCGGCGGTGCGGCACCAGCAGGTGGTGGCGCAGCACGCGCGTGCCCAGGCGCCGACCGATCCAATAAGAGATGGCGTCGCCCATGACCGCGCCGATGACGCAGCCGCCGATGACGGTGAAGGGGTCCAGCACGCCTGCGGCCACAAGCCCACCCGCCGCGACCAGCAACCCTGTCGCCGGCACGAAGGCGCCGATGACGACCAGAGACTCAAAGAAGGTCACGACGCCGAGGATCACGCCGGCCCACATGGCGTTGCGGGCGATGAAGTCGGCGGCCGAGGTAAGCAAACTGTCCATACTGATCCTTTGCCCGAGGGCATATGGGATCAGCACATAGAAAGGGAATGCGGCGATGCGACGCCAAAGGGGAAAAAGCGCGCGCCGTGACCCTCAGGCCGCACTTCGGCCGCCCAACACCCTATCGCGTGGCGTCGTCAGGCGTCTCACGACGCTCGTCATCCAGTTCGAAAGGACGAATTCGACCGGCGCGCTCACGCGGGCTGCGTACGCCCCAGGGCCCCGGCACGGCGCCGTAGGCGTCGCGCCAGCCGTAGCCGTCCAGACCGTAGCGTCCCGCGCCAAAGCCATAGGGTCCGTAGCCATAACCGTAGGCCCAGGGCGCATTCTTCGTCTGGCTGAAGCTCAGGTTCAGCGTGCCGCTCTCGCCCAGCGGCAAAGAGACCGCCGCGCCGAAGTCCTTGTAACCGCCGGTGCCGATCCCGGCGCTGACCTGGCCGTGCATCTTGCGCGGCGCGGCCTCTTCCCAGGCGTCGGTCCAGGTCTCGACGGGCGGCGCATCGGCCTTGCGCTCGCCGATCCAGCGGGAAATCTGCTCTTCCGTCGTCAGACCATGCGGCGCCGCCGTCTGAAGCGTCACGGCGGGCGAGGCGTCGCCGACCGTCGCAGCCAATGCATCGGCGCTCGCCGTCGGCACGGCGCCCGGACCGGCGCGCGGCGCCGTCGACACCACGCCTTCGGGATCGCTGCTCGCCAGCAAGAGGGAGGCGGCCATGAGTTCGATCAGCATACGCATCTACTCCCGTTCACACGCACCCTAACCTCAAATGCGGCCAAGGTCAGGCCGTCCCGTCGTCGCGCCCCAGAGGATCAGGCAAAGCCTCTCCCTCGGCCACGAAACTGAGCGCGACCGAGTTGATGCAGTAGCGCAGGCCCGTCGGCGGCGGGCCGTCGGGGAAGACGTGCCCCTGATGGCTGTCGCAGCGGGCGCAGCGCGTCTCGACCCGCACCATGCCGTAGCTGTCGTCGCGTACGGCGCGAACGTGAGCCGGATCGACAGGTTCGGTGAAGCTGGGCCAGCCGGTGCCGCTCTCGAACTTGGTTCCCGAACGGAACAGGGGCAGGCCGCATTCGCGGCAGCAGAAGACCCCTGCCCGTTTTTCACCCAGCAGGGTTCCGCAGAAGGGCGCCTCGGTGCCGTGGGCCAGAAGCACGCGCTTCTCTTCCGGCGAAAGATCGGCTTCCAGCGCCACGCGCTGGCTGTCGGTCGGCGGCGTCAGGTCATAGCCGGAGGCGGAGCGCATCGGAGCGGCGGATTCGGTCTGGGTCATGATCTCAAAATAGGAAGGGCCGGACGGTCGTTCCACCGTCCGGCCCTCAATAGCCCGAGATGATCGTTCCGATCAGGCGCCGAACAGACCGTTCACCCAGGTCCGCACGGCCGCTTCGTCGGTCGCGTCGCCGGCATAGGCCAGGGCGCCGGCCGGGGCGTAGGGCGCGTTGTTGCCGCGCTGGCGCGTCGTCCAGGCCTTATGGCCATAGCTGAGGTCGGCGTAGTTGGACGGCAGACGCAGGGTCGTCGGCTCGATGAAGATGGTGTCCTCGGCCGTGGTCGAGCCGGCGATGCGCACGTTCGGCAGGCGGCTCAGCAGGTCCAGCGTGTCCAGGCAGCCGCCCGAGCAGCCGGCGTCGACCAGCACGACCACCTGGCCCTGAACCGGGTTGGCGGCGCCGGTGTCCGGGGTCGCCGGGCGGCCCGGCATGACGAAGGTCGGCTGACCGGCGGCGATGGCGCTGTCGAATGCGGCGACGATGGCCTGGGTCTGCTCGATCACCGCGCCCGATTCCTGGACGAAGCGCGGGTCGGACACCATGCGGTTCAGGGTGTCGGCGAACCACTGACGGTTGGCGGCGGTGGCGCGATAGGTGATCTGGCCGGCTTCAGGCTGGCGGCTGACGGTGAACTCCGGCGACCAGATGCGGTTAGCCAGGCCATAGCCGCGCGTGGTGGCGTTGAGCGACGAACCGTTGGCGCCGCGCAGGTCCAGCACAAAGCCCTGCGGCCCGCGAATGGCGGCGGACTGGGCTTCGATCTGGGCGAAGAAGGCGTCCCAGGCGGCGTCATCGGCCAGGGAGTGGACGTTGACCCACGGGCGGCCGTTCACCGTCTCGACCGACAGCGGCGCGCCCGACGGCGTATAGACCGAGGCGCGATAGGCGGCTTCCAGGTTCTGGGCCGTGGCCGGTTGCGGCGACAGGGTGAAGTCGCGGGTGCGGCGGCCGACCTGGAATTCGCAGGTGCCAGGCACGCCCGTCGTCATCGGGTTATTGCGGTTCCACAGCAGATAGGGGGCGCTGCGGACACGCCCGGCTTCGGTCGTCAGATCGCCCTCGAACTGGTCCAGCTTGGCCTTGGCAAGGTCTTCGATCGGCTCGGCGTTGCAGCTCTTGAGCACGGCCCCCAGCGGCGGCGCGCCGCGCACGCCCGGCTGAACATAGGAGACGACATACTGGCCGTTGCGCCAGGCCGTGGCCACGCCCGGCCAGCTGGTGGCGAAGAACGGACCCAGGCCCTCATAGGTCGGCCGGGCGGCGATGTTCGAATCGCGGAAACCGTTGGCGTACCAGCGCAGCAGATAGGCGTGGCTGTCGCCGCTGTTGACCTGACCGGCCTTGGCCTGCGCCTGCTGCAAGCCGGCGTCCAGCCAGGCGCGGAAAGGAGCGCTGGCGTCGCCCGGCACCACGACGGCGGGGTGGTTGTCGCGCAGGGCCGTGTGCATGGCCTGAAGATCCTGCCGCGCCAGATCGCTGAAATTCTGGGCCGAAGCTGCCGAGGCGGCGAAGCTCAGGGCCAGTACGGCCGCCGAAGCGGAAAGCAGGCGTTGCATGAGGGTTTCTCCCAGTCCGTTCACAGTGCGGGTTGGTCGTGTTTTAGACCCATTAACGGCGCCGTCGCCACCCCTGTGACGAAATTGCACCGCTTTCTGGACCTCGACGTTTACGCGCGCCTGTTTCCCGACTAGGCCGTGGTTTCCGCAGGCGCAAAACGCGCCGAAACGCTGCGTGCCCCCAGAATGACCGCCCTGGCTGATCTATTTTTGAACTCCACGGGACGCATCGGTCGAATTCGCTTCTTGGCGGGCGCAGCCTGCCTGGTCGGCGCCTGGGTCGCCGCAGACATCCTTCTGCGAACGCCGGGCTGGCTTCACGCCCTGATCGCCGCCGCCCTGCTCTACGGCGGTTTCTGCGTCCTGTCCCAACGCCTGCATGATCGAGGCCGTTCGGGTTGGTGGAGCGGGCCGATTCTGCTGGCCTTCGCCCTGGCCTGGCCGCAACCGCTGACGATTCTGGATTGGGTCGCAGCCGCCGCCCTCGCCCTCGTCGCCTTCGATCTGGCGGTCCTGCCGGGTCAGAAGGCGTTCAACCGCTACGGCGCCGCGCCCGGCGCCCGACTTCAGAGCGGCGCGACGCCCGGCTGAACCGGCCCGAACACCTGCTGGAAGGACGACCTCAGCGCATCGTCCGCCTCGTCCATCGTCGCCAGCACGCCCAGATCGACCAGGCTGGTCACGCCGTGCTCGGTGATGCCGCACGGCACGATGCCGCCGAAATGGTCCAGGTTCGGCTCCACGTTCAGGCTGATGCCGTGGAAGCTGACCCATTTGCGGACCTTGACGCCGATGGCGGCGATCTTGTCCTCGCGGCTCCAGCCCGCGCCCTTGCGCTCGACCCAGACGCCGACGCGGCTCTCGCGCATCCCGGCTTCGACGCCGAAACGATCCAGGGCGCCGATGATCCAGTCCTCCAGGCCGTGGACGAAGCCGCGCACGTCCTTGCCCCGCCTGTTCAGGTCCAGCATCACATAGGCCACGCGCTGGCCCGGCCCGTGATAGGTGAACTGCCCGCCCCGTCCCGTCCGGTGCACCGGAAAGCGGTCGGGCGCCAGCAGGTCGTCGTCCTTGGCCGAGACCCCGGCGGTATAGAGCGGCGGGTGCTCCAGCAGCCAGACCAGTTCCTCGGCCTCTCCGGCGGCGATGGCGGCGACGCGCGCCTCCATGGCGGCCTCGGCGGCGGGGTAGTCGACATAGCCGGACGACAGCGCCCATTCGACGGGACGGCCGTCCTCGCGAAACAGGCGGCGTTGTGAAGAGTTTAACGGGTCGGCAAGCATGATGCCCTCAATGTGGGGCCTAACGCGGCGGCGCAAGGGCCGCCCGTTGATTTGCGAGTACCGTCTTGAGCCAGATCGAAGCCGTCGATGTCGAGATTTCGGTCGTGCTGGGCCGTTCGGTCCTGCCGATGCAGCAACTGCTGCGCATGGGCCGCGGCGCGGTGATCCCGCTGGACGCCTCGGAAAAGGACGAGGTCTGGATCCTGGCCAACAACCATCCGGTCGCGCGCGGCGAGATCGAGATTCGCGACGACCGCATCGCCATCACGGTGACGCGCCCCGCGGATGTCTATGACTTCATGGCCGGAGCCGCCTGAGCCATCCCTCGCCTGTCAGGAGAAGGAATTGCGCCTCTCTCCGCTATTTCCGCAAAACGCTCTTTTCTTTCCGTCGGCTCTCCGCTATTGCCCGCCCTCCGATGCGAGCGGTCGTGGCGGAATTGGTAGACGCGCAGCGTTGAGGTCGCTGTGGGGCAACCCGTGGAAGTTCGAGTCTTCTCGACCGCACCATCTGATCTGACAGGGCGAATCTCGGCTAGATAGGCTGAAATCATCACAGAGGAGGCAGATACGTGACCCACACGGACTTTGCCCCTCTGCGCCCCGAAGACCCTCATCTCGAAGACGAAGATCACGCCGCCCTGGGTGAAGACTACGCCCTGACGGCGGCCTTCGTCGAAAAGGTCGTGGACGCCGCGGACGACGGCGACGGCATGCGGCTGCGCGGCCTGCTGGAAGACCTGCACCCCGCCGACGTCGCTGACCTGATGGGCTTCCTGACCGCCGAGCATCGCTCGGTCGTGGTCCAGTGGCTGCCGCCCGAACTGTTGGCGGAATCCCTGCCCGAGATGGACGACGGCATCCGCGAGAAGGTGCTGGAGCGCGTCCCCTCGGCCACCCTGGCCGAAGCCCTGCAGGAACTGGATTCGGACGACGCCGCCTCGGTCGTCGAAGACCTTGAGGATGATCAGCGCGAGCGCGTGCTGGCCGCCATGCCCGAGGTCGAGCGCGCCGCCATCGAATCCTCGCTGGGCTATGCGGAGGATTCGGCAGGCCGTCTGATGCAGCGCGAATTCATGGCCGCGCCGCAATTCTGGAACGTCGGCGACACCATCGACCACGTGCGCGCCCAGGGCGACGACCTGCCCGAGCTGTTCTTCGACATCTATGTGGTCGATCCGATGAACCGGCCCGTCGGCGGCGTCGCCATCAGCCGCATGCTGCGCAGCCCGCGCGCCACGCCCCTGATCGAGCTGATGGAGCCGGTCAACGCCATCGAGGTGGACGTCGACCAGGAAGAGGTCGCCTACATCTTCGAGAAATATCACCTGATCTCGGCGCCCGTGGTCGACACGGGCGGGCGGCTGGTCGGCCAGTTGACCGTCGATGACGTGGTCAACATCATTCAGGAAGAGAACCGCGAGGACATCCTGCGCCTGGCCGGCGTCGCCGACGAGGACCGGTCGTCCAGCGTGTTCGAGATCGTGCGCGGCCGCGTGCCCTGGCTGGGCATCAACCTGTTCACCGCCATGCTGGGCGCCAGCGTCATCGCCCTGTTCGAAGGCACCATCCAGCAGATCGTGGCCCTGGCCGTGCTGATGCCCATCGTCTCGGCCATCGGCGGCAATGCAGGGACGCAGGCCCTGACCGTCACCGTGCGCGCCTTGGCGACGCGCGAGCTGAACGCCTCCAACGCCCTCAGAACCTTCTGGCGCGAGATGGCCGTCGGCCTGGCCAACGGCTTCGTCCTGGCGCCGCTGATCGGTCTGGCGGCGGGCTTCTGGTTCCAGGACTGGCGCATCGGCGCGGTCATCGCGGCGGCCATGATCCTGAACCTGCTGGTCGCCGCCAGCGTCGGCGTGCTGACCCCGCTGACCCTGTCGAAGCTGAAGTTCGACCCGGCGGTGTCCTCGGCCGTGTTCGTAACGGCGACGACCGACTTCTTCGGCTTCCTGATCTTCCTCGGTCTGGCGACCATCGTCCTGCTGTAAATCTGACCTGAAACGGCCCCGCCGATTTCGGAACGAGGCTTGCTCCGTCCCGATCAGGGCGAGAACGCCCGTTTCGAATTGGGTCAATCCGTGTCCGCAGCCGCGCCGCAACGCCGCAAGGTCTCTCGAGAAGGCCTTGTGCTGATCAAGAGCTTCGAGGGCTTCCGCCCGCGCACCGTGCTGCGCCGCGACGGCACCCCCGTCATCGGCTACGGCCACGCGCGTTCGGCCCGCCCCGGCGCCGTGGTCAGCGAAGCCGAGGCCGAACTGCTGCTGCAATACGACCTGATGCCGATCGTCGCCCTG
>NZ_DAMCNG010000042.1:0-17004 GCF_032107865.1 Brevundimonas sp.
GAGCGGCCCCCGGAGCGATCCGGGGGCCGTTTTGCATGTCAGTCGTTCGGCGCGCCGGTCGCGGGATCGGTTTGCGTGCGGCCAGAATTGCTGCTGCCCTCGGCGCCCTTGGGCTCCGTAGCTGGGCGCGGCGGGCGGCCTTCCTTGTCGGGGCGCTGGTTCTCGTTCTCGGTTTCTCGGCTCTTGGGGCGTGGTTTCGGCATGGGAACCTCCTGAAAGAGGTCAATGCGGCGAGGCGCAGTGAAGCTCCGATCTTTTGCACAAGATGCCGAACGCTAACCCGACCTCAAGGGCTTGGCCGTATGAGGCGGTGTTGGAACGGGACTTGCTGTGATCGTTCCGAAGGGAGCGTCATGTCGGGACCACTATCAGTTGAAATTCGCAACCTCGCCGACCTGTCGGCCGAGGAGGGCGTCCAATGGAACAAGTGGGCGCGCGCGGACCCGGACCTGAGCAGCCCCTATTTCCGTTGGGAGTTCGCACGGACGGCCGGGCCGATCTGTCCCGGATCGGCGGTCGCCGTCTTCAAACGGGACGGTCGTATCGTTGGCTACTATCCGCATCAGCGCCGGGGCGGGACGGTTCAGCCCCTGGCCGCGCCGATGAACGACTATCACGGCGTCATCGGCCCGCGCGAGGACAAGCCTTCGATGCAGGAGGCGGCGGCTCTGATCGGCGCGCCGCGTTTCGCCGTCGCCGCCTGGATCGGCGAGGCGCCGCAGGCGATGCTGCGCAATCACAGCGTGGTCTCCGTGGTGCCTGACGAGGGCGGATTCGACGCCTGGTACGCCCGGCGCCGGAAGGCCTTCCCGAAATACTTCAAGGACAAGGAGCGCTCTCGTCGCGGCCTGGACGGTGCGTTCAGGGCGGTCGAAATCGAGATCGAGCTGCACGACCACGCCCTGCTGAAACGCCTGATCATCGAGAAGAGCGAACAGTACCGGCGCACGGGGCATCACGACATCTTCGCCTGCGGCTGGACGGGCGACGTCCTGCACGCCTTGATGGATTGTCAGGGCGAGGACGGCTTCGGCGCCTCCATGGCCGTGCTGCGCGTGGACGGGCGGGTCGTCGCCATGGAGTATTCCATGCACGCCGGGCGTCATTTCCACCTGTGGTTCCCGGTCTATGAGCAGGAAGTCGCGCGCTGGTCGCCCGGCATCGTGTTGACGCAGGAGACGATCAGGCTGGGATCGGAACGCGGCTATCGGATCTTCGACTACGGCGTCGGCGTCGGCGGCAGCTACAAGAAATACTATGACGACGGGGGCCTTGTGACCGTCGAGGGCGTTGTCGCTCGGCCGGGCATCGGCAACGCCGTGTGCGCGACGGCGAGCGCTGCCCTGGGCGTGCTGGGCCATGCGCGGGCGGAGCGGCTGCGTATCAGCACCCGGCGCCGTTGGTCCGTGGTCGAGGCGTGTGAGACAAGTCTGGCCGGTCAGGCCTCGGGCGTGCTGAGAGCGGCCGCCGACATGGTGCGGAAACAAAAAGCGGCCGGCTCGGCCGATTGATGAGGAGAGCGGTATGACGGCTTCCATGACGCGCTACGCGGGCCCGATCACCCAGGCTGCGGTTCACCCCCATGCCCTGGTGGCGGACGGCTTCGCCGAGGATCAGGCGCTGGCCGAGGTGCTGGACCGCTATCCGGCCGATCTGTTCGACATCAACCTGTATGACTACGATGATGAGGGCCAAGTCAGCCTGCGCACCGGCGCGCGCGGACGCCTGAACGGCGCCGAACTGCTGGAGGCGATCCAGCAGGGCCGCCTGTGGGTCAATATGCGCAAGGTCGAGCAGGGCTGGCCCGAGCTGTGGCGCGCGGCCATGGTCGACTTCGATCGTATCCTGGGCGGTTATGGTCTGAAGGCGGCCAGCGCCAGCGGCCAACTGATCCTATCCTCGCCCAAGGCGCGGGTGCCTTACCACTTCGACGCCGGCGGCGTGGTGCTGTTGCACATGCGCGGCCGCAAGCGCCTGTTCGTCTATCCGGGTGATGAGGCCCACCTGCCGGAGCGCAGCATGGAGCAGGTCGTCACCCGCCAGACGACTGAAGAGATTCCCTATCGTCGCGCCTTCGAGGACGACGCTCGAATCGTCGACCTGGAGCCGGGGCAGGCGTTGACCTGGCCCTTCTATGCGCCGCATCGGGTGGAGAACCTGGACCGGTTCTGCGTCTCCCTGTCGGTGGAGTTCCAGAGCTGGCCGTCTCGAATCCGCAACGGGGCGCTCTACACCAATGCCTTCCTGCGCAGCCGGGGAGGGGAGCCGCGCACGACGGATCGCATGAGCAAGCCCGAACTGGCCGCGCGCTGGGCCGCGTCGGTGGCGCTGAAGCGCACGGGCCTGATGAAGAGCCGAATCGCCGCGTTCGAACGGGATTTCGAACCCGCTGTGGGCGCGACGGACGGCGCGGCGGCCTTGGCGTCTGAACGTGCGAGCGGTCCGGCCGCCTGAACAGGGCCTTAGGTTAAAAGGGGTTCATGACCTCGATTTAAACTGACTTTGCGGGTCGCGGCCCTCAGTTTCGCCTGGACACAGAGACAGGGAGACCCCGCTGATGAAACCCGCTGCAATCGCCGCCGCCATGGGAACCGCACTGGCTGCATCCGCCGTTCTGGCGGCGCCGGCCATGGCCGAGGATGTGACGATCCGCAACGCCGTGGCGCGCGTCATCGTCATTCCGGAAGACCGCTCGGACGTCGGCGTTGAGATCACCCAGGGCTCGGCCGGCCTGCCGGAGCTTCGTATCGAACGCAGGGGCGCTCAGGTCCGCATCGATGGCGGCCTGGGACGCGGGCGCGGCATGAGCTTCAATGGCGGCCAGATCGGCTCGTGCAACAGCGGCCCCGCAGACGCTCGCCAGCCGGGCGAAGGTGCGACGGTCGAGGTGCGCGGCAAGGGCCGCATCCGCATGGAAGACGCCCCTCTGATCGTCCTGCGCACGCCGCGCGACGTCGAGGTCAGCGGCGGCGGCGCCATCTTCGGTTCGGTGGGGCGCGGCGCCCGGTCGGTTGAGCTGGGCAATGGAGGCTGCGGCTCGTGGACGGTGGCTAACGTCGATGGCGACGTGGACCTGTCCGTCGGCGGATCCGGCTCGATCAGGGCTGGTACGTCACGCAATCTGGAGGCTGCGGTCGGCGGTTCCGGTTCGGTCTTCGCCGGCGCCACGGGCAAGCTGGACGCCAGCGTCGGCGGCTCAGGCAGCATCGATGTGGCGCGCGTGGATGGAGAGACCAACGTCGCCATCGGGGGATCCGGCGGCGTGCGGGTGCGCGGCGGCCGCGCCTCGACCCTGGAAGTCTCGATCGGCGGTTCGGGCGACGTGAGCTTCGGCGGAACGGCGGGCGATGTTTCGGTCGCCATCGCTGGTTCGGGCGACGTGCGAGTGGCCGAAGCCACGGGCGCGGTGTCGCGCTCGATCGTGGGATCAGGGGATCTGCGCATCGGCCGCTGAGGCGCTGCAAGACCCTGAAGGAGAAGGCCCGGGAGCGTGGAACCCCTCGGGCCTTTTTCATGCTTGGAGCCTGGGGACGGCGCAGGCAAACAAAAACCCCGGCGGATCGCTCCGCCGGGGTTTCGTTGATCTGCGCGGCCCTAGGGCCGCACAGGTCGCTCTTAGAGGCCGAGCAGGGCGGACACGCCGTTGTGCGTGCGGCCCAGGTTGGCGCCGGCTTGGTCGCGGGCTTGCAGACCGCCGCCGAAGCTGTAGCGCATGCCGATCTTGAAGACGTTGGCGTCGACGTCCAGGTCCGAGGACTTGACGTAGTCGTAGCCGCCGAAGACCGAGTAGGGCGAGTTGGCGAACTGGTACTCAGCAGCCACGCCGGCCGACCAGGCGTCGACGTCGCTGTTGCCGATGAACATGTTGTCGGCGTCGACGTTGGTGTACGCGGCGCCGCCGCTCAGGCGCAGTTGCGGCGTGGCGTAGAAGGCGGCGTCGCCGGCCACGGTCCAGATGTCGGCGTCAGCCGCGGTGCCGTACGAAACGACGCCCGTCAGGGTGGCGCGGTCCAGGTACTTCTGACCTTCCAGGCCGAAGGTGTTCAGCGTGGTGTTGCCCAGTTCCGAAGCGGCGTAGAAGCCGCCGAAGCGCATGTCTTCGATCTTCTTCGACAGGTGCACGGCGCCGGCCAGGGTGGTTTCGTCGCCAGCGTGCTGAACGTCCGTGTAGGCGGCTTCAGCGTTGAAGGTGACGGTCCAGTCGCCGAACACCGGCGAAGCGACGGTGCCGTCGATGACGCCGCGGTTCACGTCGGTGCCTTCGACGTCAGCATAGTTGTAGGCGATGCCGACCGAACCGATGGCGTCTTGAGCGAAGGCGGGAGCGGCGATCAGGGTCGCGGCGGCGACCGAAGCGAGAAAGACGGTTTTCATTTTTTTGTCCTTATGTACTGCCGCCAAACAAGCTTGGCCCGTCCGGCGATGAGCGAGACATAGGTCGCTCTTTGGCGCTTTGCTGTAACAAACATGTCATGCAGAGGTCACATCAGGGGCGATGTTGCCCAAAAGTGACGCATTGAGGCATAACTGCGTCAGTATACGGTGGGCATTGCGGCGGCGCCTTTCCGCGGCGTTCATCTGGCCGCTTTCCCGCCTCAGTCCCTAACGATCGGCCCGTGTTATGTTGCGTTGCAGCGGTCTGAGAGGGGCGCGGGCGCCGTGAGTCGCAAACCCTGACGGGGCGGGGATTTCCGCGCTTGACGGAAACGGAATCGGAAGGCATAAGCACCCCTCTTGTTGGACCGGCTGTGCACTTTCGGGTGCAGACGCGGTCCGCAGGGACGACCTAAGTTACTGTTCTTTGCAGCTTCTTGGGAACTTACGGCCTTCGCGGGGGACTGCGTGGGCCGCTCGTTTTTGCGGATTTGCGTTTCCTGGGAGCGAGTGATCGCTCTGAGGCTTCGGTCTTTGAAATGGTTCACAGGGACGCGGCTCCGGCCGCATGGGAATAACAACCGATATGGATCAAAGCATCCGCATCAGGCTCAAGGCCTTCGATCACCGCGTCCTCGACTTTTCGACGCGCGAAATCGTTAACACCGCCAAGCGCACGGGCGCGACCGTTCGTGGTCCGATCCCGCTGCCGACCCTGATCGAAAAGTTCACCGTGAACCGCTCGCCGCACGTCGACAAGAAGTCGCGCGAGCAGTTTGAAATCCGCACGCACAAGCGCGTGCTCGACATCGTCGACCCCACCCCGCAGACCGTGGACGCGCTCATGAAGCTCGACCTGTCCGCCGGCGTGGACGTCGAGATCAAGATCTAAGAAAGAAAGAGGCGGGATCCGACATGCGCACGGGCGTGATCGCCAAGAAGCTGGGGATGACCCGCGTGTTCGCCGATGACGGCGCACACGTACCGGTCACTGTACTCCAGCTCGACGGCTGCCAAGTCGTCGGCCAACGTACCAAGGAGCGCGACGGCTACGTCGCCCTTCAGCTGGGCGCTGGCGTTAAGAAGGCCAAGAACACGGCCAAGGCTCAACGCGAAGTCTTCGCGAAGGCCGAGGTCGAACCTAAGGCCTATGTAACCGAGTTCCGCGTGGGTGAAGACGCCCTGCTGGACGTGGGCGCCGAACTGTCGGCCGACCACTTCCTCGCGGGCCAAAAGGTCGACATCCAGGGCCATACCATTGGTAAGGGCTTTGCCGGCGCCATGAAGCGCTGGAACTTCGGTGGTCTGCGCGCCTCGCACGGCGTGTCGATTTCGCACCGTTCGCATGGTTCGACCGGCCAGCGTCAAGATCCGGGCAAGGTCTTCAAGGGCAAGAAGATGGCTGGCCATCTCGGCCAGGAAGTCGTCACGACCCAGAACCTGACCGTCGTCCGCGTCGATGTCGAGCGTGGCCTGATCCTGATCAAGGGCGCTGTCCCGGGTCACGACGGCGCCTACGTCAAGGTCAGCGACGCCATCAAGAAGGCTCGCCCTTCCGACGCCCCGTTCCCGGGCGCCGTGAAGTCGGCTGCTGCTCAACCCGCGTCGACGCCGGCTGAAGCTCCGGCCGTTGAAGCGACCGAAGGCGGTGAAGCGTAATGAAACTCTCGGTCATCAAACTCGACGGCAAGGCTGCTGGCGACGTTGAGCTGTCGGACGCCGTTTTCGGCATCTCCGACATCCGCGGCGACCTGCTGGCCCGTTACGTCAACTGGCAGCTGGCCAAGCGTCGCGCCGGTACGCACAAGGTTCAAACCCGCAACGAGAACTCTCGTACGGGTAAGAAGATGTACAAGCAGAAGGGCACCGGCGGCGCTCGTCACGGTTCGCGCCGTGCGCCGCAGTTCGTCGGCGGTTCGCGCGCCTTTGGTCCGGTTGTCCGTGACCACGGCTACTCGCTGCCGAAGAAGGTCCGCGCCCTGGCTCTGCGTCACGCCCTGTCGTCCAAGGCCAAGGCCGGCGACCTGGTCGTCGTCGACAGCGTTTCGGTCAAGGAAGCCAAGACGGCCTCGCTGCGCGAGACCTTTGGCAAGCTGGGCTGGACCAAGGCTCTGATCATCGCGGGTCCGGAAGTTGAAACCAACTTCGGCCTGGCCGCGCGCAACATCCCGCACATCGACGTGCTGCCGAACGCCGGCCTGAACGTCTATGACATCCTGCGGGCCGACAAACTGGTGCTGACCAAGGCGGCTGTTGAAGCCATCGAGGCGCGCTTCGCTGAGAAGGAAGCCGCATAATGGCCGCCGCTCAACCCACCGCCAAGCACTACGACACCATCCTGGCTCCGGTGATCACCGAGAAGGCCACGATCCTGTCGGAGCAGAACAAGGTCGTCTTCCGCGTCGCCGGCACGGCGACCAAGGACGAGATCGCTGCCGCGGTCGAAAGCCTGTTCAAAGTCAACGTCCTCAAGGTCAACACCCTGGTTCAAAAGGGCAAGACCAAGCGCTTCCGGGGCATCCTGGGCCGTCGCGTGGACATCAAGAAAGCGATCGTGACGCTGGCCGATGGTCAGTCGATCGACGTCACGACGGGGCTCTAAGAAGATGGCTCTGAAGCATTACAATCCGACGTCGCCGGGCCGCCGCGCCCTGGTGCTGGTCGACCGTTCCGAGCTGCACAAAGGCCGCCCGGAGAAGTCGCTGACCGAAGGCCTGACCAAGTCGGGCGGTCGTGGTCAGGGCGGTCGCATCGCTGTCCGCTTCCGCGGCGGCGGCGCCAAGAAGCTGTACCGCAAGATCGACTTCAAGCGTCGCAAGTTCGACGTGGTCGGCACGGTCGAGCGTCTGGAATACGACCCCAACCGCACCGCCTTCATCGCCCTGGTTGTTTACCCGGACGGCGAGAAGACCTACATCATCGCGCCTCAGCGCCTTCACGCCGGCGACACCATCGTCGCGGGTGAGAAGGTCGACGTGAAGCCGGGCAACGCCATGCCGCTGCGCTCGATCCCCGTCGGCACCATCATCCACAACGTGGAGATGAAGCCGGGCAAGGGCGCTCAGCTGGCCCGTTCGGCCGGCGCCTACGCTCAACTGGTCGGTCGCGACCAGGGCTACGCTCAGATCCGTCTGGGTTCGGGCGAGCTTCGCATGGTCCTGGACGGCTGCATGGCCGTGGTCGGCGCCGTGTCGAACCCCGAGCACATGAACCAGAACCTGGGCAAGGCGGGCCGCAAGCGTCACATGGGCTGGCGTCCGCACGTCCGCGGCGTCGCCATGAACCCGATCGACCACCCGCACGGTGGTGGTGAAGGCCGGACCTCTGGTGGTCGTACCCCGGTTACGCCGTGGGGCAAGGACACCAAGGGCACCCGTACCCGCAAGAACAAGGCCACGGATAAGTTCATCATCCGTAGCCGTCACGTGAAGAAGGCTCGCTAAGAATGGCCCGCTCCTCCTGGAAAGGCCCGTTTGTCGACGGGTATCTGCTCAAGAAGGCCGACGCCGCTCAATCGTCGGGCCGCAAGGACGTGATCAAGACGTGGTCGCGCCGCTCCACCATCCTGCCGCAGTTCGTCGGTCTGACGTTCGGCGTCCACAACGGCCAGAAGCATGTGCCGGTGTCGGTCTCCGAAGAAATGGTCGGCATGAAGTTCGGCGAGTTCGCCCCGACCCGGAACTTCCCGGGCCACGCGGCGGACAAGAAGGCCAAGAGGAAGTAATCCATGGCCCAGACCAAGAACCCCCGTCGCGTTGAAGCGACCGAGGCCCGCGCCAAGCTGGTCAACGTCCGCATCAGCCCGCAGAAGCTGAACCTGGTGGCCGCGTCGATCCGCGGTCTGCCGGTCCAGAAGGCGCTGAACGAGCTGGAATTCAGCCACAAGCGCATCGCTGGCGATGTCCGCAAGGTTCTGTACTCGGCGATCTCGAACGCCGAGAACAACCACAACCTCGACATCGACAACCTGGTTGTCGCCGAGGCCTTCGTGGGCAAGAACCTGGTGATGAAGCGTTTCGCGAGCCGCGCTCGCGGTCGCTCCTCGCGCATCCTGAAACCCTTTAGCGAGATCACGATCGTGGTCCGTGAAGCCGGCGAGGCTGCCTGATGGGACAGAAAATCAATCCGATCGGTCTGCGCCTCGGCGTGAACCGCACGTGGGACAGCCGCTGGTTCGCCGGCGGCGCTGACTACGCCAAACTGCTCCACCAGGATCTGAAGCTGCGCACGTGGCTGAAGGAACGCCTGTCGGCCGCCGGCGTGTCGCGCATCATCATCGAGCGCCCCCACAAGAAGTGCCGCGTGACGATCTACGCCGCCCGTCCGGGTGTCGTGATCGGCAAGAAGGGCGCTGACATCGAGAAGCTCCGCAAGGACATCTCGGCCCGCACCGAAGGCGAAGTTCACCTGAACATCGTCGAGGTCCGCAAGCCGGAGACCGACGCTCAGCTGATCGCCGAGAACATCGCTCAGCAGCTGGAACGCCGTATTGCGTTCCGCCGCGCCATGAAGCGTTCGATGCAGTCGGCCATGCGCCTGGGCGCCAAGGGCGTCCGCATCAACGTCTCGGGCCGTCTGGGCGGCGCCGAAATCGCTCGTATGGAATGGTACCGCGAAGGTCGCGTGCCGCTTCACACGCTGCGCGCCGACATCGACTACGGCTTCTATGAAGCCAAGACGACCTACGGCATCATTGGCGTGAAGGTCTGGGTGTTTAAGGGTGAAGTGCTCGAGCACGACCCGATGGCCCAGGACAAGCGCTGGGCCCAGGAAGCCTCGGGTCCGTCGTCCAACGAAGGCCGTGAGCGCGGCCCCCGCGGTGATCGCGGTCCGCGCCGTGGTCGTGAGGGCTGATAGGCCATGTTGCAACCGAAAAAGACCAAGTACCGCAAGGCCTTCAAGGGCCGCATCCATGGCTCGTCCAAGGGTGGTTTCTCGCTGAACTTCGGCTCCTACGGTCTGAAGGCCGTCGAGCCGGAGCGCATCACGGCGCGTCAGATCGAAGCGGCTCGCCGCGCGATCACCCGTCAGATGAAGCGTCAGGGCCGCGTCTGGATCCGTATCTTCCCCGACGTGCCGGTCTCCGGCAAGCCGGCCGAAGTGCGGATGGGTAAGGGCAAGGGCGCGGTGGACCACTGGGCCGCTCGCGTGGCCCCGGGCCGCATCATGTTCGAAATCGACGGCGTGCCGGACGACGTGGCTCGTGAAGCGCTGCGCCTCGGCGCCGCCAAGCTGCCGATCCGCACCAAGGTGGTCACCCGCCTGGACGCCGGCATCTTTACGGAGCAAGCCGCCTAATGACCAAGATCGCCGATCTCCGGTCGCAAACCGTCGACCAACTGTCCGACGAGCTGCTGAAGCTCAAGAAGGAACAGTTCAACCTGCGCTTCCAGGCCGCCACCGGCCAGATGGAAAAGACCCACCGGGTCTCGGAAGTGCGCAAGGACATCGCTCGCATCTCGACGCTTCTGCGCGAGAAGCGTGCGGCCTCGTAAGGAAACACCGATGCCCAAACGCATTCTTGAAGGCGTGGTCGTCTCCGACAAGGGCGACAAGACCGTCGTCGTGAAGGTCGAGCGCACCCTGCTGCACCCGCTGCTCCGCAAGACGGTCCGCAAGTCCAAGAACTACCACGCCCACGATGAAGCTAACGCTCTCAAAGTCGGCGATATCGCGCGCATCATCGAATGCGCCCCCAAGTCCAAGCTGAAGCGCTGGGAAATCATTTCCCCGGCCTCGGCTTCGTAAGAAGAAGGATCGGATCCCATGATCCAGATGCAAACTAACCTGGAGGTCGCCGATAACTCGGGCGCTCGCCGGGTCATGTGCATCAAGGTGTTGGGCGGCTCCAAGCGCCGCTACGCCTCGATCGGCGACACCATCGTCGCCTCGGTGAAGGAAGCGATTCCTCGCGGCCGCGTGAAGAAGGGCGACGTCGTTCGCGCCATCGTCGTGCGCACCGCCAAGGACATCCAGCGCAAGGACGGCTCGGTCATTCGTTTTGACAAGTCGGCCGCCGTCATCGTCAACAAGCAGAACGAGCCTGTCGGCACCCGTATCTTCGGCCCGGTTCCGCGCGAGCTGCGCGCCAAGAACCACATGAAGATCATCTCGCTGGCTCCGGAGGTTCTGTAACCATGGCCGCCAAGATCAAGAAGGGCGACAACGTCGTCGTCCTGACCGGCAAGGACAAGGGCCGCACCGGTAAGGTGATGCAGGTTCTGCCGACCGAAAACCGCGTCGTCGTGCAAGGCGTCAACATGGTTCAGCGCCACACGCGCCCGACCCAGGCTGACCCGCAAGGCGGCATCAAGCACAAGGAAGCCTCGCTTCACCTGTCGAACGTCGCGATCGCCGACGCCAACGGCAAGGCGACCCGCGTGGGCTTCAAGGTCGAGGGGGACAAGAAGGTCCGCTTCGCCAAGTCGACGGGAGACGTCATCTGATGGCCGACACCAAGTACACGCCGCGCCTCAAGGCTGAATATCAGGAGCGCATTCGTGGCGTCCTGAAGGAAAAGTTCGGCTACTCGAACGAGATGCAGATCCCCAAGCTGGACAAGATCGTCCTGAACATGGGTATCGGTGAAGCTGTCGCCGACTCCAAGAAGGCCAACGCGGCCCTCAAGGATCTGACGGCCATCGCCGGCCAGAAGGCTGTGCCGACCAAGGCTCGTAACTCCATCGCCGGCTTCAAGCTGCGCGAAGGCATGGTCATCGGCGGCAAGGTCACGCTGCGCGGCGCCCAGATGTACGAGTTCCTGGACCGTTTCATCACGATCGCTCTGCCGCGCGTGAAGGACTTCCGGGGCCTGAAGGGCACTTCGTTCGACGGTCGCGGCAACTACGCCACGGGTCTGAAGGAGCACATCGTGTTCCCGGAGATCAACTACGACCAGATCGACCAGATGTGGGGCATGGACATCGTTGTCTGCACCACGGCCAAGACCGATGAGGAAGCCAAGGCTCTCCTCACCGAGTTCAAGTTCCCGTTCGTGAACTGATCGGGAAGGGAAGAGAACAATGGCTAAGAAAAGCGCCGTAAACCGCAACGAAGCCGTCAAGGCCCTGGTTGCGAAGTATGCCGCGAAGCGGGAAGCCCTGAAGGCGACCGCCAACGACGAGAGCCTGCCGCTGGAGGAGCGCTTCGACGCGCGCCTGAAGCTGGCTGCCCTGCCGCGTAACTCCGCACCGACCCGCATTCGCAACCGCTGCGAAGTGACCGGCCGTCCGCGGGCTTACTACCGCAAGCTCAAGATGAGCCGTGTCGCCCTGCGTGAGCTGGGCAACATGGGTCAGATCCCCGGCCTGACGAAGTCGAGCTGGTAAGGGGAGCGAACAGATATGATGATCAACGATCCCCTGAGCGACATGATCGCTCGCATCAAGAACGCGGCTACCCGCAAGCGTTCGTCGGTGCTCACCCCGGCTTCCCGTCTGCGTCAGCGCGTCCTCGACGTGCTGCAGGACGAAGGCTACATCCGCGGCTACTCGCTGGTTCAAAACCCCGGTGAGTTCCCGCAGTTCGAGATCGAGCTGAAGTACTTCGACGGCCAGCCGGTGATCGCCGAGATCGCCCGCGTGTCGAAGCCCGGCCGCCGCGTCTATTCGGCCATCAGCGATCTGAAGCCGATCAAGAACGGCCTCGGCATCTCGATCCTTTCGACTTCGAAGGGCGTCATGTCCGACGCCGCCGCTCGCGACGCTAACGTCGGCGGCGAAGTCCTCTGCAGGGTCTACTGATATGTCTCGTATCGGCAAGAAAACCATCACTGTGCCGAAGGGCGTGACTGTCACGCTCAACGGCCAGGCCGTCACCGTGAAGGGTCCGAAGGGCGAACGCTCCTGGACCGTCGCCGAAGAGATCGAAGTCACGCAGGAAGGCGACGAACTGTCGCTGACCCCGCGTTCGGACACCCAGCGCGCTCGCGCGATGTGGGGTCTGTCGCGTACGCTGGTCGCCAACATGGTGACCGGTGTGACCGACGGCTTCGAGAAGACCCTCGAACTGGTCGGCGTCGGTTACCGCGCCGCCCTGAAGGGCAAGGATCTCTCGCTGCAGCTCGGCTTCTCGCACGACGTGGACATCGTTCCGCCGGAAGGCATCACCTTCGCCGTGCCGAAGCAGACCGAGATCAAGATCTCGGGCAACGACAAGCAGGCTGTGGGCGAAATCGCCGCCGTCATCCGCAAGATGCGTCCGCCGGAACCCTATAAGGGCAAGGGCGTGCGCTACCAGGGCGAGTTCGTCCGGCGCAAGGAAGGCAAGAAGAAGTAAGTCATGGCTCTCTCTCTTCAACAACAAGCCAAGCGTCGCGCCGAGCGCACCCGTCGTCGCCTCAAGGCGGTGGCCAATGGTCGTCTGCGTCTGTCGGTCTTCCGTTCGGACAAGAACATCTCGGCTCAGATCATCGACGATGCCCAGGGCATCACGGTGGCTTCCGCCTCGTCGCTGGAAGGCGGCAAGGGTTCCAAGGGTTCGGACGTCGCAGCCGCCGCCAAGATTGGCAAGCTGATCGCCGAGCGCGCCATCGAGAAGGGCGTCACGGACGTCGTCTTCGACCGTGGCGGCTACATCTATCACGGCCGGGTCAAGGCGCTGGCGGAAGCCGCGCGCGAAGCCGGTCTGAACTTCTAAGGGAACGGCAAGCATGGCTCGTGAACCCCAACGCGGCGGCGGCGATCGCAACCGTCGCGACAACCGCAACGCTCCCGTTGAAGGTCCGGATTCGGACATCATCGAGAAGCTGGTGCACATCAACCGCGTCGCCGCCACCGTCAAAGGCGGCCGCCGGTTCTCGTTCGCGGCCCTGATGGTCGTCGGCGACGGCAAAGGCCGCGTCGGCTTCGGTCACGGCAAGGCGCGCGAAGTGCCGGAAGCCATCCGTAAGGCGACCGAAGAAGCCAAGAAGACCATGATCAAGGTTCCGCTGCGCGAGAACCGCACCCTGCACCACGACGGCTCGGGCCGTTGGGGCGCCGGCAAGATCATGATGCGCGCTGCCCCTCCGGGCACGGGCGTCATCGCGGGCGGTCCGATGCGTGCGGTCCTCGAAACCCTCGGCGTCCAGGACGTCGTGGGCAAGTCGACCGGCTCGTCGAACCCCTACAACATGATCCGCGCCACCTTCGAAGCTCTGAAGGTTCAGTCGTCGCCGCGCCAGATCGCCTCCAAGCGGGGCAAGAAGGTGTCCGACCTGATGGGCCGCCGCAATGACGGCGCCTCGGCGCCGGAAGCCGTGGAGGGCTGATAGATGGCCAAGACCGAAAACAAGACTGTGACCGTCCGTCAGACGGCGAGCCCGATCCGCCGCAAGTCGGATCAGCGCGCCACCCTGGTGGGCCTGGGTCTCAACCAGATCGGCCGTGAGTCGACCCTGGAAGACACCCCCTCCGTCCGTGGGATGATCGCTAAGGTCGCCCACATGGTGGAAGTGGTCGAGAAGTAAGACGGTTCGCCCTCTCCCGTTCGCGGGGGAGGGCGTTTCGCTTTATGAAGGAAGCATCTTGCGATGCTGACGCGGGTCGCTTAATCAGCGGCCCTTAAATTTATCCAACGCCGAGTCAGGATCGCCTCGCGGACCTGGCGCTAGAACCCGAAAGGATCAGGCAATGAAGCTGAACGAAATTCGTGACAACGAGGGCGCCGCCAAGAAGCGTATGCGCGTCGGCCGCGGCCCGGGCTCGGGCAAGGGCAAGACCGCCGGTCGCGGCGTCAAGGGTCAGAAGTCGCGTTCGGGCGTCGCCATCGGCGGCTTCGAAGGCGGCCAGATGCCGCTGTACATGCGTATGCCGAAGCGCGGCTTCAACGTGCCGAACGCGCCGAAGCTGGCTGAAGTCAACCTGTGGCGCCTGCAAGAGGCCATCGAGGCCGGCAAGCTGGACGCCAAGGCCGAGATCAACGGCGCGGCCCTGGTCGCCGCCGGCGTGATCCGTCGCGTCAAGGACGGCGTGCGCGTCCTGGGTGAAGGCGAACTGAAGGCCAAGCTGAACCTGGTCGTGTGGTCGGCCTCGTCGGGCGCCATCAAGGCGATCGAAGCCGCCGGCGGCTCGGTCACCCAGCAGCGCATCGAAGCCGAAGCCAAGGCTGCGGCTCGCCTCGAGAAGCGCAACGCCGCTCGCGGCAAGGCGCCGGAACCCAAGGCTCCGAAGGGCGACGCCAACAAGATCTCGGCTCGCGCCAAGCGCACCGCCGCCAAGGCCTAAAATCCAATATCGTCATCCCGTCGGAGCGCGGCTTTCGCGCCTCCGCCGGGATCGTCCGGACCGGGATGACGATTTTCCGAAAGCGGCCCTCGCAAGAGCGCCGCTTTCCGCCTATCTGACGACGGGCATAGTCGTGGGGACCGCCTGATGGCTTCGGCCGCTGAACAACTTGCTGCCAATATGAACATGGGCTCGTTCGCGAAAGCGACCGAGCTGCACAAGCGCCTGCTGTTCACGCTGGGCGCGCTGCTGGTCTATCGGATCGGCACCTATGTTCCGATCCCTGGGATCAACGGCGAGGCCTTCCTGGCCTTCTTCCAGAACCCGGACGGCCAACGCGGCATCCTGGACATGTTCAACATGTTCTCGGGCGGCGCCGTCGAGCGCATGGCCGTGTTCGCGCTGAACGTCATGCCTTACATCTCGGCGTCGATCATCGTCCAGCTGATGGGCGCGGTGTATCCGCCGTGGGAGAAGCTGAAGAAGGAAGGCGGCGAGTCGGGCCGCAAGCAGCTGAACCAGTACACCCGCTATCTGACGGTGTTCCTGGCTCTGGCGCAGTCCTTCGGCATCGCGGTGGGCCTGAACGCCCAGCCGGGCCTGATCGACCAGCCGGGCATCTTCTTCATCATTTCGACGGTCACGGTCCTGACCGGCGGCACCATGTTCCTGATGTGGCTGGGCGAGCAGGTGACGGCGCGCGGCGTCGGCAACGGCATCTCCCTGATCATCTTCGCGGGCATCGTGGCGGTTCTGCCGTCGACGGTGGCGCGCATGCTGGGCCTGGCCCAGCAGGGTCAGATGTCGGCCTTCACCCTGTTCTTCATCGCCATCATGGCGGTGGCGGTCATCGTCTTCATCGTCTTTATGGAACGCGCCCAGCGCCGCCTTCTGATCCAGTATCCGAAGCGCCAGGAAGGCAACCGCATGACGGGCGGCGAGCGCAGCTTCCTGCCGCTGAAGGTCAACACCGCAGGTGTGATCCCGGCCATCTTCGCTTCGTCGCTGCTGATGTTGCCGACGACGGTGGCCCAGTTCACCGCCAATGCGAACCTGCCGGACTGGATGAGCTGGCTGCCCCTGGTGACAGCCCAGCTGACCCACGGCCAGCCGGTGTTCATGATCCTGTACGCCGTCCTGATCGTCTTCTTCTGCTTCTTCTATACCTCGATCACCTTCAACCCCGAGGACACGGCCGAGAACCTGCGCAAGTATGGCGGCTTCCTGCCGGGCATCCGTCCGGGCAAGCGGACGGCCGAGTATCTGGACTACGTCCTGACGCGCCTGACGGTGATCGGCGCCGCCTACATCACCGCCGTCTGTCTGCTGCCGGAATTCCTGGTCAGCAGCCTGGGCAACAGCCTGTACTTTGGCGGAACGTCTATCTTGATCGTGGTCTCGGTGACGATGGACACTGTCGCCCAGATCCAGTCGCACCTGCTGGCGCACCAGTACGAAGGTCTGATCAAGAAGGCCAAGTTGCGCGGCCGTGGCCGGGGCGGTTCCGCTCCTGTCCGTCGCTGATCGGGTAGGGGAGCCCGGAATATAAAATGAACCTGATCCTGTTCGGGCCGCCTGCGGCCGGCAAGGGCACCCAGGCCAAGCGGCTGGTCGAAGAGCGGGGCATGCTCCAGCTCTCGACCGGCGACATGCTGCGCGCGGCCATCGCTTCCGGCTCGGAGCTGGGGCTGAAGGTCAAGGACGTGCTGGCGCGCGGCGACCTCGTCACCGATGAGATCGTCATCGCCCTGATCGAAGCCCGCCTGCCGGAGGCCGAGGCCGCCGGCGGCGCCATCTTCGACGGCTTCCCCCGCACGGTGGCCCAGGCTGAAGCTCTGGACCTCATGCTGGCCAAGTGCGGCGCCAAGATCGACAGCGTCATCCGCCTGAAGGTGGACGACGCCGCCCTGACCGACCGTATCGGCAAGCGTTTCGCCGAGCAGGGCCGGGCGGATGACAACCCCGAGACCTTTAAGGACCGCCTGGCCGTGTATAACCGCCAGACCGCGCCGCTGCTTCCCTACTATGCAGACCAGGGCAAGCTGACCGAGGTCGACGGCATGGGCGACATCGCCGCCGTGGCCGCCGCCATCGACGCGGCGCTGGACGCCTGAGCGGACACGCGGTCTGATCTCCTCGTCTTCTGAAGCGTTAGCGTTCGGAAGCCTGTGCGGGAGAGACGGTTGCGGCCGAAACGAATGAAGCAATGGCGCTGGGGCGCGGCGGGGCTGGTGGCCCTTCTGCACCTCGGCGCCTTTGTGCTTTTGGGCGTCGGGCGGCCCGAGGCGACCTTCGTGCCGCCGCAGCCGCTCATCATTGTCGATCTGGTCCGGCCTGAGCCGATCGCACCGCCGCCGCCTCCCCCAGAGCCTGGGGCGTCTCAGGGCGGCGGCGCTCCGGCCGCGCCATCCGTCGTACGCCCCGC
>NZ_DAMCNG010000043.1:0-2358 GCF_032107865.1 Brevundimonas sp.
GGGGGCGCTTCGGCCGGCTGGGGCGGCGTATAGGCCGAGGAAGGCGTCTCGCTCATGGGGCGCTGATCCGGTCGTCGCGTTGCAGATAGTCGTTCAGGGTCTGGTCGCTTCCCGCCGCCGCCAGCAGGGCCGACAGGCTGAGGTCGTACTCATAGGCCGCCGCGGCCCGTTGCAGCCGCGCCGTTCCCAGCAGGTTGCGGGCGTCGATGACCGAGGCGGCGGTCGCCTCGCCCTCGCGGAAGCCGCGGATCACCTCGGCGCGCCCGCGCGTGGAGCCGTCGAGGTACGCGTGCTCGATCTCCAGGTAGTCCAGCTCCTCGGCGTTCTCGCGCGCGGCCGCCAGGCTGCTGTCCATGGTCAGGAACTGCCGCCGCGCCAACTCGACCTGGTTGTAGGCGCGCGTGACCAGCAGGCGGGCGTCGTCGCGGGCCTGGCGCTCGACCTCTCCGGCGGCCGAGGCCTGGGCGCGGGCGGCGTCGAGCATCCGCCGCCGGTCCAGCGACGACATCAGGGTGTAGCGGGCGCCCAGGCCAAAGGCCCAGTCCGGCTCGGTCGGCAGGGCGTCGTCCGGGTTCATGTTGTAAGTCCCGAAGGCGTAGACCGACGGCTTCATCCGCGAGGCCGCCAGATCCGCCCCCGCCTCGGCCAGATCCCGCCCGGCCTGGGCTTGAACGATGCGCGAATTCGACTGGCCCGCGCTGTCCAGGAAGACGGAGGCGGGGCCGACCGGATCGCGATTGACGAACAGGGGGGTGGTCGGGGTCACGCCCGCCTCGACGTCGGCGACACGGGCCAGGGAGGCGACGGCGTTTTCATGCTCCAGTTCGGCGCGGTTGAGCTGGCGCTGGGCGGCGTCGCGGGCGACCTCGACCTGGAGGGTCTGGGCGCGGCTGAGCATCCCTTCCTCTTCCATGCGTCGGGCGTTGTGCAGGTGCAGGTCGAAGCCGTCGCGGGTTTCCAGCGCGATCTTCAACGCCTCGGCCGCCAGCACCTGGCCGAAATAGGCGCGGGCCAGGTTGACGCTCTCCAGATTCAGGGCCTCCTGCCGCCGGGCCTCGGCCAGGTCGACATTGGCCGCCGCCGCGCGCCGCAGGGCGGGGATGGCCCCGCCGGTGTAGATCGGTTGCAGCGCCGTCACCGTCGGGCGGAAGGTCGTGTCGTCCACCTGCAGCCGGATATCATGGGGCAGGGCGGCGAAGATCTCCGGCAGGGCGGCCTGAAGCCGCTGTCCCACGGCGTTCAGCACGTCGCCCGGCACCCCCGGCAGGTCCGAGATCAGGCCGGGGATGGCGGCGCCGAGATCGGACTGGGCGCGGTCCAGCGTGTCCGACAGCGACAGGTCGAAGGTCTTGCGATAGCGGATCAGTTGGGCGTCCAGCGACACCGTGGGTCGGTTCAGTCCAGCGGCGACCTGGGCCTGGGCCTCGGCGGCTTCGACCCCGTAACCGGCGGCGCGTCCCAGGCTGGAGGTCGTGCGCAGCCGCGTCTCGGCTTCGGCATAGGTCAGGGGCGTGCGCGGCGTCTCGGCGGCGGCTTGAGCCTGAGCCAGGGCAGGCGTCGCGCAGGCCATAAGAACGCCCGCAGCCAAGGCGACACGCCATCCGTTCCAAGCCCTAGCCATCGCTTCAACCCCGCAACCAGCCGTGAACAACGATCCTGAAGCGCGGCCGTTGCGTCAAGCAAGCGCGCCAATTGCAAAGGGCGCGCTCGCCGTGACGAACGCGCCCTCTGATCGAAGATGCAGCCTGTCCGGTCCTAGAGGCCCGGCAGCTTGAAGCGGCCGTCGCGACGGGCGGCGATGGTGATGCCTTCGCGGCCGCCGGTCAGGGCGTCCAGACGCGCGCGCTCGCTGGCGGCGTCGATGGTCTTGCCGCCTTCGGAGGTCTGGCTGTTGGTTGCGGCCTGGCTGGCGGGATCGTCCTTGCGCCAGAACATGATGCGGTTGGCCCAGCTTTCTTCCTTGTGCGCCAGGCTGCCGAATTCGTCGTCGACGACATAGCGGGCCAACGGATCGGCGCGGTCGGCGCCGGCTTCGGCGGCCAGAACCTGCTCGCCGGGCGTGCGGGTCACGGCCTGGCGTTGACCCAGCAGAATCTGACGCGCGGCGCTTTCAGGGGCCAGTTCCTGCGGGCGCGGGGCGCCGGGCGAAGGCGGGGTCAGGCCGTATTCCGGTGGCACCACCAGCGGGGCGCTGGCCACGGTGACGAATTCGTCCGGCACGACCTTGGACAGGCCGACGCTCTGCTTCATCGATCCGCAGGCGCTCAGGCTGAGGGCCGCGCCGGCGGCCAGGGTCACGATCAGGACAGGACGGTTACGCATGGTCGTTCGGCTCCGGGAGGCGCGCCGCAGAGGCGG
>NZ_DAMCNG010000043.1:2390-16457 GCF_032107865.1 Brevundimonas sp.
CTCGATAAGCTAAGGGGGTGTGATTACGACTTTTCGTGGGCCGCGCCAACTGTCGAACGGCGCTCGGACAGGAAGCTGTCCAGGATCAGCAGGACGACGCCGACGGTGATGCCGCTGTCGGCGATGTTGAAGATCCAGGGGAACAGGCCCGTGCCGGAAAAGTCGAGAAAGTCGACCACGCCGCCGAAGCGGATGCGGTCGATGACGTTGCCGATGGCGCCGCCCATGACCAGGCCGATGGCCGCGATCAGCAGGCCGCGGTTCGCCCGCGTCGCCCACACGGCCAGCAGGCCGGCCACGACGACGGAGAAGACGCTCAGGAGCCAGCGCCCCGCGCCGCCGCCGAACAGGCCGAAGCTGACGCCCGTGTTCAGCACATAGGTCAGGTTGAACACCGGCGGCGCCACCTCGGCGATGCGGAAACCGTCGGGAATGTGGGTGATGTGCTCGGCGCCGATGGCGCTCAGCACCCAGGCCTTGGTCAGCTGGTCCAGCACGATGACGGCGAGGGCGATCAGATAGGCCCCCAGGGCGAGACGAGAAATCTTCATGCCGAGCGGGTTAGCAGGAAGACGTTCGGCGGCGAAGAGGGAAAGCGAAGAGGCGCGGATCGTCCCTGCGGCCTTTCCCCCCGGTTTTCCCCCGCTATAAGCGGGGCATGACCCTGCCTCATCCGCTGCCCCGCCTGTCCGCCGTCGCCGACGACTACGACATCCTGCTCTGCGACGTCTGGGGCGTGATCCACAACGGCCGCGAAAGCTGGCCGGCGGCCTGCGAGGCCCTGACCAAGTTCAATGAGAAGGGCGGCCATGTCGTCCTGATCTCCAACTCGCCGCGCCCGTCGCCGGACGTGGTGGCCCAACTGGACGCCCTGGGCGTGCCGCGCAGCGCCTGGAAGGCCTTCGTCACCTCGGGCGACGCCACCCGCATGGAACTGGCGCGCCGCGCGCCCGGACCGGCCTGGATCATCGGACCGGATCGCGACTTCGTCCTCTATGAAGGTCTGGACCTGACCAGCGCCCACGATGCGGGCGACGCCGCCTTCATCTCCGTTACCGGCCCCTATGACGACACGACTGAGACTCCCGAGGACTACCGCGAACGCCTGACGCCCGCCGTCGCGCGCGGACTGGAGCTGATCTGCGCTAACCCCGACCGCGTGGTGCAGCGCGGCGATTCCATCATCTACTGCGGCGGCGCCATCGCTGATCTCTATGAGTCGATGGGCGGCCGCGTGGTCATGGCGGGCAAGCCGTTCGCGCCCATCTACGCCCTGGCGCTGAAGGAGGCCGAGGGTCTGATGGGGCGGCCAGTCGATCGTTCGCGCGTCCTGTGCATCGGCGACGGCGTGGTCACGGATGTTCTGGGCGCCGCCGAGCAGGCGCTGGACTGCCTGTTCATCGCTCAGGGCATTCACGGCGACGCCGCCAAGGGCCCGGACGGCGCGCTGGATCCCGCCCGTGCGGCCGAACTGCTCCGTGCCGAGACGACCTTCGCCCGCTACGCCGCGCTGGAACTGGCATGGTGAGTCTCGCCATTTCGTCGCACCTGCCTTAAAGGGCCGCTCATGGTTGATCTGGTCCAAGCGCACCCGTCGGGCGGTTACATCCTCGACGAACTCCATGTCGGCATGGCCGCCGAGAAGACGGTTCACGTCACGGAAGAGCGGATTCGTCTGTTCGCCGAGGCCTCCGACGACTTCAATCCGGTGCACCTGGATGAGGCCTTCGCCGCCAAGACGGCCTATCGCGGACGTATCGCCCACGGCCTGCTTTCGGCGGCTTTCGGCTCGGCGGTGGTCGGGACGATCCTGCCGGGCGCGGGGTCGATCTACATCTCGCAGACGCTGTCGTTCCATTTCCCGGTGCGGATCGGCGACACGGTGCGGATCGTCATCACCGTCATCGCCCTGGACCACGACAGCGCGCGCGGCGAACTGCGCTGCGAAGGCTTTGTCGAGGACAAGCTGATCATGGACGGCGTGGCCGTCGTGCGCGTGCCGCGCCGCCGCAAGCCCTCGGCCCGCTGAAGGCCGCCTGAAGTGGTCGAGGTCATTCACGACTGGCGCGGCCTGACGGACGCCCAGAAGGGGGCGGCCGTGGCTGTCGGCGCCTTCGACGGCGTGCATCGCGGCCATCAGGCGGTCATCGCCTCGGCGCGCGAGGCGGCGGAGCGCCTAGGCGTTCCCTTGGCCGTCGTCAGCTTCGACCCTCATCCGCGCCGCCTGTTCCAGCCTGAGGCCGCGCCCTTTCGTCTGATGACGCCGGACCAGATGGCCCGCGCCCTGGCGCCGCTGGGCGTTGATCGCCTGTATCTGCTGCCGTTCGATCGCGAGATGGCGGGCATGACGGACGAGGAATTCGCCCGTCGCGTCCTGTCCGAAGGCCTCGGGATCAAGCACGCCGCCGTCGGCTTCGACTTCACCTTCGGCAAGGGCCGCTCCGGCTCGCCCGCCCTGCTGCGGACCTATGGCGAGACGCTGGGCTTTACGGTCTCCGTCACCGACCGCATCGACGACGCCTCGGGCCTGAAACTGTCGTCCAGCGCCGTGCGCGAGGCGTTGAAGGCGGGCGACATGGACCGCGCCGCCGCCATCCTGGGCCGCCCCTTCGCCATTCAGGGTGAGGTGATCCACGGGGACAAGCGCGGCCGCACCATCGGCGTGCCGACCGCCAACATCGCCATGGGCGACTATATGCGCCCGGCCTATGGGGTTTACGCCACCCGCACCCGCCTGCCGGACGGGCGGGTGGTCAAGGGCGTCGCCAATCTGGGCGTCCGCCCGATGTTCGAGATCGAAGAGCCCCTGCTGGAAGTCTGGCTGCTGGACTTCGACGAAAGCCTCTACGGCCAGCTGCTGGAGACCGAGCTGGTCGCCTTCCTGCGCGGCGAGATGAAGTTCGACGGCCTGGATGCACTCAAGGTCCAGATCGACACCGACGCCGCCGCCGCCCGCGCGCTTCTGGGCTGAGGCCGTCCGCACGGTCAGCGCTCTTGCGGGCGGACCGTGCAACTCCCAGTTCTACGGAACGATGTTAGCGGGAGGGATCGTGAAAGACCGAGATTCAAGCCTGTGGTTCGCCGTTGCGGGCGTCTGCGTCCTGTGGACCGTGGCGACGGCGCTTAGCGGGGCGGGGGTGTCGGCGCCGCTGTTGATCGGCGCCCTGGCCCTGATGTTCGGCGTCAACGGCGAGGCCCGGCGCTGGGTGGAGGGCAAGCTGTCGTGGGCCTTGTCCGGCTCGGCGTTGCGGCTCGTGCTGGTGATGATCGGCGTGATGATGCTGTGGCAGACCGTCGGCCTGGAACTGGCCCTGTTCGCCGCCGGTGACGTGCTGGCCTATCTCGAAGTTCTGACGGCGGTCAGCCTGATGACCGCCCAGGCGCGGCTGGCGCCGGTCAGGGCGGCGATGACGAGGCGGATGACGGCGCTGCTTCAGCCCTTGCGTCGGTGGAAGCTCGGAAGCCGGGCGCGCCGCATCCGGCCGAAGACGCCGCCGTCTTCCAGCGACGCCGACGGACCGGCGGGCGTCTGGGCCTTCGCCTGAGGTTCTAGCCCTCCGCCTTCTCGGCGATGGCCATCAGGTCGTCGTGCAGCGACTTGCCCTTGTCGTCGATGATGTCGGCGATGCGCCACATCGGGCCTTCCTTCACCAGCTTCAGCGTCTGGCGGCGGTCCTGGCCGTGGTTGGTGAAGACGACCTCGGCGGTCGCGGCCTGGGGGCCGTCGGGCGTCATCGTCACCGTCTTCAGGGCGAAGCCGTCGGCGTCTTGGCAGGCGCAGACGGGATCGTAGTTCAGATAGGGGACTTCGTCGCGGGACTGAGCCTCGCGGAAGTCGACGCCGATCAGGGCGTTCAGGGTGCGCGAATAGAGCGGGTCGCGGCCGGGGGTGATCGCGGCCTCTGCCGGGTCGGGCGCATCACGAGGTTCCGCCGCGCGGGCGTAGAGAGCGCGCACGAAGGCCTCGGCGTCTTTTTCGCCTGCCGCATAGACGGCGGCGCGGGCGGTCAGGGCCGACGCGGCGGCCTCGGCCGGAGCAGGAGCCTCCTTTTCCGCCGAGCAGGCCGCCGCCGTCAGGGCCAGCACCGCCGCCGTCGTCAAGGCCTGAAGTCGCATCCGATCCGTCTCCCGTCTGTTCGCCTGGACTATGGCGCAGGGGGCGTGCGGTCTGCTAGAGCTTTCCCATCATGACCGTTCGCGTGATCCGCCCGATTTCGATTAGCCGCCCGGCGTAGCGCTGCAGGGCCTGGCCCCGCGCACGTCGGGATTTCTCGAAACATTTCGCTGAGACGACGCCGCCTTGAGCCATCAGGGCATGGGCCGTCCGGCGCCTTCACGCTAGACTGACGCCCGACGCCGTTTCCAAACGGCCGCGCGCGCAAAGACGAAAAGACATTCCATGGCCGACGCCGACACCCAGACCCCTTCCGGCCGCGACTATCGCGACACCGTCTTCCTGCCCGAGACGCCGTTCCCGATGCGCGGCGGGCTGCCGAAGAAGGAGCCGGAAATCCTGGCCCAGTGGGGCGACCTGTACGGAACCTTGCGCGCCTTGCGTCAGTCGCAGAAGGCGCCGCTTTATGTGCTGCACGACGGCCCGCCCTACGCCAACGGCGACATCCACATCGGCCACGCCCTGAACAAGACGCTGAAGGACTTCGTGGTCCGCTCGCGCTTCCTGCTGGGTTACGATGTCGACTACGTGCCGGGCTGGGACTGCCACGGCCTGCCGATCGAGTGGAAGATCGAGGAGCAATTCCGCGCCAAGGGCCGCCGCAAGGACGAGGTGTCGAAGGAAGAGTTCCGCACCGCCTGTCGCGAATACGCCGGCAAGTACATCGACCTGCAGCGCGACCAGTTCCTGCGCCTGGGCATCACCGGCGACTTCGCCAACCGCTACGCCACCATGGACTTCACGTCCGAGGCGGCCATCGTCGCTGAGTTCCACAAGTTCAAGAACTCGGGCCAGCTGTATCGCGGCTCCAAGCCGGTGATGTGGTCGCCGGTCGAGCGCACGGCTCTCGCGGATGCAGAAGTCGAGTATCACGACCACGTCTCGCCCACGATCTGGGTCAAGTTCCCTGTGGTCGGCGCGACCGACAGCCACCCGGACGACCTGCTGTCGTTCCGCGCGGCGACGCCCTCGATCGTGATCTGGACCACGACGCCGTGGACCATCCCGGCCAACCGGGCGATCAGCTACGGCCCCGACATCAACTACGGCCTGTATGAGGTCACGGCCCTTGAGGAAGGGCTGGACTATGAGCCGTGGGCCAAGCCGGGCGACCGCTTCATCCTGGCCGACAAACTGGCCGAGGACGTGTTCAAGGCCGCCAAGATCGCCGCCTGGACGCGCGTCTACGACATCGACCCGTCGGGTCTGGAGTGCGCCCACCCGCTGGCGGCTCTGGACAGCGGCTATGGCTTCTCGGTGCCGCTGCTGGCGGGCGACCACGTCACCGACGACGCAGGGACCGGCTTCGTCCACACGGCGCCGGGCCACGGCGCGGACGACTACAATGTCTGGCTGGCTCATGGTCATCGCGAGGTGCCGGACACGGTCGATCCCGACGGCGCCTATTATGAGCACGTGCCGCTGTTCGCGGGCCTGAAGGTGCTGGAGACCGAGGGCAAGAAGACCGGCAAGTTCGGCCCCGCCAACGGCGCGGTGATGGACAAGCTGATCGAGGCGGGCAATCTGCTGGCGCGTGGCCGGATGGAGCACTCCTATCCGCACAGCTGGCGCTCGAAAGCCCCGATCATCTTCCGCAACACGCCGCAGTGGTTCATCCGCATGGATGAGGCGCTGGAGGACGGCGACACCCTGCGCGACCGCGCCCTGAACGCCATCGACGCCACGGCCTTCCACCCGGCGGCGGGCAAGAACCGCATCCGCTCGATGGTCGAGGGCCGCCCCGACTGGCTGATCAGCCGTCAGCGCGCCTGGGGTACGCCGCTGGCCATGTTCGTGGACAAGCAGACGGGCCAGCCCTTGCATGATCCCGAAGTCGACGCCCGCATCGTCAAGGCGGTGGCCGAGGGCGGCGCCGACGTCTGGTTCTCGGCGCCCGACGCCGACTTCCTGGGTGCGCACGATCCTGAGCGCTTCGAGAAGGTCACGGACATTCTCGACGTCTGGTTCGATTCAGGCTCGACCCACGCCTTCACCCTGGACCCGCGCACGGCCGAGAGCGGCTATACGGGCGACCGCCCGTCGCACTGGCCCGCCGACCTCTATCTGGAAGGCTCGGACCAGCATCGCGGCTGGTTCCAGTCGTCGCTGCTGGAAGGCTGCGGCACGCGCGGCCGGGCGCCGTTCAACGCCGTCCTGACCCACGGCTTCACCCTGGATGAAAACGGGGAGAAGATGTCGAAGTCGCGGGGCAACACCACCGACCCTCTGACCATCATCAAGGAATCCGGCGCCGACATCCTGCGCCTGTGGGTGGCCCTGGTCGACTATTCGGACGACCAGCGCATCGGCAAGCAGATCCTGCAGACCACGGTCGACGCCTATCGCAAGCTGCGCAACACGGTCCGCTATCTGCTGGGCGCGCTGAACGGCTTCGACGAGGCCGAGCGCCTGACCGATTACGACCAGTTCCCGCCGCTGGAGAAGTTCATCCTGCACCGCCTGTGGGAGCTGGATGAGCAGGTGCGTCAGGCCTATGCCGAATACCGCTTCCAGGACGTGGTGCGGCCGGTGCTGGAGTTCTGCTCGGGCGACCTGTCGGCGCTCTATTTCGACGTGCGCAAGGACAGCCTCTATTGCGACCGTCCCGACAGCATCAAGCGCCGCGCCGTGCGCACGGTGATGGACGAGGTGTTCAGCCGCCTGACCGCCTGGCTGGCGCCGTTGACGCCCTTCACCATGGACGAGGCCTGGACGACGCGCTTCGCGGATGCGGGCACCAACTGCGCGCGGGTGATCCCCGAAACGCCGGGCCAATGGCGCAACACGGCCGAGGCCGAGCGCTGGACCAACGTCGAGACGGTGTTGGAGGTCGTCAACGAGGCGCTGGAAGCCGCGCGTCGCGACAAGGTCATTGGCGGGGCGCTGGACGCCTGGCCGGTCGTGACGGCCCCAGCCGAACTGCTGGCGCCGTTCGAGGGCTTGGACGCCGCCGAGGTGTTCCGCACCTCGGGCGCCGAGCTGGTCGCGGGCGGCGATGCAGTAACTGTTGAGGTGAAGACGGCCGACCATCCCAAATGCGCCCGCTCGTGGCGCCGTGTGCCGGATGTCGGTTCTGACGCCGACTACCCCGACCTGTCGGCTCGCGACGCTGATACGGTGCGCTGGCTGGACGCGCAGAAGGCTTAAAGGATCAGGCCCCTCCGTTTCGACGGAGGGGCCCTTTTTCTTCCTTCTCCCCTTGAGGGAGAAGGTGGGCGCCGGAGGTGCTCGGATGAGGGGTGTCGGCGCTGCGGTCTGAATGATTGTCGCAGCGCTGGACCACTAGGTTTTCAAGCGTAGCGCTCACCCCCCTCATCCGTCAGGCTCCGCCTGCCACCTTCTCCCACAAGGGGAGAAGGGACTATTGGGCATCATGAAAGATCAACCCCAGCGTCATCCGCTTACCCGCGCGCACCGTGCTGACGCCGTGGCGCATCTGGACCCGGTAGTCGCCGCGCGTTCCGGCGACGGGTCGTTCTCTCACGGCGAAGATGACCGCCTGTGCCTGCTTCAACGGCACGACATGGGCCTGTGATTGCGAGCGGGGCTTCTGCTCGACCAGCACGAACTCGCCGCCCTCGAACTCGGACGGGTCGCTTAGCAGGATCGCGGCCTGAAGCGGGAAGACCAGATCGCCGTACAGATCTTGATGCAGCCGGTTGTAGTCGCCGGGACCGTAGCGGAGCATCAGCGACGTCGGCCGCGTTTGGCCCGCCGCGCGGCAGCGGGCGGTTAGTTCGTCCAACTGTGCCGGAAACCCAGGTCGTCCCATCCGCCTCGCCCAGTCGTCAGCGACCGGCGCCAGACCTTCATAAAGTCGTGCGCGCAGACGCGGCAGGGGATCGGGCAGGGGCTCGGCGAAATACTGATACTCGCCCTGGCCGAAGCCATGGCGCTGCATGACGATGCGGCTGCGGAACCGCTCGGGCTGGTCATAGAGGATTTGCAGGGCTTTGCAGGTCGCAGGCGTGAGCAAGGGGCCGGTCATGGCCCAGCCCTGGGCGTTCAGGTCGGCGGCGATGCGGGGCCAGTCGAGGGCGGTGTCGGTCATGGGCGCATTTGCGCGAGCCACATGCGCCGTGTCTGGCGGTTTTCGGTCACGTTTCTCCTCCCCATGAAATGGGGAGGTGGATCGGCGGCGTCGCCGACGAGACGGAGGGGCTGCTTGGTTCCGTCATCGCAAAACCCCTCCACCACTCCGTGGTCCCCCTCCCCACTTCGTGGGGAGGAAAGAGGCGGTCAGTAGCGCACCCTTTGTTCGGCGGATTTCAGCGTCGAGCGGACGAAGTCGGCGGGCGGGTCGGTCTCGGCCAGGACGGCTTCCTTGATGGCGCGCGGCTCGCCGAACAGATGGCCCTGGCCCATGGCGATATCCAGTTCGAGGATGTCGACGACCTGCTTCTCGCTCTCGACCTTTTCAGCGATCAGTTCGAGGCCGTGGCGACGGGTCAGGGGGGCGAAGTCCCCGGCGCGGATGTCCGGCTGGCTGGGCAGAGGCGCGCCGCCGTCCAGGTCCAACAGTTGCTCGATCAGCAGGTCCGCCGCCACCTTGATAAAGCGCACGTCCGAGCGTTGCAGGTCGGCGAAGTCCAGATCCAGCGTCTGCACCTTGTCGATGGAGAAGCGGAAGCCCAGGTCGGCCAGCTTGGCCATGTTGCGCGCCTCGATGGCGCCGCGCGCGTCAAAGGTCGCCTGACCCAGTTCGAAGATCAGGGCGTCCTTCAGGTCGCGGTTCTGGCTCAGGAAGTCGAGGAACTGCGGGAAGAAGGTCTCGTCGCCCAGCGAGGCGAGGGAGATGTTGCAGAAGACGCCGACCTTGCGGTCCTGCCCGGCTAGACGCCGCACGATCTGGGCGCAGCGGAACAGCAGCAGATTGTCGATGGCGGGCAGCAGACCCTCGCCTTCGGCCACCGACAGGTATTCGGCGGGCATCATCACCCGGTTTGACGGGTCGCGCAGGCGGGTGAAGCTTTCGTAGAAGACCGTCCGCCGCTGGGGCAGGGTCACGACCGGCTGAAGATACAGGTCGACGCGGTTCTCGCTGAGGGCGTCGTGAACGGTTTTCAGCAGGGTGTTCGACTGGACCTGACGGCGGCCCTCGAAGGTGTCGGCGGTCAGGGTGGAGGCGGCCAGCCGCTCCTCGATGGATTCGCTCATCTGCTGGACCAGCCCTTCCAGCATTCGCACTTCGCCGGTCAGGGCGTCGGTGCGCGACAGGGCGCCGGTCTCGATGGCCTGCGCCAGTTCGGTCAGGGCGCCTTGGGTCGACTCCATCGCGTCGGCCAACAGGCGGTGGGCCTCGCGCACCTTGGCGATTTCCAGACGCAAGGCGCGACGGTCGGCCAGGCCGGTGATGATGGCGTGGGCGCCGGCCATGATCCCCAGCGCGCCTAGCACCCCGGCCGCGCCCGCGCCGCCGCCCAGACCGGCGCGCCAGATCGCCGCCCCGATGGTCAGGGCGAGGAACAGGTAGCCGAAGAACAGGAAGCCGCCGGTGATCTTTCGCATGGGGCCGGTCAGAACCGCCTTTCCCTATAGAATCGATCAAGTATCACGTTAACGAAGGCTAACGGCTAGGGTCCGCGCGGATAAACGGGCGGTAAAAGGAGGTTAACGCATGGAATTGTTCGATCTGAGGGGCAAGGTCGCCATCATCACCGGCTCTTCCAAGGGCATCGGCAAGGCGATCGCCGAGCGTCTGGCTGAACACGGCGCGCGCGTCGTCATCTCCTCGCGCAAGGCCGGGCCGTGCGAAGAGGTCGCCGTCGCCATCAATGAGAAGCACGGCGAAGGCCGCGCCATCGCCATTCCCGCCAACATCGCCTCCAAGGAAGACCTGCAGCGGCTGGTGGACGACACCCGCGCCGCCTTTGGTCAGATCGACATTCTGGTATGCAACGCTGCGAGCAATCCTTACGCGGGGCCGATGGCCGGCATCGCCGACGAGCAGTTCGAAAAGATCCTTCAGAACAACGTCATCTCCAACCACTGGCTGATCGGCATGGTCGCGCCCGAGATGCTGGAGCGGAAGGACGGGGCGATCCTGTTGATCTCCTCCATCGGGGGCTTGCGCGGCAACGCCCTGATCGGCGCCTACAACATCTCCAAGGCCGCCGACATGCAGCTGGCGCGCAATCTGGCGGTGGAATTCGGGCCGTCGAACGTGCGGGTGAACTGCATCGCGCCCGGCCTGGTCCAGACCGATTTCGCCAAATACCTGTGGGAGAACCCGGAACTGCTGAAGACCGTCACCGAACCGGCGCCGCTGAAAAGGATCGGACAGCCGGATGAAATTGCGGGCACGGCGGTCTATCTGTGCAGCCCTGCGTCGGCCTATGTGACCGGCCAGACCCTGGTGGTGGATGGCGGACTGACGATTGCCTGGTGAGAACAACAAACCGCGCTCAAGCAGCCCGGAGGGCGATAGCGCCTCTAAACTGGGACAGGATATCGTCTGGCGGCTGGAGGCGGCTGCCTTTCAGGGGCTGTTCGGCTTTCTGCGCCTGCTCGGCGTCGAGGGGGCTTCGGGCTTCGGCGGCAAGCTATTGCGGACGCTGGGGCCGCTGACCGGCACGCACAAGACGGTGAAGCGCAATCTGCGCATCGCCTTCCCCGACATGGACGCCGCCGAGCGCGACCGTCTGGCGGTGGAGCAATGGGAGCAGACGGGGCGCACCTTCGCCGAACTGGCCGTCATGGATCGGCTGACGCCGGAAAGCGGGCGGATCGACATCGTCGGACTGGAGCGGCTGCACGCCGTGCGCGACAGCGGAAAGCCGGTCGTGCTGATCTCGGGCCATCTGGCGAATTTCGAGATCATGGCGGCGGTCATCATGGCGGCGGGGGTGCCGTGCCAGGTGACCTATCGCGCGGCCAACAACCCTTACGTCGACGCCCTGATCCGCCAGAGCCGCGAGCGTTACGGCATCAAGCTGTTCGCGCCCAAGGGCGACGGCACGCGCGAGCTGATGGCCGGGATGAAGCGCGGCGAGTCCATCGCCCTGCTGGTCGACCAGAAATACAGCCAGGGGCCGGAGGTCGAGTTCTTCGGTCAGCCGGTCAACGCCTCGCCCGGCGCGGCGCGGCTGGCGCTGAAGTTCGGCACGGTGATGCAGCCGCTGTCGGTGGTGCGCCTGCCCGGCGTGCGCTTCCGCGTCACGGCGCATGAGCCGATCACCGTGCCTGACACGGGCGACAAGGCGGCGGACGTGCTGGCGGGTGTGCAGGCGGCCAATCGCTTCGTCGAGGATCGGGTGCGCGAGCATCCGGTCGACTGGTTCTGGGTCCACAAGCGCTGGCCGCCCCAGGTCTATGAGGCGCTGCGGGCGTCGGACGCCTAATCCAGCACGCCGTCGTCGGCGCGACGGAAGGGACCGGCGAAGCCTGTCGTCCCTGTGCGGCGGCGATCCGGTCCGAAATAGCTGGGCGAGCGCACGTACGGGCGCGGGCGCAGGATCACCGCCTCGATCCGCGTCAGCAGGGTCTGGGCCTTCACCGGCTTGGCGACGAATTCGGTGACGCCGGCGTCACGGGCCTCGGTCACGCGGCTCTTTTCGGAATGGCCCGTCATCATGATGACGGGCAGATAGGGGTTGGGGCTGTCGCCCTCGTTGCGGACCGCACGGGTGAAGGCGGCGCCGTCCATCGGCTTCATGCGGAAGTCGACGATGGCGATGTCGATCGCCTCGCGTCGCAAAAGCTCCAGCGCCACGACGCCGTCCTCGGCTTCGCTCAGGCGGCCGACGCCGACGGACTTCAGCATGGCGGCGACGATGGCGCGCATGTTGGGATTGTCGTCGACCAGCAGGACGTGGATCGAACTCAGGGCGGACTGCATCTCGGGGCACCGACGAACAGGGAGGCCGGATGCGATCCAGCGACAACAGCAGAAAAAGGGCTCAGCGCCCGGCGGCGGCCAGATACTCGTGCGGCCCGACGTAGGCCTCCTGCTTCTCGACCGACCAGTAGCGCAGGGCCGTCAGGGGAATGGCCGCGCCGCTGACAGCGCACCGCACATAGGCCCCGGCGGACAGGACCGCGAACTCGCCGTCGCCGTAGTGAAGGCAGGCCTCGCTGGAGACGGAAGGGGGGGGCTGGGTGCTCATGCCGCCATCATAGCGTGAAGCTTGTGCGGGACGAGAGCCGAATCGCCGTCATCTGGCCGCCTGTCGTTCACAATTTCGGATGTTCCATGTCCCGCTCGCCCGCCGACATCCTGGCCGCCGCCATTTCCGCCGCCGTTCTGGCCGCCGCGCCGGGCGCGCTCGCTCAGGAAGGGGCGCCCGAGCGCTCGACCATCCGCGACCTGGGCCGGGCGCCGGGCATACTGTCGCCGGGGCCGCTGAACGCCATCACCGACGTGGCCGGGGTGACGGTCGGGCAGGTGACGCTGCGTTCGGGCGACAACATCCGCACCGGCGTCACCGCCATCGTGCCGCATGGGGGCTCGCTGTTCCGCGACAAGGTTCCGGCCGGGCTGTCGGTGGCCAACGGCTTCGGCAAGCTGGCGGGGGCGACCCAGATCGTGGAGCTGGGCGAGATCGAGACGCCCATCGTCCTGACCAACACCCTGTCTGTCGCGCGAGGCATCGACGGTGTTCTGGACTGGACGCTGAAGCAGCCGGGGCATGAGGACGTCCGCTCGGTCAACGCCGTGGTGGGCGAGACGAACGACGGCGGGCTGAATGACATCCGTGCGCGCGTCGTCACGGCCGCCGACGTGGTGCAGGCGATCGAGACGGCGACGCCGGGGCCGGTCGAGCAAGGCGCGGTCGGCGCCGGGACGGGGACCATCGCCTTCGGGTTCAAGGGCGGGATCGGCACCAGTTCACGCAAGCTGCCTGACAGTCTGGGCGGCTTCACCGTCGGTGTGCTGGTCCAGTCGAACTATGGCGGGGTGTTGAGCATCGACGGGGCGCCGGTTGGGGTGCGGCTGGGCCGCTACTACCTGCGCGAAGAGGTGGAGAATGAGCGCGCCGACGGCTCCATCATGATCGTGGTCGCGACCGACGCGCCGCTGTCGGACCGTAATCTGGAGCGGCTGGCGAACCGCGCTTTCGCCGGGTTGGCGCGGACGGGGGCGGCCTTCTCGAACGGGTCGGGGGACTATGCGATCGCCTTTTCTACGGCGGAGAGCGTGCGCCGGACGCCCGAGCGCCGAGCGGGGCAGGCGATGGTCGCGGACTGGCCCAACGACCGGATGTCGCCCCTGTTCGTCGCGGTCGCTGAGGCGACGGAGGAGGCCATCCTCAACTCCCTGCTGAAGGCGCAGACGACGACCTCGGTGATCGACGGCAAGACGGTGACGATCGAGGCGCTGGACGTTGAGGCGGTGAAGGCGGTGCTGGACGAGGGGCGCTGATTTCTCCTCCCTGTCGCGCAGCGATGGGGAGGTGGGTCGGCGGCGCAGCCGCCGAGACGGAGGGGCCGCTTGGTTCCGCTGACCTCATTTCGAGCGCGGAGGTTTGAGCTTTCGCGCCGCAAGCCCCTCCACCGCTTCGCGGTCCCCCTCCCCATTGCATGGGGAGGAAAGGATCAGAACAGGTCGCCTTGGTTTGCAGGCAGGGCCTTCGGGCGCGGCGCGGGCTTGGGTGCGGGGGCAGCGCGCGGCGTTGAACTCTCGCCGTCAATAGTCGCGCCCTTGGCGCCATCGCTGAAGACGATCTGCACTACCTGTCCCGGCGACAGGGCGGAGGCCGAGGCGATCATGGCGCCGTCGGCGTCCTCGATGCGGGCGAAGCCGGGTTTGGGCGTCTTGGGGTTCAGCGTGGTCAGGGCGCGGGACAGGGCGGCGAGGCGGTCCTCGGCGCGTTCCAGCCGACGCGGCATGACGCCGTCCAGACGCACGCTCAGCGCCTCCAGACGCGCCTGCCGCTGATCGAGGCGGCGATGCA
>NZ_DAMCNG010000044.1:0-16323 GCF_032107865.1 Brevundimonas sp.
CGCCGCCGTCGCCTGGCGCACCGATGCGCGTCAGACCGCCGCCGAGGCTCAGATCGCCGAGGAGATCGACGGCCCCCTGCTGGGCTTCGCCGCCCGCACCGTGGCCGGGACCACGACGCCGATCGAGAACGAGAATGGTCGCGCCCTCTATCATCAGGCGCGCTTTGACGGGCTGAAGCCGGACACGCGCTATGTCTATCGCGTGCGCGCCGCCGACGGCTGGAGCGAATGGCTGCCGTTCCGCACGGCCAAGGCCGAGTTCGCGCCCTTCCGCTTCATCTATCTGGGCGACACCCAGAACGACATTCTGGAGATCGGCTCGCGCGTGATCCGCTCGGCCTTCAAGGAGGCGGGGCCGGCGGCCCTGGTCGTCCATGCGGGCGATCTGGTGGCCCAGCGCGAGGTCAAGGTTCACGACGACGAGTGGGGCGAATGGACCGAGGCCGGCGGTCGCGCCTTCGCCATGACGCCGCAACTGCCCGCTAGCGGCAACCACGAATACGTCGACCACATCCTGCCGAACGGCGAGGAATCGCGCGTCCTGGGGCCGCACTGGCCGCTGCAGTTCGCCCTGCCGGACAACGGCGCCGAGGGGGCCAAGGCCACCAGCTACTACGTCGATTATCAGGGCGTGCGCTTCATCGTGCTGGACGGCACGGCGGCGATCGACCTGGGCGCTGGGGAGAGCCAGACGCGCTGGCTGGACACGGTGCTGGCTGAAAGCCCGGCGCGCTGGAACGTCGCCCTGTTCCACCAGCCGATCTACACCTGCGCCCGGCCCGAGGACACCGAAGAGCTGAAGGCCGCCTGGAAGCCGATCTTCGACGCCCGCAACATCGATCTGGTGCTGCAGGGGCATGACCATTGTTACGGCCGCGTCTCCAACCCCGCGGGGGCCGAGGCCTCGCGCGCCGACAGCGCGGCGGGCCGTCCGCAGGGGCCGGTCTATGTCGTCTCCGTCACCGGCTCCAAGATGTACGGGCTGAACGACCGGGCGGACACGCAGCCGGTGCGCGCGGCCGAGAACACCGAACTGTATCAGCTGATCGACGTCGAGGCGGACCGCCTGTCGTTCCGCGCTTTCACGGCGACGGGCGGGCTGTATGACGCCTTCACGCTGGAACGGCAGGCAGACGGGACGAAGCGGTTGATCGAGACCGAGGATACCCTGCTGGCGCTGCGCCGTTGTGACGGTGCAGCGGGGCCGGACGACCGTCCCTGCACGGCGGAAATCAAGGACTAACGGGGAACTTCGACGCGCGCGGCGGCATTGGCTTGATCAACGGCGACGCTCGTCGCCTTAACGCTCAAGGGGGATTTATGCGTATCACCACCGTGGCCTGCATGGCCGCCTTCGTCGCCCTGGCCGCTTGCGGCAACCCGGCCAAAGGTCAGAACGATCAAGGTCGCTCTCCTGGCGGAGCCTACAAGGTCACGATGATGGACGGGACGACAGTCGACGTCGACCTGAAGGCCGACGGCTCCTTCACCATGTCGGAACCCGGCGGTCCGGTGGCGCGTGAAGGAACGTGGCGTCGCGCCGATGGGCAGTTCTGCCTGAATGATACGGCGCGCCCGCGCGAGGTCTGCATGGATGAAGCGCCTGCGGGCGACAATGGCGGCTTCGACCTCAGCGGGCGAGGCAAGGTGGTGATGCAGTTCCGTCCTATGGCGGCTGCAAGCCGCTGATTGAGACAGAGCGCCCGGCCTGAGCCGTGTCCTGTCGGCCTCAGCGCCTTGCAGCCAAAGTGCTGGATCCCGGCGTCCGCCGGGATGAGCGGGGGTGAAACGGCGGCGTTCTTCTTGCCGTAGGGGAGGGATTCGCCTACCCCTCGCGGCTTGATTCAACGGATGACGGACGATCCCGGATGAGCCTCGCGCTTCTCTTTCCCGGTCAGGGCAGCCAGTCGGTCGGCATGGGCGTCGCCCTGTCCGAGGCCTTCGCCAGCGCGCGCGAGGTCTTCGCCGAGGTGGACGACGCCCTGAACCAGAAGCTGTTCGAGCTGATGCGCGACGGGCCGGAAGATCAGCTGACCCTGACCGAGAACGCCCAGCCGGCCCTGATGGCCGTCTCGGTCGCCACGGCGCGGGTGCTGAAGGTCGAGTTCGGTATTGATGTGGCGCGCGCGGCCTTCGTCGCTGGTCACTCGCTGGGCGAATATTCGGCTCTGGCGGCGGCGGGCGCGATCAGCCTGTCGGACACCGCCCGCCTGCTGAAGCTGCGCGGTCAGGCCATGCAGCGCGCCGTGCCGGTGGGCAAGGGCGCGATGGCTTCGCTGATCGGTCCCAAGACCGACCTGGCGCTGGCTGAAGAAGCGGCCAAGGCCGGTTCGGCCGCTGGCGTCTGCGTCGTCGCCAACGACAACAACAAGGGCAACGTCGTCATCTCGGGCGATAAGGCCGCCGTGGATCTGGCTATCGAAAAGGCCAAGGAACTGGGCGCGCGCGCCATTCCGCTGAACGTTTCGGCGCCCTTCCACTGCCCGCTGATGCAGCCCGCCGCCGATGAGATGGCCGCCGCTCTGGCTGACGCGAAGATCATCGCGCCCGCCGTTTCGGTGGTCGCCAACGTCACCGCCCGGCCGGAAACCGACGCCGAGGTCATCCGCCGCCTGCTGGTCGAGCAGGTGACGGGCCGCGTGCGCTGGCGCGAGAGCATGGAGTGGATGGCCTCTGAAGGCGGCGTGACCCGCTTCGTCGAGGTCGGCTCGGGCAAGGTGCTGACCGGCATGGTCAAGCGCATCGCCCCCGACGTCGAGACTCTGGCGCTGAATACGGCCGAAGAGCTGGAAGCCTTCGCCAAGTCGCTCTGAACAGACAGGAAGAAACCATGTTCAATCTTTCGGGAAAGACCGCCCTCGTGACCGGCGCGACCGGCGGCATCGGCGGGGCCATTGCGCGCTCGCTGCACGCTCAGGGCGCGACTGTCGTCCTGTCCGGCACGCGCGAGGCCGTGCTGGCGGACCTGGCCAAGGAACTGGGTGAGCGCGCCTTCTTCGCCGCCGCCAACCTGTCGGATGCGGAATCGGTCGACGGTCTGGTCGCGCGCGCTGAAGAAGCCGCAGGCGCTCCGCTGGACATCCTGGTCGCCAACGCGGGCATCACCAAGGACGGCCTGCTGATGCGGATGAAGGACGAGGACTTCCAGTCCGTCATCCAGATCAATCTGGAGAGCTATTTCCGCCTGACCCGCGCGGCGGTGAAGGGGATGATGAAGCGCCGTTCGGGCCGCATCATCGGCATCACCTCGGTGGTCGGCGTCACCGGCAACCCCGGCCAGACCAACTATTCCGCCTCCAAGGCCGGGATGATCGGCTTCTCCAAGTCGCTGGCCCAGGAAGTCGGTTCGCGGGGGATCACGGTCAACTGCATCGCGCCGGGCTTCATCGCCTCGCCGATGACCGACGTGCTGAACGACCAGCAGCGCGAGGCCATCCTGTCGAAGATTCCGGCCGGACGCCTGGGCGCAGGCGACGAAATCGCCTCGGCCGCCGTCTATCTGTCGTCGGATGAAGCGGCCTACGTCACCGGCCAGACCCTGCACGTCAACGGCGGCATGGCGATGATCTGAACCCGTTGTGCGGCGTCATCACGACGCGCAACAGACTATTTCCCCGCCGTCACCCTGTGCTAAAGGGCACGAACGTCTTTCGGGGGTGAGTCTCATTGAGGCTTGCGCCCGGCAGGCAGCCGTGACACGGCGAAACAACCCAAGACCCGCCTTCACGGCGATTTCAAACAGGCAGAGAGACACTCATGTCCGACACCCTCGAACGCGTCCGCAAGATCGTGATCGACCACCTGGACGCCGATCCGGACAAGGTCACCGAGAAGGCTTCCTTCATCGACGACCTGGGCGCCGACTCGCTCGACAACGTCGAACTGGTCATGGCCTTCGAAGAAGAATTCGACGTCGAAATCCCGGATGACGCCGCCGAGCACATCCAGACCGTCGGCGACGCGGTGAAGTTCATCGACGAGAAGCTGGCCGCCTGATCCGGCTGCGATTCGTCGCACTTACCAGCTGATGGCCGCCGTGACGGACCCCTAGCGGGACCGTCCGGCGGCCATTAGTCTTTCTGGCTACGATTCTGACCAAGAAGGAGCGCGAACCATGCGCCGCGTCGTCATCACGGGCCTTGGCCTGGTCACTCCGCTCGGTTCGGGCGTCGAGCACGTCTGGCAGGGCATCCTGGATGGTCGTTCGGGCATCCGTCCGATCACGGCCTTCGACACCGAAGGCTACGGTTGCACGATCGCGGGCGAAGTCCCCAGCGTCGACGGACGCGGCGGCGGCGAACCTGGTCAGCCGGGCGTCTTTGACCCCGATCAGGTGATGTCGGCCAAGGACCGCAAGCGCGTCGACGACTTCATCCTGTACGCCATCGCGGCGGCGGACGAGGCGCTGGCGGACGCCAACTGGAAGCCGGAATCGGAAGACGACAAGGAAGCGACCGGCGTCATGGTCGGTTCGGGCATCGGCGGCCTGGGCCCCATCGCCGACACCGCCATCGTGCTGAAGGAACAGGGCCCGCGCCGGGTCAGCCCCTTCTTCATCCCCTCGGCCCTGATCAACCTGGCGTCCGGCCAGATTTCGATCCGCCACGGCCTGAAGGGTCCGAACCATTCGGTCGTCACGGCCTGCGCCACCGGCGCCCACGCCATCGGCGACGCGGCCCGGATGATCGCGCTGGGCGACGCCGACGTCATGGTGGCGGGCGGCGCCGAAAGCTCGGTCGTGCCGATCGGCATCGCGGGCTTCCTGGCCTGCAAGGCGCTGTGCACCGCCTACAACGACACGCCGGAGAAGGCCTCGCGTCCCTATGACCGCGGCCACGCGGGCTTCGTCATGGGCGAGGGCGCGGGCGTCATGGTTCTGGAAGAATACGAACACGCCAAGGCGCGCGGCGCCAAGATCTACGCCGAGGTCGTCGGCTACGGCATGAGCGGCGACGCCTATCACATCACCGCCCCGTCGGAAGACGGCGACGGCGGCCTGCGGGCCATGAAGATGGCGTTGAAGCGCGCCGGGATGCAGCCGTCCGACCTCGATTACGTCAACACCCACGGCACCTCGACCATGGCCGACTGGATCGAGCTGAAGGCGGTCGAGCGTCTGGTCGGCGACCACGCCAAGGATCTGGCTGTGTCGTCCACCAAGTCGATGACAGGCCACTTGCTGGGCGCCGCCGGGGCGATCGAAAGCATCTTCTCGGTCCTGGCCATTCGCGACCAGATGGCGCCGCCGACCATCAATCTGGACGATCCTGAGATGGAGACGCCGATTGACCTGATCCCGCACAAGGGCAAGGCCAAGAAGATCGATGTGGCGATGTCCAACAGCTTCGGCTTCGGCGGCACCAATGCAGCCGTGATCTTCAAGAAGGTCGACTGATTTGGCCAAGGCTCCGCCCCCCCGCACCCCCAAGGTTCGCATTCCCAAGTCGCGCGTTCCGAAAAAGGGCGGCGGGGGCGGGGCGGGCCGTTCTGGCCTCGGCGTCGGCCTGATTACCGCCGCCGGGACGCTGGGACTGTTCCTGGTCGCGGCTCTGGTGGCGTTCTGGGCCATCTACTGGGGACCGGGACCGAAGGCGGCGGAAGGCGAGGCGACGGTCGTCACCCTGCCGTCCGGGGCGGGCGTTCCGGCCATTGCGGCTAATCTGAAATCGGCGGGCGTGATCCGCTCCACCGACCTGTTCCGCGCGGCGATCAGCTTGACCGGCGCGGACCGCAAGATCCGCGCGGGCGAATATGAGGTGCCGTCGGGCGCCTCTCTGGCGACGGTGGTGGGCCTGCTGGTCGACGGCAAGGCGGTGCGCCACTACGTGACCCTGCCCGAGGGCTGGTCCAGCGCCCAGGCGGTCGACATCCTGATGAAGCAGCCGGTCCTGACCGGCGAGGTCGAGGTTCCGCCCGAGGGCAGCCTGTGGCCGGAAACCTATGAGGTCACGCGCGGCGAGACCCGCGCCGCCGTCGTCGCTCGGATGCAGCGCGCGGCCAAGACCAAGCTGGAAACGCTGTGGGCCGCCCGCTCGCCCGCCACGGTGGTCACGACGCCGGAAGAGGCCGTCATCCTGGCCTCCATCGTCGAGAAGGAGACGGGCATCGCCTCCGAACGGCCCGAGGTGGCGGCCGTCTTCACCAACCGCCTGCGGTTGGGGATGCGGCTGGAGAGCGATCCGACCATCGTCTACGGCGTGACCAAGGGGCGGCCGCTGGGACGCGGCATCCTGCTGTCGGAACTGCGTAATCCGACGCCGTGGAACACCTATCTGATCGACGGCCTGCCGCCGACGCCCATCGCCAATCCGGGCGAGGAGGCGCTGAAGGCCGTGCTGAACCCGCCGCGTTCGGAATACGTCTTCTTCGTCGCCGACGGCACGGGCGGCCACGTCTTCGCTCGCACCTATCAGGAGCATCTGCTGAACGTGGCGCGCTGGCGCGAGATCGAGCGCCGTAAGGCCGGTCTGGCGGTGGGCGAAACCGCGCCGGAGACTTCGCCTGCGCCGATGACGGACGAGGCGGCCCCGGCCATCGCCATTCCGCCGGGCGCCAAGGTCATTCGCGTGCCGACGGAGGCCGGACGATGAGTTCTTCCATTTCAGGCATGACTGGCTTTGGCCGGGCCGACGGAGCGCTGGACGGCTGGACCTGGACGGTCGAGGCGCGCTCGGTCAACGGGCGCTCGCTGGAGACGCGCTATCGCGGCCCGCACGGTTTCGACAATCTGGAGCGGCTGGCCAAGGCGGCGGCTCAGACGCGGCTGAACCGGGGGCAGGTGACGCTGGGCCTTCAGGCCAAGCGCGCCGAGGGGACCGAGCCCGCGCCGCGCGTCAATGAAGCGGTGCTGACGACCTATCTGCGGCTGGCCAACCAGTTGGCGGAGGAGGGGGCGACCCCGCCCTCGGCAGACGGCCTGCTGGCCCTGCGCGGCGTCATCGAGGTCGCCGAAGAGGACGAGGACGCGGAAGGCCGCGCCGCCCTTGAGGCCGCCATGGCTGCCACGGTCGAACAGGCGCTGGATGCGCTGAAGGCGTCGCGCTTGCGCGAAGGCGAGCAACTGACGCCGGTGATCCATGACTTCATCGGGACTATTGAGGCCCTGGTCGCGCGCGCCGAACTGGAAGCGTCGGCTCAGGTCGAGGCCATCCGCGAGCGCTTCACTCGCCGCATCAGCGAACTGGCCCCCGACGCGCCGGGTCTGGACGAGCGCGTCTTCCTTGAGGCCGCGGCGCTGGCGACCAAGGCCGACGTGCGCGAGGAGCTGGACCGGCTGACGGCCCATGTCGCCTCGGCCCGCGCACTGTTGCAGCAACCCCCCGCCGGTCGAAAACTCGACTTCCTGATGCAGGAATTCATGCGCGAGGCGAACACCCTCTGCTCGAAATCCGCTACGACCGCGCTCACCGGAATCGGCCTGGAGTTGAAGGCCGTCATCGAGCAGCTTCGAGAACAAGTTCAGAATGTCGAATAACCGCACCCCCCGCCGTGGCGTCCTGCTGATCGTGGCCAGTCCGTCGGGGGCCGGAAAGACCTCGCTGTGCCGCCGTCTGATGGCTGACCACAAGGGGCTGGAGCTGTCGGTCTCCATGACCACCCGCGACATCCGTCCGGGCGAGGTGGACGGCCGCGACTACAACTTCGTCAGCAAGGAGCAATTCCAGCGCCTGGTCGACGCCGACGCCTTCCTGGAATGGGCCGACGTGCACGGCAACCGTTACGGCAGCCCGGCGGCGCCGGTCGAGCGCGCTCTGGCCGAGGGCCGCGACGTCCTGTTCGACATCGACTGGCAGGGCGCCCGCGACGTGGCCGCCAAATGCCCCGGCGACGCCGTGCGGGTCTTCATCCTGCCGCCCAGCCTTGAGGAACTGCGCCGCCGTCTGGTGACGCGCTCTCAGGACGCCGAGGACGTGATCGAGCGCCGCGTCGCCAACGCCAAGGGCGAGATCGAGCACTGCGACGACTTCGACTATGTGCTGGTCAATGAGGACTTCGACCGGTCCTACGCCGAACTGGCCCACATCTATCACGCCGAACGCAGCCGCCGTCACCGCAACCTGTGGGTCGACGGTTACAAGCAGGCCCTGCTGAAGGAAGTGGTCTGACGCCCATGACCGAGGCCGAACACCGCCGCTGGCTGACCCAGGCCGTCGATCTGGCGCTGGAGAACGTCAGGGCGGGCGGTCGGCCGTTCGGTGCGGTTCTGGTCAAGGACGGCGCCTTGATCGCCAGCGGCGTCAACCGGATGCTGGCGACGAACGATCCCAGTTCACACGCCGAGATGGAGGCCCTGCGTCAGGCGGGGCCGGCGCTGGGCGGCGTCGATATGACGGGGGCGGTGCTCTACGCCAGCGGCCATCCGTGCCCGATGTGTCTGGCGGCGGCGGTGATGACGCGGGTCAGCGCCGTCTGGTACGCCTTCAGCAATGCGGACGCCGAGCCTTACGGCTTCTCCAGCGCGGCGACCTATCAGGCGCTGGGCGTGACGCTGGACCCGCCGCCCTTGCCGTTGACGCAGTTGGACGCGCCCGGTCGGACGGCGGCGATGCTTTACGCAGGCTGATGATCCCCGGCGCAAGGCCGGGGATGACGGATCAGCGGGTCAGCCCTGCGCCGCTTCATCGGTGCGGGCGGCGAAGAAGGGCTTCAAACGGGCCAGGGCGTCTTCGATCTCGGGCGTCGAGACGGCGAAGCTGAAGCGGATGAAGCGGTGGCCATTGACCGGGTCGAAGTCGACGCCCGGCGCCGTGGCTACGCCCGTCTCACGCACCAGCTTCTCGCAGAAGGCCATGCTGTCGTTCGTCAGGTGGCCGATGTCCGCATAGATGTAGAAGGCGCCGTCCGGCGGCGCGATCGAGCGCAGGCCCATGGCGGGCAGGGCTTCCAGCATCAACTCGCGGTTGGCGCGATAGACGTCGATGTTGGCTTCCAACTCTTCCTCGCAGTCCATGGCGGCCAGGCCTGCGAACTGGCTGAGCGTCGGCGGCGTCAGGAACATGTTGCCCATGCGCGCGCGGGCCTGCTGGATCTCTTCTTCCGGCAGGATCAGCCAGCCGAGGCGCCAACCCGCCATGCTCCAGTATTTGGAGAAGCTGTTCACCACCATGGCCTTGTCGTCGAACTGCAGCATGCAGGGCGTGTCGTGGCCGTAGGTGATGCCGTGATAGATCTCGTCCGAGATGATGCTGATGTTGCGCTCGCGGCAGACCTCGACGATGGCCTTCAACTCGTCCTCGGCGATGATGGTGCCGGTCGGGTTGGCGGGGCTGGCGATGATGACGCCCTGGGGCGCCGGGTCCAGATCGCGCAGGGCCTTGGCTGTCAGCTGGAAGCGCACGTCGGGGCCGCAGTCGATTTCCTGCGGGACGATGTGCAGGGCCTTCATCGTGTTGCGATAGGCGACATAGCCGGGCCGGGCGATGGCCACGCGGTCGCCGGGGGCGAAGCGCATGTTCAGCGCCACCACCAGGGCGGGCGAGGCGCCGGCCGTCATGATGACGCGCTCGGGGTCGATGACGACGCCGTAGCGATCCTTGTACAGCTTGGCCACGCGGGCGCGCAGCAGGGGGCTTTCCCAATAGCCGCCGGCCTCGGCGTCGATCACGCGGTGCGCCTCGGCGATGGCGCGGCTGGGCGCGCCGGTCGAGGGCTGGCCGAACTCCATGTGGATGACCGACTGGCCTTCGGCCTTCATCGCATGGGCGATTCGGCTGATGGCGATGGCGCGGAAGGGTTCGATTTCTACTGTCATGTCAAAGCGTCGGCCAATCTGAGGAAGCCCGCCACGTCGATGGTCTCGGCGCGGGCGTCGGGTTCGATTCCAGCAGCTTCGCACAGGGCGGCGCCGCCAAGTTGTTTCAGGCTGGAGCGCAGCATCTTGCGACGCTGGCCGAAGGCGGCCGCCGTGACCCGTTCCAGCCGCTTCAGACGGTCGGGGGCGGGGCGCTCAGCGAACGGTATCAGATGCACCACGGCCGAGGCCACCTTGGGCGGCGGGGTGAAGGCGGCGGCGGGCAGATGCATGACGATGCGCGCCTCGGCCACGGCCTGGGTGATGACGGCCAGGCGGCCATAGGCGTCCTCGCCCGGCTGGGCCACCACGCGCTCGGCGACTTCCTTCTGGAACATCAGGGTCAGGGCGCACGGCGTCCACGGACCCGTCAGCCATTTGATCAGCAGCGGCGTGCCGACGTTGTAGGGCAGGTTGGAGACCAGATGCGCCGGTCCCTCGACCAGTTCGGCTTCCTTCACCTTCAGGGCGTCGGCCTCGACGATGGTCAGGCGGTCCGCGCCGTCGTCCAGTTCGGACAGCAGGGGGATGAAGCGCGGATCCTTCTCGACCAGCACGACCTTGCCCGCGTCGCTTTCCAGCAGGGCGCGGGTCAGGCCGCCGGGGCCGGGACCGACCTCGATGACGGCGCGGCCATCGAACGGTCCGGCGTAGCGGGCGATCTTCCGCGTGACGTTGAGATCCAGCAGGAAGTGCTGGCCGAAGCTCTTCTTGGCCGACAGGCCGTGGGCGTCGAGCGTTTCACGCAGGGAGGGCAGATGATCGGTCACGAGGCCTGTTAGCGCGCCGAGCGGGCGGACGCCATCTCAGAAGCCAGTCGGACGGCGGCGATGAAGCTGTCGGCGCGGGCGACGCCCTTGCCGGCGATGTCGAAGCCGGTGCCGTGATCGGGCGAGGTGCGGACGATGGGCAGGCCCAGCGTGGCGTTGACCCCGCCCCAGAAGTCCAGCGTCTTCACCGGGATCAGCGCCTGATCGTGATAGAGGCAGACCACGGCGTCGTAACGCGCCCGCGCCTCTTCGTGGAACAGGGTGTCGGCGGGCAGGGGATCGGTGATGTTCAGTCCCTCGGCGCGCAGGGCCTCGGCGGCGGGGCGCAGCACCGTGACCTCTTGCAGGCCGATGGCGCCGCCTTCGCCTGCGTGGGGATTCAGGGCGGCCATGGCTAGGCGCGGCGCGCTGATGCCGAAATCGCGCTTCATCGATTCGTGGACGACGCGGGCGACGCGAGCGACGCGCTCGCCCGTCACCAGTTCGGGCAACTGGTCGATCGGCACATGGATGGTGACGAGGCAGGCGCGCAGGTTCTGGGCCGTCAGCATCATCACCGGGCCGCGTGTGCCGTTGAAGGGGACATCGGCGGTCAGTTCGGCGATGAACTCGGTGTGGCCGGGAAAGCGGAAGCCGGAGGCGTACATGGGCGCCTTGGCGATGGGCGCCGTCACCAGACCGCACCCTTCGCCGGACAGCACCAGGTCGACGCCGCGCTCGATCCAGTCGGCCACGGCGACGGCGTTGGCGGGTTCAGGCTGGCCCGCCGTCACGGGCGCGGGGGCCGGATGGTGCAGGACGGGGATGGCGCGGCTGAAAACAGTCACGGCGTCCGATGGGCTGAGCACGGCCTCGACCGGCTGGCCCTGAGCCTTCAGCACATCGGCGTCGCCGACCACGACGAAGGGCACGACCGGCGGCAGGGGGCCGGGCGCGGAGCCCAGCACCGACCAGGCGCGCGCGATGATTTCCGGCCCCACCCCGGCGGGGTCGCCCATCGTGACGATGAGCGGCCGGACCATCGTCATTGCTTGATTTCGATCAGTGCGTCGGCCCGCAGGTCGCGCAGATAGCGGCGGCCCAGCATGGCGTAGTTCTGGTTCTGGAGGCGGGCTTCGACCTGTTGCGCCGAGGGGGCGTCAGGACCGCCCAGGCGGCGATCGCAGACGGCCAGCAGGTGGACGCCCAGCGGGGTGCGGACGGCGGTGCTGACCGAACCGATTTCGGCCGAGCGGGCGACCTGCTGGAACTGCGGCAGCAGGTCGGCGATGTCGCTTTCGCCCAGATCGGCGCCGAGCAGGCCCGGTTCCGAACGCGCGCGGGTCAGGATGTTGTCGCAGGTCAGCTGGCCGCGCAGGGCCTCGAGACGTTGGGTTGCGGCGGCGACCTGGGCCTCATCGGCGTTTTCAGGCAGTTCGGCCATGACCTGCTTCATCTTGACCATGCTGGTCGAGGCGCCCGAACGCTTGTCGCGCATGTACAGGATGTAAACGCCGCCATCGACCGGGATGGGATTCGAGAGCTGGCCGGTCTCCAGCGTGTCCATAACCGTTTGCAGCGCGGGCTGGACCGTGCCTTGAACCACCCAGCCGGCGTCGCCGCCGCGGGCGGCCGAGGGGGCGGCCGAGAACTGGCGCGCCACGGCCATGAAGGGGGCGCCCTGGATCATCTGCTGCACCAGTTGGCGCGCGCCGTTCACGGCCTCCTGCATGCCGCCGACGCGGGCGGCCTCCAGGTAGATTTCACCGATCAGATATTGAGGCTTGGTCGCCGATTCGGTCATCTGACGCATAGTCTGATCGACCTGGCTCTTGCCGACGCGGGCGCGATCGCGGAAACGGCCGCCGACCAGTTCGCGCCAGCCGATCTCGGTGCGCAGCTGCTCGCGAAAGGCAGGGATGCTGATCCCGCCCTGTTCCAGGAAGTTGATGTAGCTGGCCGGAGTGGCGCCCGCCTGGCGGGCCATGTCGGCGATTTCCTGATCGATTTCAGCGTCGCCGATCTTGAGCTGCTCGAACTTGGTCAGTTCAGCGGCTTGCAGGTGTTGGTCGATCAGGTCGTTCAGCGCCTGTTGCTGGATGGCGCCGATGTTTTCCTCAGTCGGTTGCACCTGGGTCATGGCCATCAGCACCAGCATCCGCTGGCGCAGGTCGAAGCCGGTGATGATGCGATCGTTGACCGTGGCGATGATGCCGTCAGACAGGCGGAACTGCGGCGCAGGGGCCGTGCGCTGAGGCGCTTCCTCAGCGGCGGGGTTCAGCGCGCCGGCGGCCGGAACCTGAGGGGCGGCCTGGGCGGCGGGCGCAGGCGTGGTCTGCGCCGAGGAAGGCTCCACGGCGGCCACGACCATAAGGGCGGCCAGGGCGGCTCCCGTAGAGTAACGCATCAAACCCATCGTCAGTCCTGATTCCCTAAAGCGGTCCCGAGCCGGTCGGCGGCGTTGGCCGCGCCACAGCGCCAAGGCGCACGTTCCACTAAGCCGCAATGCGCGCCCTGCCTACCGCATATCATTGCGATCATAGCCTGAAGACCCAAAAGTGGCGAGGTTAAGACGGATGTAAACGCCTTCCGCCGGGCCGGTTGGCCGAACGCGCGTGTTGTCGCGGCGCCAGCCCAGTTCGATGCGGAAGCAGTCGTCGTCGTACAACAGGCCCACCTCGGACCGGGTGACGATGTCGCGTTCCAGATCGGCGATCCCCGTCACCGCCACGCCCCAGTTGCCGTAGACGAATTGGTGGCCGGAGAGCTGGACGAACTCGTAGTTGCGGTTTTCCGGGCCGTCCAAGGGGTTCGAGTGGTCCACGATATAGCTCAGGCTGGCCAGGTTCCGGCGCCCCCAACGGCCGTCCACGGTCGCCTCAGCGCGGCGAATTTCGCCATTGCCGTCGATGGTGGCGTGGAACCAGCCGCGCATGCGATCGGAGGGGTTGAACGATCCCTGAACCACCCAGTCCGATGTCCGGCTGGCCAGACCCGAGGGGTCATAGAGGCGCGTCGGATCGTCCGGAATCGGCGTCAGATATTCGTCCTGATCGTCGGCGCGCATGCTGCGGCCGATGAACAGACTGGCCGAGCGCACCTCGTCCCAGTGCAAGGTGGCGCGCGCCCCCGCCGTGAAGCGCAAGCCGCCTTCCAACAGGTCGTAGCCGGGGAAGCGATCCATGCGGAACAGGGACAGGTGGTCCAATTCCGTGATCTGGCTGTCTTCGTTGGGAATACGCCGGTCCAGGTCCGCCTTGTTGGAGATCGACAACTGGGCCATCGGCTCCAGGATCAGGTCCGACGAGGCGCTGAGGCGGCGATACAGTGGGTAGCTGACGTCGACCCCGGCGCTGGCGCGGGCGCGGGTGTAGGTCTCGTTCTCGACCCCCATGGCGGGCGGCAGGTCGTCCACCGAATAGACGTCGGCGCGCAGGTCCACGAACGGCTCCCAGCGCACGCCGATGGGCGAGATCATCGCCCGGCGCCATTCGGCCTGGCCGGTGACGCGACGGCTGTCGACGCCGGGCAGGCCGTCGGTCGGACCGCCCGGAATCAGTTCGGGCGCCAGGGTGGGGAAGCCGACATAGGCGTCGCGGGTCAGGGCCACGGCCGAACCGCGCAGGCGCAAGCGTCCGCCGAAGACAGGGCCTTCCGGTTCCCACCGCGCCTCGATCAGGGGCGCCACCAGAGGCAGGGTCTTGTCGTCCTCGAAGACGTTCAGCGCCGGGGTGACGGGGTCGAACTGGGCCACCCGCAGGCTCTGCATGGTGAAGGCTGCGACGGACAGATAGGAACGCTTGGTCTGACGCTCGGCGTAGATCTGGCTGATCAGGCGGCGGCTGTCGCCGTAGTAGAGGCCGTTGTCCTGATAGGCGTCGCGCACGTCATAACGGTCGAACAGGGTCTTGTCCGACACGCGCTCGGCCGTGAAGCCCCAGCGCCACGGGCCGTCGGGATCGAAGGCGCCGTGAGCCAGCAGATAGCTGCGGGTCGTCCTGTCGCCGAAGCGGACGTTGCTCTCGGCGTCGCCGTCGCCATCCAGGTCGAAGTCGCCGAAGCTGCGGCCGTAGGTGGCGCCGCCGCGGGCCACGATCATGCCGTCGGCGAACCGCTTGCGCCATTGCAGGTTCAGCAGCGGCGCGACCTTGGTGTTGAACTGCGGGCTGACCAGCACGTCCTCGGACGGCGAGATGACGTGCAGATAGGGAAGCTCGAGCGAGACGCCCCGGCCGGCCTGATAGTCGCCCCACGGCACAAGGAAGCCCGAGGCGCGATCGACCGTCGGATCGGGGTGCGAGAAGGCGGGCAGGTAGAAGATCGGCACCCCGCCCAGACGGAACACCACGTCACGATACAGGATCGCGCGCAGTTCTTCGTTCTGCACCGCCTTGGAAGCCTGGATGGAGACGCTGGGCGTCTTGGTCGCGCCGTCCACGGTGCAGATGGGGCAGGGGGTGAAGATGACGCGGTTCAGTTCGCTGACCGTCTCGGAGCGGCGCACGGCGGTGGCGGCCATCAGGCTGGAACCGTTCGACAGGCGCGTGGCCAGGTCGACGGCCACGCCCGCCTTGAGGTCAGAATCGAGCTCGATACGCTCGGCGTGAACGACCGAGCCGTCGGGCGCCGTCAGTTCGGCGTCGCCCGAGGCCGTGGCGACCTGGCTTTGCAGGTCATAGGTGACGTCCTGCGCGCGCAGGCTGTGGTCCTGGAACCGGGCCATGACCCGATCCTCGGCCGAGCCCTGGGCCGAGACGACGTCGCCCTGACGCTGGGCGGAATCCGCATCCACGAAGACGGCGTCGGGCGTCAGGCCGTCCGCGCCCGGCGTTTGAGGCGTTGATTGGGGCGCTTGGGCGGTCGCTGTCTGCGTTGCAGCCGAGGCGGGCGTCGTCTGGGCCTGGGCGGCCTGGGCGAACGCCAGCTGAGACAGGGGCGCGCCTATGACCAACGCCGCGCCGGTCAGCAGCCGAAGGCGCAGGGCTCCCATGCGGGGGAGACGGCGATGGGTCATGCGGTGTCCACTCATTACCGGCCGGGCGGAAACCGCTCGATTAGCCGTCTTCAGTATAGAACAGCAAGGTGAAGGCGGCGAGAGCCGTCAATATAGGCGGCAACCAAGCAGCGACGATCGGGGGAACGACCTCGGCCGAGCCCATCGCCGAAGAGAACTGATTCAGGAAGAAGAAGGCGAAGCCCAGCACCACGGCGGCCACCGTCATCCGCGCCAGATCGCCCAGCCGCATCAACCGCAGCGAGAAGGCGGCCGCCAGAATCGACATGGCGCCGAAGATCAGCGGCGTGGCCAGAAGCTGTTGCAGCCGCAGTTGATAAGCCGTCGAGGCGAAGCCCGCGTCCTCGATCCGGCGAATCTGGTTGGGCAGGGACCAGAAGGGCGTCGACTGCGGACGGGCGAAGCGCTGGAAGGCCTCTTCGTCGGCCAGGTTGGACGGCAGGTCGAGGGTGGCGTAGCGCACCGCCCGCTGGCCCGTCTGTGCGCCTGCCGCGTCGGTCAGACGCCAGCGACCGGCGTTGAGCGTGGCGGTGGCGGCGTCGATCCGCTCGGTGAAGACGCGGCGGCCGGTCGAGGTCGTGGTGTAGATGAAGAAGGTCGCGTCCAGCAGGCGTCCGCTGGCCTGCTCCTGACGGCCGCCGCGAATGATCATCTGACGGTTGGCGTCGCCTTCGCGCAGCCAGACCGCCTCGCCCGATTCGCTGCCGGGGACCGAACCGGAGATGCGCGCGCGCTCACGCTGCCAGATGCCGTCGCCGGCCGCCGCCATC
>NZ_DAMCNG010000045.1:0-12851 GCF_032107865.1 Brevundimonas sp.
CGCGCGGCGCAGGGCGCAGAGAACGGCCGCATCACCGGCTCCGGCAACGCCGGACGCGACGCCCGCTTCGCCCGCGAAGGCGCGCGCGAGATGCAGCGATACGAGGCCCAACGACGCCCGCTCAGCGGCGGCGTCGGCGTTCTGGCGCCCCAGGACTGCCCCGGCTCCAATTTCGGCACGGGCTGCGCGGGCGCGCACCTGGATTCCTCGATGCAGATGGACTCCAACCGCAACGTCCAGACCAGTCGTGACGGCGCCCCGGCCTCCGGCCGCCCGATGACGCCCGGCGCCGCCGGACCGCGCGAACCGATGCGACCCCAGTAGGCTTTCGGCGCATGCCCCTTCAGTTCGCGCACGCCCAACGGCCTCAAGCAGCGCACAGCGGGTAGGCCAAACAAAAAGGGCGGCGCCTTTCGACGCCGCCCTCTTCAGTCTTTCAGGTCCGAGACCCGGATCAGTCGGCCGACTGTTCCAGTTCCAGGGCCAGATCCGCGGGAAGCGGCTCGACCGCATCTTCGCGGGCCTGGGTCAGCTCAGCGTCACGCTCGTTGGCGATCTTCTGCAGGCTGCGCAGGTAGGAGCCCGTGCCCGCCGGGATCAGACGACCCACGATCACGTTCTCCTTCAGGCCTTCCAGCATGTCCTTCTTGCCGTGGACCGAAGCCTCGGTGAGGACGCGCGTGGTTTCCTGGAAGGACGCCGCCGAGATGAAGCTGCGGGTCTGCAGCGACGCCTTGGTGATGCCCAGCAGGACCGGCTGCGTGATGGCCAGACGGCCGCCGCGCTTCTCGACCTTGGCGTTCTCCAGAGCCGCTTCAGCCACTTCCACCGTGTCGCCACGGATCAGGGTGGTTTCGCCGGAGTCGATGACTTCGACCTTCTGCAGCATCTGACGGACGATGACTTCGATGTGCTTGTCGTTGATCGGCACGCCCTGCAGTCGGTAGACCTCCTGCACTTCGTTCACCAGATACTCGGCCAGCGCCTCGACGCCCTGGATGCGCAGTAGATCGTGCGGATCCGGGTTGCCGTCGATGATGTAGTCGCCCTTCTGGATCAGATCGCCGTCGTGGACGGAGATGTGTTTGCCCTTCGGGATCAGGAACTCGACCGCTTCGCCCTGGTTGCCGTCTGCATCGACTTCCGGGGTGATCTTGATGCGGCGCTTGTTCTTGTAGTCGCGACCGAATTCGACGCGACCGTCCATCTCGGCGATGACCGCGCAGTCCTTCGGACGACGGGCTTCGAACAGTTCGGCCACGCGCGGCAGACCGCCGGTGATGTCGCGGGTCTTGGCGCCTTCGGTCGGGATACGAGCGACGATGTCGCCCGGCTTGACCTCATCGCCGTTCGCCACCGATAGGATGGCGCCCACGGGCAGCAGGTAACGCGCGTCAGAACCGCTCGACAGCTTGGCGTAGCTGTCGCCCTGGGTCACGCCGACGGCCGGACGCAGGTCCGAACCGCGCGGGCTGGCCCGCCAGTCCGACACGACGCGCTGGGCGATGCCGGTGGCTTCGTCGGTCTCTTCCTTGACCGACAGGCCTTCGACCAGGTCTTCGAAGCGCACCACGCCGCCGACTTCCGTCAGGATCGGGGTGGTGTAGGGATCCCACTCGGCCAGGCGCTGGTTCTTGATCACCTCGCCGCCGTCCTTGACGCGCAGGCGCGCGCCGTAAGGCACCTTGTAGGACTCGCGGTCCTTGCCGTCGACGGTCACGGTGACCACGACGTTGCGGCTCATGGACACCGGATCGCCGTGGGCGGCGATAACGGTCGGGCCGACGACCTTGATGATGCCGGCGTTGGTCGCCTCGAAGAACGAGGTTTCCGCCACCTGGGCCGTACCGCCGATGTGGAAGGTACGCATCGTCAGCTGGGTGCCCGGCTCGCCGATCGACTGGGCGGCGATGACGCCGACCGCTTCGCCGATGTTGACGTTGGTGCCGCGCGCCAGGTCACGGCCGTAGCACATGCCGCAGATGCCGGCGTCGGCTTCACACGTCAGGGCCGAACGGACCTTGATGGACTGGACGCCGACCTTGTCGATCAGCTCGACTTCCTCTTCCTGCAGATAGGTGTCCGCAGGGAACAAGACTTCGCCGCCCGGCTCCTTGATGTCCTCGGCCGCATAGCGACCCAGGACACGTTGGCCCAGCGAGACCAGCACGTCGCCGCCTTCGACCACGGCGCGCAGGGTGATGCCGCGCGTCGAGCCGCAGTCTTCCTCGGTGACGATGGAGTCCTGCGCCACGTCCACCAGACGACGGGTCAGGTAACCCGAGTTGGCGGTCTTCAGCGCGGTGTCGGCCAGGCCCTTACGGGCGCCGTGGGTGGAGTTGAAGTACTCAAGGACGGTCAGGCCTTCCTTGAAGTTCGAGATGATCGGCGTCTCGATGATCTCGCCCGAAGGCTTGGCCATCAGGCCGCGCATGCCGCCCAGTTGCTTCATCTGAGCCTGCGAGCCACGAGCGCCCGAGTTGGCCATCATGAAGACCGAGTTGATGTCGGGCTCCTGGCCCTTGATCAGGACGCGGGGCTGAGCGATTTCGCCCATCATCTCGTCGGCGATCTTGTCCGTGGCCTTGGCCCAGGCGTCGACGACCTTGTTGTACTTCTCGCCCTTGGTGATGAGGCCGTCAGCATATTGCTGCTCGTACTCTTCGACCTGGGTGCGGGTTTCGTTGACCAGCTGTTCCTTCTTGGCCGGGATGACGATGTCGTCCTTGCCCACCGAGATGCCGGCCTTGGCCGCTTCGCGGAAGCCCATCTGCATCATCTGGTCGGCGAAGATGACCGTCGCCTTCTGACCGCAGTGACGGTAGACCTGATCGATCAGGTTGCCGATTTCCTTCTTGGTCAGGTTCTTCTCGAGCAGGCGGTAGCCGATGTTCGGGTTCAGCGGCAGCAGAGCGCCCAGCTTCATCCGGCCCGGCGTCGTGTCGATCACCTTGGTCACGACTTCGCCGTCCGAGTTCATCTCGGTCCAGCGTGCCTTGATCTTGGTGTGCAGCTTGACGACCTGGGCGTCCAGCGCCGCGTCGATCTCGCCCATGTTGGCGAACAGCTTGCCTTCGCCCGGCTGGTTCTCCTTGACCAGCGACAGGTAGTACAGACCCAGGACGATGTCCTGCGACGGCACGATGATCGGCTTGCCGTTGGCGGGCGACAGGATGTTGTTCGTCGACATCATCAGCACGCGCGCTTCCAGCTGGGCCTCGAGGCTCAGCGGGACGTGCACGGCCATCTGGTCGCCGTCGAAGTCAGCGTTGAACGCCGTACAGACCAGCGGGTGCAGGCGGATTGCCTTACCCTCGATCAGCTTGGGCTCGAACGCCTGGATGCCCAGACGGTGAAGCGTCGGCGCGCGGTTCAGCAGAACCGGGTGCTCGCGGATGACCTCGTCCAGGATGTCCCAGACGGCGGGCTGCTCGCGCTCGACCATGCGCTTGGACTGCTTGACGGTACCCGACAGGCCCTTGGCGTCCAGACGCGCGTAGATGAACGGCTTGAACAGCTCCAGCGCCATCTTCTTGGGCAGGCCGCACTCGTGCAGCTTCAGCTCGGGGCCCACGGTGATGACCGAACGGCCCGAGTAGTCGACGCGCTTGCCCAGCAGGTTCTGACGGAAGCGACCCTGCTTGCCCTTCAGCATGTCGGCCAGCGACTTCAGCGGACGCTTGTTGGCGCCCGTGATCACGCGACCGCGACGGCCGTTGTCGAACAGGGCGTCGACCGACTCCTGCAGCATCCGCTTTTCGTTGCGGATGATGATGTCCGGCGCGCGCAGTTCGATCAGGCGCTTCAGGCGGTTGTTCCGGTTGATGACCCGGCGATATAGGTCGTTCAGGTCCGACGTCGCGAAGCGGCCGCCGTCCAGCGGCACCAGCGGACGCAGTTCCGGCGGGATGACTGGCACGATGGTCAGGATCATCCACTCGGGCTTGTTGCCCGACTCGATGAAGGCTTCCATCAGCTTCAGACGCTTGGAGGCCTTCTTGGCCTTCAGCTCCGACGGGCTGTCGGCCAGTTCGGCGCGGTGCTTCTCGGCCTCGGCGTTCAGGTCGATCGCCATCAGCAGGTTGCGGACCGCCTCGGCGCCGATCTCGGCGGTGAAGCCGTCGTCGCCGAACTCTTCCTGATAGTGATAGAATTCGTCTTCCGTCAGCAGCTGGTTCTGCTTCAGCGGGGTCAGGCCCGGCTCGGTGACGATGTAGTTCTCGAAGTACAGGACGCGCTCAACGTCCTTCAGCGCCATGTCCAGCATCAGCGAGATGCGCGACGGCAGCGACTTCAGGAACCAGATGTGGGCGACCGGAGCGGCCAGGTCGATGTGACCCATGCGCTCGCGGCGAACGCGAGCCAGCGTGACTTCAACGCCGCACTTCTCGCAGATGATGCCCTTGTACTTCATGCGCTTGTACTTGCCGCACAGGCATTCGTAGTCCTTGGTCGGGCCAAAGATACGGGCGCAGAACAGGCCGTCACGCTCAGGCTTGAACGTGCGGTAGTTGATGGTTTCCGGCTTCTTGATCTCGCCGAACGACCACGACCGGATCTTCTCCGGCGAGGCCAGGGCGATCTTGATCTGGTCGAAGGTCGGGGTGACCGGGACCGGGTTGAAGATGTTCAGGACTTCCTGGTTCATCTTTATTCCTTCTGCGGGAATGCCCCGCGAAAATCATTCAGAGAGGAGAACAGGCGGACCGCCCTCCCCCGCCGAGGCGAGGAAGGGCGCTTGATCCGATCAGCTGTTTTCCAGCTCCACGTTCAGGCCCAGCGAGCGCATTTCCTTCACCAGCACGTTGAAGGACTCGGGGATGCCGGCCTCGAAGCTGTCGTCGCCACGGACGATGGCCTCGTAGACCTTGGTCCGGCCGGCCACGTCGTCCGACTTCACCGTCAGCATTTCCTGCAGGGTGTAGGCGGCGCCGTAAGCTTCCAGAGCCCAGACCTCCATTTCCCCGAAGCGCTGACCGCCGAACTGCGCCTTACCGCCCAGCGGCTGCTGGGTGACGAGCGAGTACGGGCCGATCGAGCGGGCGTGGATCTTGTCGTCGACCAGGTGGTGCAGCTTGAGCATGTACACATAGCCGACCGTGACCGGACGCTTGAACTGCTCGCCCGTCTGGCCGTCGAACAGGATCGACTGACCCGAACGATCCAGGTCCGCCGATTCCAGCAGATCCTCGATGTCCGAGATGCGCGCGCCGTCGAAGACCGGGGTCGCGAACGGAACGCCCTTCGACAGGTTCTGAGCCAGTTCGATCAGCTCTTCGTCGCTCTGCGGCAGCGGGGTGTCGGCGCCGTAGATCTGGGTCAGACGCGACACCAGGGCGTCGCGCAGACCGCCGTCCATCCACTGCTCGAGCAAGCCCTTGATCTGCTTGCCCAGGCCAGCGGCGGCCCAACCCAGGTGGGTTTCGAAGATCTGGCCGATGTTCATGCGCGACGGCACGCCCAGCGGGTTCAGAACGATGTCGACGTGGGTGCCGTCGTCCAGGTGCGGCATGTCCTCGATCGGCAGGATCTTGGAGATGACGCCCTTGTTGCCGTGACGGCCGGCCATCTTGTCGCCCGGCTGCAGCTTGCGCTTCACGGCCACGAAGACCTTGACCATCTTCATGACGCCAGGCGGCATCTCGTCGCCGCGCTGCAGCTTCTCGACCTTGTCTTCGAAGCGACGATCGAGGGCCTTACGGGCGTCCTCGAACTGCTTCTTCATGGCCTCCAGCTCGCCCATCGCCTTCTCGTCGTCGAGGGCGACCTGCCACCACAGGCCCTTGGACACTTCGGCCAGCTTCTCTTCGGTGACCTCGCCGCGGCCCATGCCCTTCGGGCCGGACACGGCGGTCTTGCCGAGCAGCAGCGGCTTCACGCGGCCGTAGACGTTGCGCTCAAGGATCTTGAGCTCGTCGTCACGGTCCTTGCCCAGACGTTCGATCTCGGCGCGCTCGATGGCCATGGCGCGCTCGTCCTTGTCGATGCCGTGGCGGTTGAACACGCGCACGTCGACGATGGTGCCGGCGACGCCCGGCGGCAGACGCAGCGAGGTGTCGCGCACGTCCGAAGCCTTCTCGCCGAAGATGGCACGCAGCAGCTTCTCTTCCGGAGTCATCGGGCTTTCGCCCTTCGGCGTCACCTTGCCGACCAGGATGTCGCCCGGCTGGACTTCGGCGCCGATGGCCACGATGCCCGCCTCGTCGAGGTTGCGCAGGGCTTCCTCGCCGACGTTCGGGATGTCGCGGGTGATCTCTTCCGGACCCAGCTTGGTGTCGCGGGCCATGACCTCGAACTCTTCGAGGTGGATCGAGGTGAAGATGTCGTCGCGCACGATGCGCTCGGAGATCAGGATCGAGTCTTCGAAGTTGTAGCCGTTCCAGGGCATGTAGGCGACCAGGACGTTGCGGCCCAGCGCCAGCTCGCCCAGGTCCGTCGACGGACCGTCGGCGATCACGTCGCCGGTCTTCACTTCATCGCCAACGCGCACGATCGGGCGCTGGTTGATGCAGGTCGACTGGTTGGAACGCTGGAACTTCGACAGGCGATAGATATCGACGCCCGAACGACCGGCGTCCACGTCGCCCGTGGCGCGAACCACGATGCGGGTGCCGTCGATCTGCTCGACCACGCCGTCACGACGGGCGATCACCACGGCGCCCGAGTCCACGGCCACGACCGCTTCCATGCCGGTGCCGACCAGCGGCGCGTCCGACTGCACCAGAGGTACGGCCTGACGTTGCATGTTGGCGCCCATCAGCGCGCGGTTGGCGTCGTCGTTTTCCAGGAAGGGGATCAGGGCGGCGGCGACCGAAACGACCTGTTTCGGCGACACGTCCATCATGTCGACCGTTTCCTTGGTCAGCAGCTGGGAGTCGCCGTTGATACGGCCCGGCACCAGCTCCTCGACGATCTCGCCGTCCTTCAGGTCGATGTTGGCCTGGGCGATGACGTGCTTCGCCTCTTCCATGGCCGAGATGTAGACCACCTCTTCCGTCGCCTTGCCGTCAACCACGCGACGGTACGGGCTTTCAATGAAGCCGTACTTGTTGACGCGGGCGTGGGTGGCCAGCGAGTTGATCAGACCGATGTTCGGGCCTTCCGGCGTTTCGATCGGGCAGATGCGGCCATAGTGCGTCGGGTGCACGTCGCGGACTTCAAAGCCGGCGCGCTCACGGGTCAGACCGCCCGGGCCAAGCGCCGAAAGGCGACGCTTGTGGGTGATCTCCGACAGCGGGTTCGTCTGGTCCATGAACTGCGACAGCTGCGACGAGCCGAAGAATTCACGCACAGCAGCCGCGGCCGGTTTGGCGTTGATCAGGTCGTGCGGCATGACCGTGTCGATATCGACCGAGCTCATGCGCTCCTTGATGGCGCGCTCCATGCGCAGCAGACCGACGCGGTACTGGTTTTCCAGCAGCTCGCCGACCGAACGCACGCGACGGTTGCCCAGGTTGTCGATGTCGTCGATCTCGCCGCGGCCGTCCTTCAGGCCGACCAGGATCTGCAGCACCTTCAGCACGTCGTCCTTTTGCAGGACGCGGATTTCGTCGGAAACCTCGGGGGTTTCCAGACGCATGTTCATCTTCACGCGACCAACGGCCGACAGGTCGTAGCGCTCGGCGTCGAAGAACAGCGAGTTGAACATGGCCTCGGCGGCTTCCGGCGTCGGCGGCTCGCCCGGGCGCATGACGCGATAGACGTCGAACAGCGCGTCCTCGCGGCCCGTGTTCTTGTCCACGCGCAGGGTGTTGCGCATGTAGGCGCCCACCGTGACGTGGTCGATGTCCAGCACGTCGATGGTGGTGAAGCCGTTGGCTTCCAGCAGCTCGATCGAGGCGGCGTCCAGCTCGTCGCCCGCCTCGGCGTAGATTTCGCCGGTCTCGAAGTTGACAGCGTCAGCGGCCAGATACTTGGTCAGCAGGGCGTCAGCCGCCAGCGACAGCGACTTCAGACCGCCGTCGGCCAGCTTCTTGGCGGCGCGGGCGCTGATCTTCTGGCCGGCCGGGGCGACCACTTCGCCGGTGTCGGCGTCGACCAGGTCGAACTCCGGCTTCACGCCGCGCCAGCGTTCCGGCTTGTAGGGGGTGACCCAGCCTTCGCCGCGCTTCTCGTAGGGGACGGTCTCGTAGAAGGTCTTGAGGATTTCCTCGCCGTCCATGCCGAGAGCCAGCAGGAAGGTCGAAGCCGGCAGCTTACGACGACGGTCGATACGGACGAAGACGATGTCCTTGGCGTCGAACTCGAAGTCCAGCCACGAGCCACGATACGGGATCACGCGGGCGGCGAACAGCAGCTTGCCCGACGAGTGGGTCTTGCCCTTGTCGTGGTCGAAGAAGACGCCCGGCGAACGGTGCATCTGCGAGACGATCACGCGCTCGGTGCCGTTGACGATGAAGGTGCCCTTGTCCGTCATGAGCGGGATATCGCCCATGTAGACGTCCTGCTCCTTGATGTCCTTGACCGAACGGGCGCCCGTTTCTTCCTCGGTCTCAAAGACGATCAGGCGCAGCTTGACCTTCAGCGGCGCGGCATAGGTCATGTCGCGCTGAATGCATTCTTCGACGTCGTACTTCGGGTCTTCAAACTCGTAGGAGACGTATTCCAGGACGGCGCGTTCGTTGAAGTCCTTGATCGGGAAGACCGACTTGAAGACCGCCTCGATGCCCTCGTCGTTGCGCAGACCGGGGCGCGACTCGCGCTGCAGGAACTGCTCATAGGAAGCGCGCTGAACCTCGATCAGGTTCGGCATCTGCACGGCTTCTGGGATGCGCCCGAAGCTATAGCGAATGCGCTTCTTGCCGGTAAACGACGTGGCGGCAGCGATCTTACCCAAGGCGAGACCGTCGGTGGACTTGGCCATTCTGTTTTCCCAATCGCGGCCCCTTGCGAGGCCCGCTCTCAATGCAGCAGCCACGGCGCGCCGATCGGCGATCCGTGACCGTTAAATGTCTCTCGGCGTCCACCCTCGACCCGCATGCGGATCAGGACGCCTGGATGTATCCGCCCCCTTGGGGAGGGGCGACGCCTTCGCACCGGTCGGAGGGCGACAAACCGGGCCTCGGCGCTTTCGCGCGGGATTCAGGGAATCTGCGAACGCGCATATATACGCCCTTCTTGGGCGAAATAAAGACCCCTCACGCGGCTAGGTGACAGTTTCAATCAGCGTGATAAGCCTAGCCTTATGAAGCACATCGCCCTGCCCGTTCTCGCCGCCCTATCGCTGTCCCTGTCTCTGGTCGCCTGCGCCTCGACGCCGGATGTCGGCTATCCCGGCCTGCGAGAGGCGGTCGGCCCCGCGACCCAGGAGAACTGGGAAGTCGGCCAAGCCGCCTATCTAATGTGGAACAGCCAGCGTCGCGGCTGGACCTCGACCGAGTCCGGCCTGCAATATCGCCTCGTCAGCAAGGCCAACCCCGAGGGCGCGCAACCCACTGCGACCGACACGGTCAAGGTCCACTATCGCGGCACCTTCATCGACGGACGCGAGTTCGACAGCTCCTATTCGCGCAACGAACCGGCCAGCTTTCCGCTGAACCGCGTCATCAAGGGCTGGACCGAGGGCGTCGCCCTGATGCGCGAAGGCGAAACCTATGAGTTCGTCATCCCCGCCGACCTGGCCTACGGCCCGCGCTGGATGGGAACCGAGATTCCCGCCAACTCGGCCCTGCGCTTCACCGTCGAACTGCTGGAAGTGAACCCGGACCGCTAGTCTAGGTTCATGCCCGGCCTCCAGCCGCTCTCGGCAAGGAAGGTCCTGGCGTCCGTCATCTGCAATATCGCCTGCAGCGCCGCCTTCTTGTCCGGCGCGCGGCGATAGTAGGCCTTGGCGATGCGATAACCGGCCCAGTAGCCCAGATCGCCAGGCTTCTCCGGCGTGGAATTATAGACCCAGTCCTTCAGGTCGGTCTTGTCGATATCGGCGAGGAAGGCGGTCTCGATCTCGAGTTCACGACCGCGCGTCTGCGGCTCGAGATAGGTATAGGCCGGCGCGCCCATCAGCAGTTCGGTCACGAACTCGGCGACGCCCTCGGCCAGCGACACCTCCAGAACCGTGTACTGCTCCTTTTCGGTAAGCTCCGGCGCCTGCTGGGTATGGACATACTCGTGGATCAGAACGCCGACAAAGCGGTCCTCGATGTCGGGATTGATGAAGTCGGTGGCGCAGAGCGCTTCCAGCCCCACCTGGATTCCGTCCACCGGACTGCCGACTGCGACAGGGCGGCCGCGACCGATCACAAAAGTCGCTGAAGGAAACTGCGCCTCGGGATATTCATCAATGAAGCGGGCCAGCCCCTCGGCGACCCGCGCACGGACGCGCGGCAGGTGGTCGGCGCAGGCCCGCGCCTCGACATAGATTTCAGGCCGGGCGGCCATGGCGTCCGCCATCCTCGCGCCCGTCACCCTGCGCACCTTCGCCAGGTGCGTCAGACCGGTGGAGCCGCCATCCAGATAGGCCTGAAGCTGCTCGGCGGTCGGCCGTCCGGCAGCGCTGTCGTAAAGCGCATAAAAGCGGTCGACGTCTCCGGTCTCGATCACTGGCTCATGGCTGGCGCGATCGGACGTCTGCGCCTGGGCCGCAACGGTCAACGACGACGCCGAGATCGCCAGCCCTGCGGCGACACTCGCCAAAATCCACTTCCCGTCCATGTGATCTCCCTCGCCTTGTGATGCCGCTGGCAGGCTAGTACGCCGCCGCAGCCGATGAAATCCGCCTCCGCGCAGGCGACCCAAACATGACGGCGAATTCATCCGCCCACCTCGGGCTTGACCATAGCCGCGACGCACAGTGATCTGCTGCGTCCTCGCCGCCTTGCCGGAAAGCCCCCTGATGATGCGTCCCGCCACCCGTCTGCTTGTCACCGCCTGCGCGTCCGCCTTGCTGTTCAGCGCCGGCGCCGCTTTGGCTCAAGTGGGTACGCCCGCCCTGCCCGTCGCCCTGGCGCCGATCCCCCCGGCCAAGGACGAGGCCTATCCCGGCGTCATCAAGCTGGACGTCGACGCCACCGACATCGACCGCCGCCTGATCCAGGTGCGCCAGACCATTCCGGTCAGCGGCCCTGGCCCTCTGGTCCTCTTCTATCCGCAATGGATTCCCGGCAACCACGGCCCGGTCGGCCCCGTCGCCAACGTCGGCGGCCTGACCTTCACCGCCGAGGGGCGGCGGCTGGAATGGGTGCGCAACACCGTCCAGCCCTGGGCCTATCAGATCGAGGTTCCGTCCGGCGTGACCGAGGTCGAGGCCGCCTTCCAGTGGCTGACGCCGATCGAGGGCAATCAGGGCCGCGTCGTCGTTACGCCCGAGATGCTGAACATCCAGTGGGAGAAGGCCCTGCTGTATCCGGCGGGCTATTATTCACGCCAGATCACCTTCCAGCCGACGCTGAAGCTGCCCCAGGGCTGGAACTACGGCGTGGCCCTCGACACCGTCAGCTTCGAGAACGGTCTGGCGACCTTCGCCCCCATCACGCTGGAGCATCTGGCCGACAGTCCCGTCTTCGCCGGCGCCCACTATCGCCAGATCGACCTCGATCCGGGCGGCCGCTCGCCGGTCCGCCTCAACGTCGTGGCTGACACGGCCAAGATGCTGGAGGCCAGCGACGAGCACGTCCAACTGCACCGCAACCTGGTCCAGCAGGCCGACCGCCTGTTCGGCGCGCGCCACTTCAACCACTACGACTTCCTGCTGGCCGTGACGGACAAGCTGGGCGGTATCGGGCTGGAACACCACCGCTCGTCCGAGAACAGCGTCGATGTGAAGTATTTCACCGACCGCGAGGGCACCCTGGCCGACCGCGACCTGCTGGGCCACGAATACACCCACAGCTGGAACGGCAAATGGCGCCGTCCGGCCGATCAGCTGACGCCCAATCTGAACGAGCCGCTGCAGAACTCCCTGATGTGGGTCTATGAGGGCCAGACGCAGTACTGGGGCCTGGTCCTGACCGCCCGCGCCGGATTGATGTCCAAGCAGCAGGCGCTGGACGTCCTGGCCATGAGCGCCGCCAGCTTCCAGCACATCCCCGGCCGCCAGTGGCGCGCCATGCAGGACACCACCAACGACCCCATCATCAGCCAGCGCCGCCCGCAGCCCTGGAGCAGCTATCAGCGCAGCGAGGACTATTATCGCGAAGGCGCGCTGATCTGGCTGGACGCCGACACCCTGATCCGCGAGCGCACGGGCGGGAAGAAGTCGCTGGACGACTTCGCCAAGGCCTTCTTCGGCGTCGAGGATGGGAACTGGGATCCGGCCCCCTACACCTTCGCCGACGTGGCCTCGACCCTGAACGGGGTGCAGTCGAACGATTGGGCCGCCTTCCTGCGCGAGCGACTGGACGCGGTCGGCCCCGACTCGCGCGGGCCGCTGGACGGCTTCGAGCGCGGCGGCTACCGCCTGGTCTTCAAGGAAGAGCCGTCCGGCTACATGGGCGCCCTTTATAAAGAGCTGGGCCGCAACGACTTCACCTATTCGCTCGGCTTCATGATGAACGGGTCGAACCGGATCACCTCCGTCCTGTGGGGCGGCCCGGCGTTCGAGCAGGGGCTGACCTCAGGTTGGGAAGTCGTCGCCGTCGGCGGCCGCGCCGCCTCGGCTGACGTGCTCAAGGACGCCGTCACCGCCGCCAAGGGATCGACCGACCCGATCGAGCTGATCCTCAAGAACGGCGATCGCTTCAAGACGGTGCGCTTCGACTATCATGACGGCCTGCGCTACCCGCACCTGGAGCGGATCGAGGGTACGCCCGACCGGCTGGGCGACATACTGAGCCCGCGTCGTCGCTAGAAAACACCGCCAACCCTGCCTTCTCCCCTCGGGGGAGAAGGTGGCTCGCGAAGCGAGACGGATGAGG
>NZ_DAMCNG010000045.1:12861-15995 GCF_032107865.1 Brevundimonas sp.
CCCCCCCCGTCCGCAGCGCGCAAAACGCCAGACACCTTGCCTATGGAAGCCGCCCCCTCATCCGAGCGGCTTCGCCGCCCACCTTCTCCCCCGAGGGGAGAAGGGCTACGAGAATAAGATGACCCTGACCCATCGCCTGCCCGCCGCCGCCCTCGCCCTGCTGCTGACCTCGGCCGCCTCGACCGCGCTCGCTCAGCAATGGACCGGCCCGCAGGCCCCCGCCGAGCCGACGCCGCAGAACACGCCCCTGGCCCTGCCCCGCGCCCTACCGCCGATCCCGGCGCCGACGGCCGAGGCCTATCCCGGCGTCATCCGCTATGAGGTCGACGCCACTGACGTCGAAAAGAAGATCGTCCGCGTGCGCCAGACCATCCCGGTCACGCCCGGCCCCCTGGTCCTGCTCTATCCGAAATTCCTGCCCGGCAACCATGCGGCGACCGGCCCGATCCAGCTGATTTCCGGCGTCACCGTCCAAGGCGGCGGACAGCGAATCGACTGGCTGCGCGACACCATTGACCCCTACGCCTTCCACATCGAGGTACCGCGAGGCGTCAGCGAAATCACCGTCGACTTCCAGTGGCTGACCCAGCCGGACAGCTCGACCTGGCGCGTGATCATGACGCCCGAGATGGTCAATCTGCAGTGGGAAAAGGCCCTGCTCTATCCGGCGGGCTATCGCTCGACCGGCATCACCTTCGCCCCGTCGATCCGCCTGCCGCAGGGCTGGAAATACGGCGTGGCGCTGGACACCGAGAGTTTCGTCGACGGCCTGGCGACGTTTGCGCCGACCGACCTCTACACCCTGATCGACAGCCCCCTGTTCGGCGGCGCCAACTTCCAGCGCATCGCCATCGATCCGCGCCGGGGCGACGGCGAAGGCGCCGTCCACCTGAACATCGTCGCCGATGCGGCCAAGGATCTGGCCCCCACGACCCAGCAGCTCGGCTGGTTCGAGAACCTGGTCACCCAGACCGACCGCCTGTTCGGCGCCCGCCCCTATGACCGCTACGATTTCCTGGTGGCCGCCACGTCGAAGATGGGCGGCATCGGGCTGGAGCATCACCGCTCGTCCGAGAACTCGGTCCCGACCGACTTCTTCACCAACTGGGGCAAGAGCATGGGGGCCGTCGGCCTGCTGCCGCACGAATTCGTCCATGCCTGGAACGGCAAGCGCCAGCGCCCCGCCGACGAACTGACCGCCAACCACAACATCCCGACCCAGAACACCCTTCTGTGGGTCTATGAGGGTCAGACGGAATACTGGGGCGACGTGCTGACCGCCCGTTCGGGCCTGGCGTCCAAGGAAGACATCCTGGTCACCGTGGCCGAGAACGCCGCCTTCTATGACAACCAGCCGGGCCGCGAATGGCGCTCGCTTCAGGACACGAACAACCACAACCTGCTCGGCTATCGCACGTCGAACCCCTATTCGTCGTGGATGCGCGGCACGGGCGACTATTACCGCGAGGCCCTGCTGATCTGGCTGGACGCCGACACCCTGATCCGCGAGGCCACGGGCGCGAAGAAGTCGCTGGACGACTTCGCCAAGGGCTTCTTCGGCGGCGACGACGGCTCCTGGGTGCCGCGCGGCTATACGTTCAACGACGTGACGGCGGCGCTGAACGCCGTCCACCCACACGACTGGGCGACCTTCCTGCGCACGCGCCTGGACGCCAACGGCCCGGACGCCAAGGCGCCGCTGGACGGTCTGGCGCGCGGCGGCTACCGCCTGACCTACACCGACACCCTGACGGCCGACGAAAAGCGCATCCAGTCGGGCTGGGCCAACGACTTCCAGTATTCCCTGGGCTTCACCCTGTCCTCGTCGAACAAGCTGACCGGCGTCCGCTGGGGCGGCCGCGCCTTCCAGGCCGACATCGGGCCGGGCTGGGAGCTGGTCGCCGTCAACGACATCGCCGCCTCGGCCGAGAAGCTGCGCGACACCGTCACCGCCGCCAAGGGAACCGACGCCCCGATCCGCCTGCTGCTCAAGAACGGCGACCGCTATCGCACCGTCGACTTCGACTATCACGACGGCCTGCGCTACCCGCGTCTGGAGCGCATCGAGGGCACGCCCGACCGCCTCGGCGACATCCTCAGCCCCCGCCGTCGCTAAGAGTCTTAAGGCGCGCCTCGCACATGACGGCTTGGCGCGACGGGCCGGGGCGGTTTAACCTGTGAGAGACGGGCGCCGCTTCGGACCGCCCACATGAGAACTCGGCCCATGCCGGAGACCCCTGGCGCGCCCGGACGGCGCGACACGCGGTCCCTGCCTCGGAGGCCCCGCAACAGCGGTGCTTTCGATCGAGACGCGCCCCTCTACGGCGCGCTCGACCTGGGGACCAATAACTGCCGCCTGCTGATCGCGCGCCCGTCGCGTGACGGCTTCCGCGTGGTGGATTCCTTCAGCCGCATCGTGCGTCTGGGCGAGAGCCTGTCGCGCACCGGCCGCCTGGATGATCGGGCCATGGACCGGGCCTATGACGCCCTGGCCCTGTGCGCCGAGCGCCTGGTGCGCAAGGGCGTCGATCCCAATCGCCTGACCGCCGTCGCCACCCAGGCCTGCCGGATGGCCGAAAACGGCCCCGCCTTCGTCGAGCGGGTGCGGCGCGGCACCGGCCTGCGGCTCAGGATCATCGACCCGTCCGAGGAAGCCGCCCTGTCGGTCGCGGGCTGCCTGAACCTGTTCGATCCGCGCGCCGAGGCGGTGCTGGTGATCGACGTGGGCGGCGGCTCGACCGAACTGTCCTGGCTGATGAAGGGGCCGCGCGGCTTCGAAACCACCGCCTGGATGTCGGCGCCGCTGGGCGTGGTCAGCCTGGCCGAACGCCACCCCGAGCCCGAGGGCAGCCCGCCCGAGTGGTATGAGGCCATGGTCGCCGACTTCGGCGCCGCCATCGCCATGGGGGGCCCCGAAGGCCCCGACTTTCTGGCGCGCGTCGGCGCTGGACACGGCCATCTGGTCGGCACCTCCGGCGCCATCACCAGCCTGGCGGGCATTCACCTGGAGCTGAAACGCTACCAGCGCGATCTGGTCGACGGCCTCTGGATGACGCGGGGCGACTGCGAAAAGGCGGCCGACCGCCTGATCGCCCTCGGCCCTGCCGGGCGCGCGGCCGAGAACTGCATCGGAC
>NZ_DAMCNG010000046.1:0-15974 GCF_032107865.1 Brevundimonas sp.
GGCTCTTCGGGGCGTCCCGGCCAGGTCGTTCCGCTCAGGAAGCTCAGCGCCAGAACGAGCGGCGGCGCCAGCCACAGCAGCGGCTTCACGACGCCTTCTCCGCCAAGTCGGACTGAGCTAGGCGCACGGGGAAGGCCAGACGCAGCCATAGTTTGCCGCTGGTCTGAGGCGGTTCAGCGGCGTCCGTCATCGGTCGCGGCGGGGTCAGTTCATAGCGGAAGCTGACCACGCGAAAGCCCTCGGGCCACTCGCCCAGTTTATCCAGAAAGGCGAAGGTCGGACTCCAACGCAGGTCGGCCTGGATCTCGGCTTCCAGCCACTGGGTCGGGCCGATGGCTTCGACCTTGGCGTTGGTGGTGATGCGCGGGTTGGGCAGGGCGACGGCTTCGGCGGCTTCCACCAGGCGGTGCTCGATCAGCACCTGGGCGACGGCCGGATTGGAGGCTTCAAATCCCCAGGCGTTCATGTCGTCCAGGGCCAGGCGATCGGAGGCCCCTTCGGCGATGCGGCGTGCGGCGTTGGCGGTCAGGCGGGCGGTCGACTGTTCGCTCAAGGCGTCGATATAGGCATCGGCCTGGGTGCTGCGGGATTCGAGGGCGGCCACAGGCGCATAAAAGGCGGCGCCCAGCACGAGCGCGCCAAGAAGCATGCGCTCGCGCGGGGTCGTGCGGCGCAGGCGCTCCTTCAGCGTCTCGATCGACGCGCGCGTCGAAGCGACCATGTCAGCCATGAAGCCTTGCAAGATCTGTCCTGTATCGTGTTGCGGGCGCGCCCAGGCCGCAATTCGCATCGACCCCCCATGCGCCCTGAGCTATAGCAACCGCTAAGCGTCCATAACAGCTTAGAAATCCAGAGTGGTCGATCAATGCTTTCCAGTCTGAACCGACTCCATCGCCGTTTTTCGACCGCCGTTGCCTCTTCGCATCAATCCGAACGTCGTTTCGATACGCGCGCGGCGCGGGCGGGTTATTCCATGCTCGAAATCCTGGTGGTTCTGGCGATCATCGCCTTGATCGCCGCCGTGGTGGGGCCGCGACTGTTCACCCAACTGGACAAGTCCAAGACCCAGACCGCGCGCCTGCAAATCCGCTCGCTGGAAGCGGCGCTCGAGACGATGCGAATCGATATCGGCCGTCTGCCGACCGAGCAGGAGGGCCTGGCCCTGCTGATGCAGGGCAGCGCAGAACAGGCGCCGGGTTGGTCCGGTCCCTATCTGGACAAGGATCTGCCGCCGGATCCCTGGGGCCGTCCCTACATCTATGTGGCGCCCGCAGCCGCAGGTGTGGACGCACCGGCGGAGATGCGCGCGCGGGTCGTCAGCTACGGTGCTGACGGTCAGGAAGGCGGCGAGGGCGTCAACGCCGATGTGTCGTCCGATCAGGCGCGCTAAGCCTGCGCGTCCGCTCTTGGCATGCTTCGCCGGCTCTGGCGGGCGGCGGGCCAAGCGCGGCGGTTACAGCCTGATGGAGATCTTGGTGGTGCTGGCGATCTTCGCGCTCAGCTCCGCTATCATCATGCCTTCGACCTCGCGGATGCTGGACCAGACGACCGCTCATGCGGTCTTCTTCGAGTTCCAGCGTCAGGTGTCCGACCTGCGGCGCGAGGCCAATCGCACCGGGGAGCCGGTCCGGATCATCGATCCTTCCATGACCCCAGCCGAAGGCGATCGCGTACTCGAGTTGCGGACGTCCTGGCGCTACACCCTGGCGCCGGCGCTGGACATCGCCGAGGGCGGCGGATGCGGGTCTGTCAGCGCCAATCTGATCCATCAGGATCGGGTCGTCATGACGCTGCGCACCGATGACGGCGGTTGCCGATTCATCCGCTATCAGACCTCGGCGCCGCGATAGTCGCGGATAGGTCGGGCTAGAGTTCCGGACTCAGCGGCGGCGCCGCTTCGCGGACCTTCATCTCTACGACCAGCGTCTTGGCCGAAGCGTCGGTGCGCGGCCGGACGTCGTGGAAATAGCCGGAGCCTTCGAGGTCCGCGATCAAGCCCGCGATCTTGTCCAGCGCCTCATAGCCGAGGGTGACGCTCAGCATCTCAGCTTCGGCGTTCAGCGCGGTCGGCGTCAGGTCGTGCAGGGCCAGGACGCCGATGGCGGCGCCGGCGGCGCTCAGCGGGCTGGTTCGCTCTTCGATCTGACGATAGGCGACGAGCTTCTTCTGGCTGGCGTCCAGGTTCTGCACGGCGGCGGCGCGCGGGGTGGCGGCGCGGATTTCAGCGGTCTCGGCTTCGACCCGCGCCGTATCCTTGGCCAGTTCATGACCTTGGCCTGCCAGGAAGGCGGCGAAGCACAGGGAGGCGAAGGCCGTCGCGCCGCCCGCCGCCAGGGCCATCTGTTCGCGCGTCAGTTCGACTGGGGCCAGGGCGAAGGCTTCGCGGTTGTCCAGGGCCAACGGCAGGTCGGCCGACGCCGGAGGGGTCTCTGGCGCATTCATTTCGGCGCGTTGCAGGCGCACGAAGGCGGACCAGGCGGCGGCGTCGTAGCGGTCTCGACGCCAGGCGGAGGCGAGCAGCGCCTTGCCCGCCCATAGCTGGGCCTCATAACCCAGTTTCAAGCGCACGATGCGCCAGCCTTCGCCGCGCGGTTGGGCCAGGGTTTCGGGACGGATCAGGGGGCGCGTGGTCACGTCTTTGGCGGTCAGCAGGGCCTCGACGCGATCGGCGTCCCACCACCAGACGCCGAAGTCGTCTCCCGCCTTGGTCAGGGCCGAGCCGGACTGGACATAGGGCGCGCCGAGGCGCGCATGCAGGGCGGCGGCCTGGCGACGTCGGCTGCGCGGCAGGGCGGCGCTCGAAAACAGGGTGAAGGCGCACAGATCGCGCGCCAGCAGCAGAATAGGACGCCGCAGCGATCCGCCCAGCCGTCCGCCGGGGTGGACGACGTCGATGGCGCCGTCGGCGCTGAGCCGCTCAACGCGGGGCGTAAGAAAGTCGAGTTGCATCGGATGTGTCGGCCACGGCTCGGCGAGGAGCTTCTGTCAGTTCAGTCTGGTCGATCCAGAGCGGTTGCTCAAGAGCGGTCGGGGTCAGCGTCAGGCGCGCGCGATAGGTCCAGGCGGATCGGGTGTCGTGCAGGGTCAGGATCGTGACGCCCGAGGGGTAGGTGTAGACCTGCTCAAAGTCGCCGTCGAAGGCGGCGCCTGTGACATTGCTGATGTCGGTCAGCGAGGTCAGCGGGCGGTCTGCGCGGGCGCGGATCAGCGCCTCGGCCTGGCTTTCGTTCAGCCCGAACCAGAGGGCCAGGACCGGCGCGCTGGCGGTGTTCACATTGATAGACGACGCTGTAGGGTCGGCGGCCAGGTGCGGGCGCATCCGTCGCCACGCCTTTGCATCCACGGCTTGACGCGCGCCCAGGATCGACAGCCATTCGGTTGGCCGGATCAGGCGGCGATTGGCGGGTCCGCCATTGGCGTAATCGGCGCGTTCGGCGCCGTTGGGCTGTCTCAGATCATCATAGTCGATGTAGTCCTGAAAACGGGCGATCATGGGCTGACGCTCGCTGGCCTCGACGCCGACGGCTTCGAGGTAACGCTCATGGACCTGGCCGAACAGCATGGCGGTGTTGAGCATGCCTGCCTGATCCTGCAGCCGCAGCACCAGAGGGCCGTCCACATCCATCAGATAGCGGCGGCCGTCGGCGAAAACCTGTTCAACCGGCACGCCAGACGCATTGGACGGCTCTGCGTTGAAGTCGGCGTCGAACGGATTGCGTATGTCATTGACGCCGAAGCCATAGGCGCGCGTCGGTTCCGTCGCGGCCATATAGGCGAGGGCGGCTTCGGCCGTCATGGCGCGCTGCAGGAAACGCACGCGGGCGCGCGCCGCCGCCGCTTCGGCCGTGAGGCTGGCCAGGGCGGTGATGGCCACCAGGAAGATCAGCGTGACCACCCCCGTCACCGCCAGCACCGCCGGCAGGGCGAAGCCGCGACGCGGCCGTGGAGCGGACAAGCAAGCGTCGGGGCTAGAAGTCGACATCGGACCTCACCCATCGTCCGGGCAGTCCGCTCGAGGCGGTCTCGACCACATCCACCGGTCCGGCCTTAAGGCGGACGAACAACTGGCGGCTGCGCATGCCGTCCATGCTCAGGGACTGGTTTCTCGGGGTCTCGAATGTCGGCGTCCAGGCCTGCCCGTCTTCGGAATAGGACAATGCAGCCTCCACGCCCTGCGGCAGGGGCATCAACGTGATGGTCCGGTCGCCGGCCTGGCACAGCACGGCAGGCTCGCCCTCGGTGCGAAGGCTCAGGGTCATGCGGCCGGCCCAGCCTTGGGGCGCGCAACCCGTGGCCCGCTCCATCACCACATCGACCTCCAGCCGATCAGGCGCCGCCAGGATAGGCTGGTCGACGCCTTCCAGCATGGAGGCGGGCGGCCGGACGCTGACGCTGCGGATGATGCTGCGCAGGTCGCTGACGGCGACATCGGCGTCGGCGACCGACATGGCGCGTCGGCCCAACGAAAAACCGCTGTCGCCGGCCTTGATTCCGATCGAGAAGATGACGGCCAGCGCCATGCCGCCGATCGCCAGGACGACCAGGGCTTCGATGAGGGAAAAGCCGGAGCGGCGCGCGGTCTGCATGACAGGGCCTTACTAGGGCCTCGCGTCGCGCCTGCCAATCTCGTCGACCCGCGCTTCTGCTTGGCGCTGATCGTGACGGCTGGTATTCAGAGCGGATAGTTTGTGGGGGGGAATGATGCGCGGCGTCGCTTCGGTGCTGATCGCGGGAGGATTGGGCGTCGCCGGTTGGGCGGGGCTGACCAATCACGTCCCCTTCGCCCAGGCGGAACCCGGCGCGATCAAGCCGATTCCCGCCTATGCTCCGACGACCCCGGCCCTTGCGACGGAGACGGATGCGGATCGTCGAGCCCGCCTGAACGCCCGTCTGCAGACCATGGTCAAGGAAGGCGCGGGCGCGCGTCTGAGCGACGCTCCGCCGACGCCTGTGCGGCCCCGCGCCGAACCTCGCAGAGCTGAAACTCGTCGCACCTCCGGCGCAGGGCGCACGGCGTCTGTGGTTCAGGACGAACCCGCCGCCTCCTTCGCGCCGCCGCCCCTCAACCTATCTGGGACGAGTTCGGCCCGCCGTAACAGCCGCGGCTATGTCGAGCCGACGCTTGACCTGAGAACGCCGCCGCGCATTCCGGACAATGATCTCGAGTGCCTGACCCAGGCGGTCTATTATGAAGCGCGCAACGAGAGCGAATCCGGTCAGGCTGCGGTCGCCGAGGTCGTGCTGAATCGTTCGCGGCACCGCGCCTATCCCAAGGACGTCTGCGAGGTCGTCTATCAGCGCAACAGCCGCACCTGCCAGTTCACCTTCACCTGTGACGGCTCGATCGGTCGTCGTCCCGTCAGCGCTGTCGCCTGGGCGCGCGCCGAGCGTATCGCACGCGAAGTCTATGAAGGCCGCTCGGCCAGCCAGCTGCCCAAGAATTCGGTGAACTATCACGCCAACTATGTCCGCCCATCCTGGGGGCGGAGGCTGGAGCGCGTGCGTCAGATCGGCGCTCATATCTTTTACGGCTCGCCGCTGAACGGCGGCGCCACGCCGGGCGCCTGGGAGCGGGAAGCTGCGCCTGCGCCGCGTCTGCTGTTCGTCCGCAATGAGGCGCTGGACCGCGCCTACGCCCTGATGGCCTCCAAGCCTGCGGCCTCGGCCGAAACGACGTCCAGCCCGGCTGGCTCGTGAACGGAGAGGTCATCCTGTTGCGGACCCCGCGCCACGGCGACGCGCGGGGATGGTTCTCGGAAACCTGGTCCAGGGCGCGTTTCGCCGCCGCCGGCATCGATTGCGACTTCGTGCAGGACAACCAGTCCTGGTCCGAGGCCCAGGGCGTCGTGCGCGGCTTGCATTTTCAGCGTCCGCCCTATGCCCAGGCGAAGCTGGTGCGCTGCCTGCGCGGCGCCATCCTCGATGTCGTGGTCGACCTGCGCGCCGGGGCGCCCAGTTTCGGCCGCGCCCATGCGGTCGAGCTGTCGGCTGAGAGCGGCGATCAGTTGTTCGTGCCGCCGTCCTTCGCCCACGGCTTCGTCACCCTGCGGCCGGGCACGGAGGTCGCCTATAAGGTTTCGGCGCCGTACGCCCCCGAGCATGAGGCGGGCCTGGCGTGGGACGATCCCGACCTCGAGATTTCCTGGCCGGTCACGGCGGACCAGGCGGTTCTGGCGGACCGCGACCGCGCCTGGCCGCGCCTGCGGGATCTGGACACGCCCTTCCGAGGCGATCAGGCCTCGACCCTGTCGGTTGTGGACCTGGGCGCGGTTAGCCGTTAGCCGGGGCGTCTGCGACGAAGGAGACGCTTGTGCGGACATTGCTCACCGGCGGCGCCGGCTTCATCGGCTCGGCTCTGGTTCGCGAGCTTCTGGCGCGTGGCGACGAGGTGCTGGTTGTCGACAAGCTGACCTACGCCGGGGTCGAGGCCTCCCTGGACGAGGTCGCGCTTCATCCCGGTTTCCGCTTCCTCAAGGCCGACATCTGCGATGCGTCGGCCATGGCCGGCGCCTTCCACGATTTTCAGCCGGATCGCGTCGCCCATCTGGCGGCCGAGACGCACGTCGATCGCTCGATCGACGGACCGGCTGTCTTCATCCAGACCAATGTGGTCGGGACGCAGGTTCTGCTCGACCAAGCTTTGGCCTACTGGCGTGGCCTGACCGGCGCGGCGCGCGACGGCTTCCGCTTCCTCCATGTCTCGACGGACGAGGTGTTCGGCTCCCTCGGCGCTGAGGGGCGGTTCGATGAGACGACGCCCTATGATCCGCGCTCGCCCTACTCCGCCTCCAAGGCGGCGTCGGACCACCTGGTGCGCGCCTGGGGCCAGACCTTCGGGCTGCCCGTGCTCATCAGCAACTGCTCCAACAACTACGGCCCCCGACAGTTTCCTGAAAAGCTGATCCCGACCCTGATCCTGCGCGCCCTGTCGGGAGAGAGCCTGCCGATCTACGGCGACGGCCTCAATGTCCGCGACTGGCTGTTCGTCGAGGATCACGCCCGCGCCCTGGCGTTGATGCTGCAGGTGGCCGAGCCGGGGCGCACCTACTGCGTCGGCGGCAATGCGGAACGCACCAATCTGCAGATCGCCGAACGGGTCTGCGAGGCGCTGGACCATCTCCAGCCTCGGTCGGACGGTTTTTCCTACCAAACTCAGATCGTTTTTGTTGAAGATCGGCCGGGGCATGATCGCCGCTACGCAATCGATGCGGGCCGTATTGCTCAAGACCACGCGTGGAGGCCCCGGATCGATTTCGACACAGGGCTTCGCCATACCGTGATCTGGTACCTTGAGCATTCCGACTGGTGGCGACCGTTGACGAAAGACGGCATGGTGCGGATGGGGACGAGAGACTCTCTTAGCTTTCGCGAATAATCGTCAGGTCCGATATAGCGACCTCGCCGTGGAATGCGCCTTCCCTCAGAAGGACGCGAAACTCGCATGATGCTCGCTCTAACCAGTCGAAAGACATTTCAAGCTCGTACATCCCGGCCTTGCCGGGACGGAATTCGTAGCTTGAATAATGCTCAACTCCGCCCCAATCGACGCGAAATAGATAGCGGCTGGCGTAGTCGTCGAATGTGATTCTGAAGCGCGCTTTCCAGCGGCCGACAGGCATGACGATGTAGGGGCCGAACGCCAGGAAGCGCGGCCGCCCGGTAAGGTCTAGAACCGCGAAGTCGCCGTCACGTTGGAAGGGAGAGCTCCATGAGAATATCTCCACCGGCCAGATGGCCTTGTCCTTCAGGTGTATCTCTAAGGCTGTGGCGAGAGGGGTAGTGGAAGGTGAACCTTTGGGAGGCGAGGATACGATGAGGCCGGGCAGTATTTCCAGAGGGCTGCTGTTAAAGCTCTCTGAACTGAAAATCCGCTCAGGCGGAAGTAGAGCCAACTGTGCGAAACCGTCCGTGACGGCTCGCACGACATCGTGCCGTTCTGATGTCGACAGACTATTCTGCGTCGCTACATCGAGAGAGCCGATGACAGCGGCGATCCGAGCCGGATCGGATTGGATGGAAAGCGCCGATGTGACGTTGGCGGTCAGTAGAAGCGGCCGTGTGTTCCAGTCCGTTTCGCCGCCCTGGTCCCATTCGAAAATGGTCCGCCCGGCTTTCGCGGCGGCTTGATACAGACTGTCGCGCCATGCCTCTTGATCAGGCGTGTAGGGCAGCACAAGCCAGTCACTTAAAATCCAGTTTTCGTTCATGCTGCCCGTAACCAAGTGTAGACTTCGACGGCTTCTTCGACATCGTTAAACATCTTGGCTCGGCCGCTTTCGATAATGACGGCGCGATCACAGTAATTGGCGATCAGATGCGTATCGTGGGAAGCCATCAGGAAGGCTCGGTTCGCGCGATGTTCGAAAAGCGCAACTTGACATTTTCGTTGAAATCGAGCGTCGCCTACGGCCACCAGTTCATCTATCAGGTAGCAGTCAAACTCAATCGCAAGCGACAGGCCGAAGGCTAGTCGAGCGCGCATGCCTGACGAATACTGACGTACTGGTTCCCGCAACGCCTTACCCAATTCGGCGAAGTCGTCTACCAACTCGACCAGTTCTTGGTAGTTCTTACGGTAGAGGCGTGCCAAGAACCGGATGTTGTCCAAACCTGACAGGCTGCCCTGAAACCCGCCGCCGAAACCGATGGGCCAGGACGATGTCATGCGCCAGTCGATCTTGCCCGTCGTCGCTGGGAGAACGCCGCCCAGCATTTTAATCAATGTGGATTTTCCTTGACCGTTTCGTCCGAGAAGCGCGAGTCGACCATCTCTTGCCAAGTCAAAGTTGACGTCGGAGAACAAAGCCTTAGAGGCGCCGTGATAGGTCTTCCCAACGCCTTGTACGCAGAGGCCGGGGAGTTCATCTGGGCTGTCCATCAGTCCTGCTTGTGCTCGCGCACCCCAGCCCATACCAACCAGCCCACGCCATAGAAGAGCAGGCAGGTGGCGAAGATGGTGAGAATGGCGGTCCAGCGACGTGGTTCGGTCGACTTGTCCGGCAAGCTGGGCGTGACGATGCGTTCCAGATACAGCTTCTGGCGCCGTGCTTCCTGTTCCGCAGTCAGCAGCGCGGCGGTGGCCTGGGCGAGTTGCTTGTCCGCGATCTCGCGGCGCAGGGTCAAATCTTCAAAGGCGCCGACCTTGGGGGCGAGTGAGGACGCGCTACCGGTCATCTTCGCGCGCGCTTCCGTCACCTGACGCTCGTAGGCGGCGATGCGGTTGTCGATCAGCGGCAGTTGCGGGCTGGACGGGGCCTGTGAGGCAAGCTGGGCGCGCTCGGCGCGCAGTTCGGCTATTGCCACCAGCAGGCCGCTGATGACGCTGGAGTTCTCAGTGACGGCCAGGCGAGGATCGATGAACTCGGCGCTGTTACGCAGGGCGGTCAGGGCTTGTTGAGACGCCGCCACCTCTGTCTGCGCGCGCTCGAGCGCAGCCTGCGCATCTTTGATCGCGTTCATGGCCGAACGGTCATTTAGGCGGTTGATCAACGCTTCGCCGTTGTCCAGCAACGCCAGGTTCAACGCCTGGGCGTCCTTAGGCGAGAAGGCCTCGACGCGGATCGTGCTGATGCCGGTTGTGGCGTCGTAGCCGACTGTCAGCAAGCGCTGGAAGGCCTTGTGGCGGGCCTCGTCGCTTCGCTGTTCCCATAGGCGTGGGTAGCGTGACAGGGGATCCGTCCCGGGCCGCGACAGAAGTTGGTCGAGATCGAAGCGGCGTCCCAATTCATGGATGCTGTCACGCGAGGCGATGTACTCATGAATGGCGTAAGCGTCATTCATCCCGGTCGAGAAGCCCACGCTCTGTAGCGCGAAACCCATGGCTGAGGGTTGGCCGACGCTGGGAGAACGTACGACGAAGCGAGCTTCCGACACATAACGAGGCGACGCGATCACCAGATAGTAGAGCGCGGCGAGCAAGGTCGGCGCAGCCACGATCAGCATGAAGCCCAAGGGCAGCCGCCGCCAGCTCCAGCGCTTCTTCGCCGGCCCGCTCAAGGCCTTGTGCGGGCCTACGTATTTGATTTGGGTGTCGGTCATGGTGTCATTCAATAGAGACGAATGGGCGGGCTAGTCGACAATGATTCTGCTACGGGCTCCGGCGATCAGCGCTAGGCCCAGCACATTGAAGATTGCTCCCCAGATCAGGCCGTAGGCTACGTTATAGTGGGTGGGCACGAATTCGCTGAATACGCCTGCCCGGACCATTTCAACGCCGTGGACGAAGGGGACGTAGAGGATGACTTCCCGAAGGTTGGGGGGGAGCCATTCGACCATCATGAAGACCCCGGACAGGGGAATGAGCAAATAACCGACCAGCCCTGTCACGCGTTCGAAGCTTTCATAGCGCATGGCGAGGCCAGTCAAGATCAAGGAAAATCCTGTCGACATCCATGCGATCAGAAGCCATCCTCCGTAAAATAACAGATAGTTATGGGGAAGAGAAACTTGCCGGAGCGCGAGCAGGACGGCGTAGACAACTATGAAGGCGGCGGTCGTCCCTGCGACTTCCAGCATCACCCGTGCGGTAAAAACGTGGATCGGAGACACTTGCCGATGGTAAAGCAGGCCAAGATTAGCTTGAAGGGCGTTCACTAGGGCCCCGATCATGTGGCGGATCAGGATCAGGCACATGTAACCCGTCATCACGAACGGGGCCAATTTGATCCCATGTTCGTAAGCTGGTTTGGTGAAGGTCCATAGAACGAGGACGCCTAGGCAGAACACTAGCGGTTCGCCAATGATCCACGCCATGCCTAGGCCTTCGCGGCCGAAGCGGGTGGTCATCTCGCGCATCATCAAGGCGCCGGCGATGCGGATGTGATGGGTGACAGAGGCGATCATGTAAACTGGACGAATCGCTCCGCGCGAAGAATGGCGAGACAATGCGGCCCCACGGGACTATCGCGCGAACATAGACGAGCGTGGGGGGATCGCAAGATGAAGATGGGGGGGATTCAGCGGTTGGGGTCTTGAAGCGCCGCTGCGATTGCGCATGCTGCTTCTTCTGCTGATGCCTGGTCCGAGCGTATATGGATTTCCGGCTCCAACGGCGCCTCATAGGGGCTGCCGATGCCGGTGAAGTTCGTCAGCTCGCCGCGCCGGGCCTTGGCGTAGAGCCCCTTGACGTCGCGGGCTTCGGCCACCGCCAGGGGGGCGTCGACGAACACCTCCAGGAAGGCGACGTCGCCCATCATCTCGCGCGCCATCGCGCGCTCGGCTCGGAAGGGCGAAATCAGGCAGACCAGGACGATCAGGCCGGCGTCGGCCATCATCTTGGCGGCTTCGGCGGCGCGGCGGATGTTCTCGACCCGGTCCGCGTCGGTGAAGCCCAGGTCGCGGCTCAACCCGTGGCGCAGGTTGTCGCCGTCGATCAGATAGGTGTGGCGCCCTTCGGCGGCCAACTGTTCCTCGACCAGGTTGGCGATGGTGGATTTGCCGGATCCCGACAGGCCGGTGAACCACAGCACGGCGGGCGTCTGTTGCTTCAAGGCGGCGCGGCGGGCGCGGTCGACCCTGATCGACTGGCGATGGATGTTGTGGGCGCGGCGTAGGGCGAAGCGGATCATGCCCGCCCCGACTGTCGCTTGGCTTATCCGGTCGATGAGGATGAAGCCGCCCAGCTGACGGTCGATCTCATAGGGGGCGAAGGCGATGTCGGCGCCGAGCGACAGGTGGCAGACGCCGATGTCGTTCAACTCCAGCGTCCGCGCCGCCAGCGCCTCCAGGGTGTTGACGTTCACCTTGTGGCGGATGTCGGTGACGGAGGCGGATACCGTGCGGGTTCCCAGCTTGAGATCATATTGGCGGCCAGGCAGCAGGGCCGCCTCATCCATCCATATGACCGTCGCCTCGAACTGATCGGCGGCTTCCAGCGGGTCGGCCGCCGCGCACAGGACGTCGCCGCGCGACAGGTCGATCTCGTCTGTCAGGGTCAGCATGACCGATTGACCCGCGATGGCGGCGTCACGGTCGCCTTCGGGCGCCAGCAGGCGCGCCACCTGCGACACGACCCCTGACGGCACGGCCCGGACCGCGTCCCCTGGGCGCGCCGCGCCGGAGGCGATCAGGCCCGTATAGGCGCGCAGATCCTGATTGGGGCGCACGACCCCCTGCACAGGAAGGCGGAAGGCGCGGTCCGGCTCCGCTGCGACGACCGGTAGGGCCTCCAGAGCCTCGATCAGGGTAGGGCCATCGAACCAGTCGCCGCCGCGCTTGACCACATTGTCGCCGGTCGCGCCGGAAAGGGGAATGGCCTGCGCCTCCAGATCGATCCGGCGGGCATAGGCGTCGAACTCGGTCGCAATCCGCGCGAAGACTTCGGCTGACCAGTCCGCCAGGTCCATCTTGGTCACGGCCAGGATGACGCGCTTCACTCCCATCAGGGCCAGGATGTGGGCGTGGCGGCGCGTCTGGGTCAGAACTCCCTTGCGCGCATCCACCAGAATGACGGCGGCGTCGGCGGTCGAGGCGCCGGTCGCCATGTTGCGCGTGTACTGTTCGTGTCCCGGCGTGTCGGCGACGATGAAGCTGCGCTTCGCGGTCGAGAAATAGCGGTAGGCGACATCGATGGTGATGCCCTGTTCGCGCTCGGCCAGCAGGCCGTCGACCAGGCGCGAGAAGTCGGGCTGGCCGTCCGCGTCCAGAATGCTCGCCAACTGGTCTTCGGGCACGGCGCCTAGGTCATGCAGCAGGCGGCCGATCAGGGTCGACTTGCCGTCATCGACCGAGCCGCAGGTGATGAAGCGCAGCAGGTCTCGCTGAGGGGAGGGGGTGCTCAAAAATAACCCTCCTGCTTCTTGCGTTCCATCGATCCGGCCTGGTCGCGGTCGATCAGCCGGCCCTGGCGTTCGGATGTGCGCGAGGCGCGCATCTCGGCGATGATCTCTTCCAGACTGGCGGCCTGGCTCTCGATCGCGCCGGACAGGGGGTAGCAGCCCAGGGTGCGGAAACGCACAGTGCGGATTTCAGGGGTCTCGCCTGGCAGCAGCCGCATCCGTGCATCATCGACCACGATCAGCGAGCCTTCGCGCCGGACCACGGGGCGCGGGGCGGCGAAATAGAGATCCACGACGGGGATATTTTCGGCGGCGATGTAGTCCCAGACGTCGAACTCGGTCCAGTTCGACAGGGGGAAGACGCGCATGCTTTCCCCCGGCGAAACGCGGGCGTTGTAGAGGTTCCACAGCTCCGGGCGCTGGCGGCGCGGATCCCAGCGATGGCCGGGGCCGCGGAACGAGAAGACACGCTCCTTGGCGCGGCTGGCCTCTTCGTCGCGGCGGGCGCCGCCGATGGCGGCGTCGAAGCCGTGCAGATCCAGCGCCTGCTTCAGTCCTTGCGTCTTCCAAAGGTCCGTATGAACGGCCGAGCCGTGGTCAAACGGATTGATCTCCCGGCTTTCGGCTTCCGGGTTACGGTAGACGATCAGCCGTGCGCCGCTCTCGGCCGCCATGCGATCGCGCAGGGCGTACATGGCCCGGAACTTCCAGGTCGTGTCGACGTGCAGCAGGGGGAAGGGCGGCGGGGCCGGATAGAAGGCCTTGCGCGCCAGGTGCAGTAGGGCGGCGGAATCCTTGCCGATCGAATAGAGCAGCACGGGGCGGGCGCATTCGGCCGCCACCTCGCGCAAGATGTGGATGCTTTCCGCCTCCAGCCTCTCAAGATGGCTCAGGCGTTGCGGCGAGAGTGGAGCTGGCATGGGTCAGGTCGTCGCCAGGCCGACCTTGGCGTACAACGCCCGCAGCCGCGCCTGATAGGCTTCGGGGGTGAACTTTCCGGCCTGGGCCAGGCCGCGGGTTTCCAGCTCGGCGCGCAGGGCTTCGTCGGCGTCCAGGGCCTGGATGCCGCGCGTGATGGCCTGGACGTCATAAGGGTCGACGACGACGGCCGCGTCGCCGGCCACCTCGGGCAGGGAGCCGCCGGTCGAGGTCAGCACCGCCGTCGACAGGGCCATGGATTCCAGCACTGGCAGGCCGAAGCCTTCATACAGGGACGGGAACAGCGTGGCCTTTGCGCCTCGGATCAGGCTGATCAGCATGGAGAAGGGCATGTATTCGTACTGGCGGATACGGTCGGCGCTGGGGCCGCCGTCGCGCTTGACCTGGTTCAACAGGGCGGTCTCGCCCTCGTCCAGCCAGGCGCGGCCGCCGATGATGACCAGGGGCGTCTTGCTGCCCGAGGCGAGATAGGCCTCGACGATCCGACCCAGGTTCTTCTTAGGCTCGATGGCTCCGAAGTGGAGGAAGTAGCCCTTCCATCCCAGGTTGAAGACGCCTTCCAGCTCCAGCTCCACCTCGGCCTGACTGCGCTCCGTCAGCGCCGTCGGCAGGTGGACGGCCTGATAGGTGTTTGTCACGCGGTCTTCGGACACGCCCAACAGGCGGATGACGTCCTGGCGGGTGGTTTCCGAGACGACGGCGATGTGATCGGCGCGCGCAGCCACGGCCTGGCACAGCTTCATGTACACCGCTTTGTCGTCCATCGTGGTGTGCGGCAGGCGCAGCGGGATCAGGTCGTGGATGGTGTAAATGTTCGGCGCGCCCTGGGCGTAGAGGGGCAGGGTTGCCGTCCAGTGCATCACGTCGGGCGCAGGCGCATCGGTCGTGGCCTCGAAGCGGACTGGTGTTTCCTTGCTGTAGGCGGCGAAGCAACGATTGGCGGTCTGGAACAGGTTTTGCGCGGCCCAGAAACGATCCACGGCTGGGCGGCCTCCGCCGCGGCTGGGCCAGATCACCTCGCCTGAGGGCAAGATGGCGTGGGCCTCACGACCGAAGCGCGACATGTAGGTGTCGCTGAAGCGCTGCATCTTCTTCTTGCGGTTCAGCTTTTCGGGCGGACGTTCGGCGTCGGTCAGAGCGGTTTCGTTGACGACGTTACTCGCGCGGCGCGGCGCGGGGGGGCCGTACAGCGCCTGGGTTCCCAGACCGATTTCGCGCGCGTTGATCAGCAGGTTCTGGCCATAGGTGGCGATGCCCGATCCCTTCGCCAGCGCCAGATTAAAGCCGTCAATGCAGATGGAAGCCATGGTGTCCAATAGGTCGTCGCAATTGGGCGGATGTGGACGACAGGGCGGGCGGCAGGTCAAGAGGGCAGGCGCGCTTGGCGTTTACCCTCTGTTTATTTCTGTAGCGCGTGAGCCACTCTTCTCAAATTACCTGTGGCTTTGATGCCTTTATGCTCGACCAGAAATGGCAACGCTGGTAGGGACGCGACAGGTGACTTTCTAGTCGCCCACCTGTCAATAGACCTCGGAGGGCCGCATCCTATGCGTGTCAAGAGTTTGATCCTGGCGTCGAGCGCAGCGGCCGCCCTGGCCCTGTCGGCCGGCGCTGCTTCGGCTGAGCCCGATGGCTGGTACGGCGCGATCGACGCCGGCTACCACATCATCGACGACATCAACACGGAAGCGTCGGCGACCGGCCACCACTGGAACTGGGAAGTCAACGACGGCTGGGCGGCCTTTGCTCGCCTCGGCTACCGTTTCAACCCGAACTGGCGCATGGAACTCGAAGGCGGCTACCGCTCGGGCGACATCGGCAAGGTGCGCGCTGTCTCGGGCCCGAACGGCCTGTGCAACCTGACGCCGGCCACCGGCCCGTGCCACTCGCCGGAAGGCGACATCGAGTCGACGACTCTGATGGCCAACGTCCTGTACGACTTCGGTTCGCCGGACTGGACCATCCGTCCGTTCGTCGGCCTGGGCGTCGGTGTGAACCGCGTCAACGTCGACACCACCGGCCGTCTGCGTCAGACCCCGTCGGTGACGCTGACCGCCGACGACACCTCGACCAAGTTCGCTGCGCAGGCCCTGGCCGGCGTCGCTTGGGCTGTGGGCGACCGCGCCAACATCGACCTGACCTACCGTTACCTGACGGGTGACGCCGAGTTCGACACCGCAACGTCGGGCGCTGGCGCCATTCCGTTCGGCACCCTGTCGGGCGACTACGACCAGTCGCACACCGTGACGCTGGGCCTGC
>NZ_DAMCNG010000047.1:0-15876 GCF_032107865.1 Brevundimonas sp.
CGCAGCGTGGGCGGCGGCGTCAGCCGCCAGCACCACCCGCCTGTTCCCGTCGCGGCCAATCAGGACGAGCGGCGCCTCAGCCGGCGGCGCCGCGTCGCCAGCCTTCCGCCGTAGCCGGTCGGTGGACCAGCTCGGCAGGAAGAGCGAGACGACCCGTGTCATCGCACGCCTCCACTTCGAAATCTGCACTTTCGCCCGCGCGAGCGCGGATCAGTTCGACTAGCCAGCGGGCTCGACCCACGCCCGGAACGGGAAGCGATGTCGAAGGCAAAGCGGAGACGCGCCAGCGCGTCATCGCCGCCGTTGGCTGGCCGAAGTCTGTAGCCTCTGTCTGTCGCCGCCAGCGTCTCAGCGCGATCCCGATCGATCCGGTGCCTTCGGCCGCCAGTTGCAGGCGCCGCGAGGCGGTCATGGAAAGTCGGGCCACTTCACCAAGGACGGCGCCCAGGCCACCGTGGCGCAGGCCTTCCTCCATGCAGGCGAGCACGGTCTTGTCGTCGCCGGCTTCGAGATAGATCACGCGATCGGATGCAAGGCCTGCTTGGGCGATCGCTGGCGCGAAGAGGTCGGGGCGCGTGATGCACCAAAGGATCTTGCCCTTCGTGCGGGCGGCGATCCCGGCGCTGAAGAGGGCGGCAGCGGCTCCATCGATCGCGCCGTTGCCGCCGCCGGCGATCTCATGCAGGGCGCCGAGTGCGAGGCCTCCGCCGGGTAGGCGCGAGTCGACATCGGCAATCCCGAAGGGGAGAACCGATTTGGCGCGCCGGCTGCGACCTTCGATCTTTTCGATCTGCGCGCGCAAAGACTCTATGGCGGGCTCGGGCCGCAAGCTCGTTCTTGACCTCCAAGGGCGGATTTGCTTCCATGTTCTCTATTTGTTCTATCGTTGAGGCGCCAGAGTCAAGGGAAGAGTCGATGGCCTCGGCAGTTCTCGCTGGCTCTTGCTTACGAGGAGGCGACCCGATCCCCGAGCCTTTTTCGGACGGCCTCTCGCAACTGAACCTTGCCAAGATCGTCAAGAATGGAGGCTGGAAGAGGTTCCGACGCCGTCAATAATTGACGCCCAGGATGACCGGGCTCCAGCAGATCAAGGATTCGATCGGCAGTCGCGCGGTCGCGTTTGGCCATGGCATTGGCCCCGACGAGCAGCAAAGCGCGCCGCTTGTTCGAGCTGGCGACCCGCTCGAAGAATTTGAGGGCTGTTTCCGCCGGAGCATGGGCGCCGACGAGATGAGCCGCTGGCGCCGCGAGGATTGCCGGCGACCTCAGTACAAACCCAGGCGTCAGACGCCCGACGATGCTCGGGTCCACGGACTCTGCATCGGCCAAGGCATCAAGGGCGTCGAGCCGAATCCAGCGTGCTTCCGGGATGTTGACGAGGTTAAAGATCTTCTGCTGGATTCCGGAGCTGCAGCAATGGGCTGCGACGATCAGGGCGAGTTGGCTGAGCGTTCGGTCAACCGTGGTATTGGCAAGATCGAGAAGCGTATCGCCGACTACATCCGACAAGGGGCCGTTGGCTGCAAGGGCAACGACGGCTTCTTGTGCTATATCGAAGCTTTCGGGTTCGTTGTGGTGCGGCTCAGCGCTTGACCAACTGTCATGGATCAGGGCCAACAGCGTTTTGAGGTGATCCGGATGCGGACGTTCTGCGAGCAGAGAGACCAGAGCGCGGCGAACGCGGCTACCGGGATCGGATGCCATTGCAAGGATTGTCGGCGGCAAGGGGTCGGCGAGGGTCGGCGCGAGATGAAGTAGTGCAGCACGGCGCGCGTCGGCGCGCTGGTGCCGCAGCGCCGTTTGAAGGAGGGTGGCATCGCCAGTTGCAATCGCCGCCTCCGTCGCCCTGACAGCATGCTCCGTGCGGCTGGCAATTGTCAGCCATCGGGCGATCGCTGGCGAGGCGTCGCCGCTGCTTTCGATGATGACCGGCACCACAAGATCAAGCGCCTCCGCATCGAGTTGCGATGCACAGCCCGTCAGGAATGAGAGCGCGGTACCGCTGACCCGGCGAGCTTTCCGCTTCGTGGTCGAAAGGGCGTTGAAAATTTCCTGGAGTTCATTTGGAAGTGCATCAGTGACGCGTCTGAGTTTGGCGTGGCTGCTTTTCCCAAGCCGCCGGCGAGCGCGTTGCATGGCAGTGAGCAGCGTGACTTGCCGATCAGGCTGCTCGCTATTCGCCTGGAATGCGGCGATCAGCGTATTTGGTGCGACTTTCAAAGCTGTAAGCGCAAACTCGTCGCGCAGATCCGCCTGAGAGGGGACAAAGCTGATCCGTGCCGCAAGCATAGGCTCTAGCGCTGGGCGCCAGTGCTCTCGCACTGCCGCCCAGACATTTGGCTCGTCTTCGGTCTGCTTGACCGCCGCGAGCACAGCCCGCAGCTCATCTTCATCAACCGGTCCGGGGGACATCACGAGCGCCTGCGACCAGGCGCGGACCAACTCCGGGAGCCGCGGATGGTCAGCAAGCACCACCCAGCGACCCTCTGCGCGAAGCTGTCGGACATAGGCGTCGACGAAGACGCCGGATGTATAACCGTCGCCTTCATGGCTCGATTGCGCGGCCTCTTCGACGGCATGATCCCGTTCGCCATCCTCGATCGCGCGCCACTCCTCCCGGCCGCTCTGAACGTGCTGACGGTGGAGGCCCGCGAGGTCATCCAGCGCAGCCTGCACGACGCTCTCAAATCCATCTAGGTCGCGCACGGCGCCGGCCGCGACGGCGTCGGCATTGAGCTCGAAGCCGTTGCCGACCATCTGGCGCGCGGCGTCGTGATAGGCGGAGGTCAGGGCGGGTGCGAAGCGATCGAGCCGCTTGGCGAATCCCGATCCGTAATTCCCTCGGTCGAAGCCAAGCTGCTCACGGATAAATCGCTCGGCGACTTTGGCTGCGAACGGGCTCGCTGCCACGGTGTCGTACCAGGCATCGTCGAAGATCGGCGGTTGCCAGTTACGAACGAAGAAGGAAGCTCCCCGCTGCGTGCCTTTCAACAGCCACCGCGCAACGCGGCTCGGTATGGACACATCGCTGCCCACCTCCGACGCCAGCTCCAGCAAGGGCGCGAACTTGGAAGCCGGATCCATCAGGCTTTCGTCCAGCCAAGCGTCGATCGCTTCCTGGCTGCCGGAATCAATGTCGAAGGTCCGATCAACGTCCTCTCGGCTTGCGAACGAGCGCGTCACTTCGAAAATTCGGGCGGCGGTTTCCAAGCCCCAATCGCGATGCGCTGAAGGCAACTGAGTGAGCGCGGCGATCAGAGTCTCGATCGCAGCCCCGCTCTGGCCCCAATTGTCCTTGGCGAAGGCTTCAAAACCTTGTCGGACGCTGGGATGAGCAAAGGCTATGGTGCGGGCCGGCTGACGCAAATGGCGGGCCGCGACCATGCGGTCTATAAGACGGTCTAGGCCGTCGGCGAGTGCGCGATCAAGCCCGCGTAGCGTGCGCTGAAGAGGGTTGAGTCGGCTGCGGTCGAATTGCCCGCGTGCCGCCAGCAGCGCCCAAACGATGGCTGACGTGCCGCAAGTGTCGATCGATGATAGGGCTCTGAGGACAACGCCTTCCACCGCATCGCGCTGCGCCAGTTCGAGCAGCCGGCGTAAGAAGACGTGATCTCCTTCACCGACATCGGGGCCGGATTGCATATGCGCAAAGTACAGCTCGATCTCAAGCGGGGTGCCAAGCCTGTCGAGCGCCTCATTGCGAAATGCATAGGCCTTGGTCTGCAAGGCGGCGGGTAGCTGATCCATGCGGTTGTCGTGAATGTCGCGGAGTTGACCGTCCCGGTAATGGTCCGCGTCCAGCTCGACCGACCATGCGTTGAGGCTATCGCCGACCTTGGCGCTCTGCATCATGTCGCTGCGGGACGTGATGACGAACTGATGATCCGGCGTAGCCTTAGCAAGGAGGCGCGGCAACTGCTCGGTCCAAGCCTCGCTGCCCCCGCGTAGGCTGAATTGGCCCCATGGATCATCGACATAGAAGAGTGTCGGTCCATGGTTGACGACCTTGCGCACGCTCGTCGGAGCATCATCCGCCCCAACAGTGACGACCTCCAGCACACCATTACGCCGTCGCGCGAGATCGCATAGCTTGAGCGCTGCCTGCGTCTTGCCTGTGCCCGAGGGTCCCCGAATAACAACTGCGTTCTTGTCGTTCAGGACCTTGAGCATCTCGTCAAAGTTCGCCGGGGGCACGAAATGCTCGAGGCTGGCGGAGCTGGCCAGGAACCCGCCGTGCGCCCGCACCGTGGCGAGAAGGTCATCGCTCGTCCATAGACCGGGCGTGCTGCCTCGGGTCCGCCGCCTGGCTTCGAGACGGAGCTTTTGGAGGAGATTTAGCTGTTCCACTTTGGGAACGTGCAACAGGTCCGACATGAGCGCTCGGATATCGGATGCGAGCTGTTTCTCTGTCAGCTTCCCCCAGATCGCGACACGGCCTTCGGGCGATGTCTTCAATGTGGCGTGCAGGCTCGGCGGAAAGCTTGCCTTGTCCGAGACCTCTTCGAAGCCTTCGACCAGCAGTCCACGCGCGACGCCTTTTGCGTCGGCATTGGTGACGAGCAGATAGCGAGTGTTCGGCTCGTCGAGATGATGCAGGGCTTTTCGGCGCCCCCCCTTTTTTGCAGAGCCGTGCTTGAGCAGGGCGTCGAAATCCTCGATCGACCAGGGCTCGCCGTTGTCCATCTTGACTTGGACGACAAGCTTGTACCCGCCTGCGATGATCGCACTGGGTTGCAGGCGTCCTGGCACGTAGGGTTCCAGGTCCGCCTCCAAATCCTCCTCGCTCGCCGGTTCGAGCACGAGGCGTGTGGCCGCTTTGGAAATGAGGAGAAGTTGCAGCGCCGCGAGGATTGAGACGTCGAGTTGGTAGTCGAAACCCGCTTGAGCGGCGGCGGCGCCTCGTAGGGGGCGCTTTGCGTCGGCGCTATCGGTCAAAGACGGCTCCGACCGGTCCGAGCTCAACCGCTCGCTATCTCCATTACTATTTGTCGACATCGTCAAACACCGAGCGCTTCGTGGCGACCGGAGTGGGAGCCGGAGCTTCCTCCTTCTTTTGCGTCACGATGTGCGTCCAATCCGCTTCGTCTTCTGAGCCGTCCTCCCGCTCGCGCTTGCGCTCTTCCAGTCCCTTGACCGACCGCTTCACCTGATCGCGCGCGTGGTCGATCAGGGCTGTGGCGTCCGCGTCGACGCCGATCGCCTCAATGCGATCGAGCACATCAAGAAGCTTCTTGAAGTGGCTGTCAGGCTCCTCGTCCAAGTCAGCGTCAGCGACGATCTCGTCGATTCGTTCTTCGAGCGAAGGCAGCACAGTTGTTCGCAGTGCCAAACCTATGCCGACCAGTCTCAGCGGCGGTATGAGCGCTAGCATCTCTGGTTCATCGAAGGCGGAAGAATCTAGGTTTGTAAGCACGGCGGATTCGAGAGTGTCCGCCGCCTCTGAGCGCAGATCGTCCGGCAACACGCCGAGGTGATGGGCTCGGGCGAGGGCTGCGATCTGGGGATTGTTGCCGGCGAGGTCGGTCCGCCAGCAGGATCGTCGAAGTAGATCTGGAAATTGCTGGACCGCTTTGGCGAACACCGGTTCGCTCGCCCGATAAGATAGGAAGTGGAATAGCATCCAATTGCGATGCCATTCATCGGGAGTGTGGCCGAGCCGGGCAACCAGAGCGTTGTCGAGCGTCGTCGGGATGACAAGGGCGTCTCGAATGAGAGGCGAGCCCTCGCATGTGAAACTGTTAAGAATGGTGTCTATGGTCGCGCCCCGTATGAGCGCCGCCATCATGTGCGGCTTCTGGCGCAGGATCTCCGTCAGCGCGTCTGATATCGTCGGATGGGCGAAGGTCCATTTTGATCCGGAGAGCTTCAGGAACGAGCCTTTCAGCTCAGCGAAACAATCCTGGATCTTGGTGAGGCTGTACGACGTCAGCTCCGCGACTGCTTGGGCAGCCGACACATCGTGGTCGCTGGGATCGAAGCCGGCTTGCTGGACGTAAACCAAGATGAGCGCGGCTTGAAGCTGATCATCCAGGGCATTGACCGTATCGATCAAATGCTCTGTGGGCTCTTCCATAAAGCGAACAAGGGAGCTTTCGCGAGGCGCGAGCCCCTTGGTGAAGTTCGGATCGCCAAGACGTTCGGCAATCCCAGGAAGAAAGTCGCGAACGGCGGCGACCGCAGTTAGGTGTGGCTTGACGCTTGATCGCCAGCTCTGACTCTGCTCGCCGAAGTTCACGTGATTATAAAGTATCTGCGCCTTCTCTTCGAATGTCAGTTCGCCGACATCGACGACGGCGCTGTTATCAGCGAATTGTGCAAGGTTGCGCTGTCCGAGCCGACGTCGCGCCGCTTCGTAGATATGTTTGCGGGAGGTAAGGAGGAACCGGTTGCCGTGCTTGATCGCGGCCCGCAGCTTCGAGAAGGCCGACGCCCAGTCCTGCACATAGTCGTCGCGCAGCACATTCGAGCCGAAGGCGTCATCGATCCAGAAGAAGCGGCCCGGATCGTTCGGATTCCATCCAGCCTCGAAATCGCGGGGACTGGTCAAAGCGAGAACGGTGTTGTCCGGGTTTTCCGAAGCGATCGTCGAGACGATTGCGCCGATTGCCGATTTGCCGCTTGATGGATTGCCCAGCAGCAGCACCACGCCGTGGTTGGAAATGGCGTTGACAGCGTCGCGATGTGCTTTGGTGGGTACATAGGTGCGGAGCTTTGGAATCCAGCTGTCAAGCAGCGCCCGGCTCTGCTCGCTCAGTCGCTCATCAACGATCGACGTGAGGTCTCCCAGGCCGTAGACCTGCGGGACGAGCGCCCGCAGTCGGGCGCTGGTTCTAATGACCCGGACAATATATTGGCGACCAAGAATGTGCGGCCTGCGCACGCCGAGCGCCCGAAGCCTGGCGCGCATCGCCGCCGCGACAGGCGCGTCCACGCTCATGTTCGTCATGAAGGCGTAGGTGTCCGCCTGGCCGGCTTTGACCAGTTCCTCGACATTCTTAAGCTCAGCGGTGAGATCGCTGAGCTTCAAGGCCTTCATGGCATCAGACGTATGCTTGCATTGGACCGTGCCGATCGGCGGTGCGTCCGTTCCCGAAGGGATGAGGAAGACCGCGTCCTGGCCGCCGTCCTGTGCTTCACGGAAGATCTCTACGGGTCGGCCGAGCACGACCTCGCATACCTGCGAACACAGATCCTGAAACGCGCGCCAGCCGACGGTGTGGAGCGCCAGATCGCTCCAGGGTCCGTGCGCCCGACGTTCGCGCGGTGCCGGAAGCTCGATCTGCGCGCTCTCAGCCGTCATGCGGTGGCGACACCACGTAAAACACCCACCGGCATCGGATTGATTTCCTGGTCGATGACCACGCTTGTGGCGCCGAGCGGCCCAAGGTCGATGTCGAGACGCCGGCCTCCCTCCGTTGCGGTGCTCACCAAGCGCCGGCAAAGCAGATCGGCCAGCGCGGGGTCTTCGACGGCGCAGATGATCTGGCGCCCGTCCACGCGCAGAGCGGCGAGCACTTCGACCAGGTGAAGGGCCCTGAAATCGTCGATGTGCTGAACGGGATCGTCAAGCAGAAGGGACCTGAGCGGTGTCCACGCACGCGCAAGATGGACCGAAAGAAGGAAGGCGAGACCGGCGGCGCGACGCTGACCGCTGCTAAAGACGAATTGCGGGTTCAGTCCGTCGCCTACCTTGAGACTTAGGAAACGTCGGACGTCACCGCGGATGCTGTAGTCGATTGTCCGCCAGTCTGCGTGCGGTCGCAGGCGCTGATAAAGCTCGTTGAGCAGAGGACTGATCTGAGCAAGGCGCTCATCGATGATCTCCGCGCTCACGCGTCTAACTGAGCGTTCGATTTCGCGGGCCGCTGTGACGGCATTTTGTGACTGGCTGACTGCCTGCGCCAGCTTCTCGATTTCAGCCCGCAGCGCCGAGATGTTGCTTTCGATTGACGACATTCGCGAGATTGCTTGCGAGGCTTCCAGCACGAGTAGCGCGCGTTCGAGGTCAATCAGCCGGTCGCGTTCCGGAGAAATGGCCCGCTCCAGCCCGTCAGGATCATGGATGAAGCGGTGATCGAGCCCCCACTGATCGTAGAAATCCAGATGCGCCGCTTCCTCATCGCGCAGACGCCGCAGCTCGTCCGCTTGGGCTTGAACCGCGGCGGTGGCTGTCTGCAACGTGAGGCTGGGTTGCCGCGCGTTCTGTTTCGCGGAGGCGAGAGCATCGCGGGCGGCCTGAACGCCCGACGCCAGTGATGTAATCCGTCGACGCGCGGCGGCCAGACCGGCAGCGAACTCGTCCGATGTCCGATGGGCTGCGCATAGCGGACAATGATCGTCGTGTAGCCCGAGGCGTTCGCCATGTTCGACGAGAAGGCTCAGCGACGCTGCCATCGCGTCCATCTCTTCTTCCCGCGAGAGGCGTTGTTCGGCTTCCGAGAGGGCTTGCTGTGCCGCCTCATGCTCGCGCTGCGCTGCCTCGTGCGCTGCCGATGCGGCCTCGCGGTTTGCGACGGCCTCCGGAGCGTTGTAGAGCGCTTGCGCCGCCGCGACCTCTCGACCGAGCTGAAGCGCTTCGCCCATTCGACCCAATCTGGCTCGTCCGTTCGCGAGCGCGTTTCGACCTGCAGCAAGACGTGCCGTCAGCTCGGTGGGCGCATCCGGCGCCGCGGCGGCGATCACCTGAAGCGCGCCGGACACGTCCCCTGATCGGCTGAGCGCGGCTTGTGTCTCGGATTGCTGCGTCAGTCTGTCCGCTAGTCGCGAGCGGGCAGCCTCATAGGCGGCCTCATCTTTAGTGTGCGCAGCTTCGGCGGCAGTCACGACCTCCTTGGCTCTGCTACCGGCTTCCGAGCCTTCCAATGCACCGAGCGCCGAGCGCACGAGATCAAATCGCTCCGTTTCGGTGAGATCCAGGCTGAGCGCGGCGATCCATTCGTCGCGGATGATCGACGTCCGGGTGAGTTGTCGAAGTGCGTCTTCTGGCGCAGGTCCACGGCAGAGCGCAGCGTGGATTTCCTCCGGTGAGCGATCGGAGCCGCGTTCCCGCGTCCGCGTGATGGTGAATGGGTTCCCGCTGTCGTCGACGAAGGAGACTGTCACATAGTGGGCTTTGGGAACACCTTCGCCGCGCCACCAAAGGTAATCACTGAGGCTCTCCTTCGCAGCCTTTTCGACGGCGTACTTGTCAATGGAGCCTGTGATCGCGAACTCGACCGCATCGCACAGCGTGCTCTTGCCCACGCCGTTGCGACCGGTGATGACGGTGAAGCCCCGTCCGAAATTGATCCGGACGAGATCCCTAAAGCCACGAAAGCCGCATACTTCGATGAACTGGAGCCTCATGAAGTCGCCCCCAAGATGCGAGCAATCTCGGCGGGTGTGGTCTCGCCGAGAAAAGCAGTAACGGCATCCGGAGGAATGTCCTTCAGCCTCGTGCGCAGTCTCGTTTCGAAGTTGGACGCGCCGAGCAGCGGCTTGGAGCGTATCGACAGCAGGGGTAGCAGCGCCTTCTCAACGTCATCAGGCGTGGTGATGGATGCCTTCGCGATCTTTCGAGTCAAAGAGAAATCCTCTTCGATGCGCTCGATCTCGCGCCCTCGGCGCGCGTCCTGATCGGGGGTCAGAAAGACCGAATAGACGTTCCATGCCTTCACTCCGGCGCCGCGTAACGACGCGGCATGACGAGCGAGCGCGGTTTGCTGGTTCTCCTTCCAAGCGCCGAGGAGAGCATCTGCGCTGTCGAAGACGTGGACGAATCCCATCAGCGCCGCGTTTTCGAAACAGGTCACTGGGCCGGCCGAGCCGGTCCACGTCCAGGTTTCATACTGTGCGTCGCGAAGGAGGATTTCGGCTTGCGTGAAGATGTCCATCAGATGCCCAACGCGGCTCTTGCCCCAGGAAGGTCGTACCATTCACCCGCTGGATCCGGACGAATGACATCACCGGCGCGTCCGCTGCGAACCACATTGTCCGGCACGCCCAAGTCGGTCGCGCCTACCGCGACAACAATGTCGGACTGCATCGCTGCAGGCGGCTCGACGAACTTCCCGCGTAGCGTCCCGAGGATGGATTGCGCCCCGTTGAGGACTCGGATGCTCCGGCCGTTCAGATCATATCCCTCGGCGCGTTGCACGGCGCCGGCCTGACGGAGCAGCAAGTGGAAGAAGCCTAGGGCTTCTGGATTTGCTGGACGCAGGAGCTTGGCCGGCTCAGCAGCAGAAACGCCTTCGGCATCCCGCCTCAGACCATATAGGGCCTCGCTGTCGAAATTTCCGACGTCTAGCCAAGCCGGGTCACAGTGGGCTCCGGTAGCTTGCTCGAAGGCGGCTCGTCCAGCGTCCAGGACCTGACGTAGGTAGTTCGACGAGAAGGCTCGACGAAGCTCGTCGAGCGCCGAAGCGCCTGACTCTTGCACATGTTCGAACGTCACGTTTTGTGCGTGCGCGATCTGCCAGAGTTGCGGGGCCTTCTGCTCGAGCGCGTTTGTCGGCGAGAGGTCGATGACGGTCACGGACAGCGGCTGCACGTCGATCAGCGCCTCGCCGATCACGGCGTTGAGGTACTCCCAGTCAGACCAGAAGCCGACGACGAGCAGATCCTTCTGCCGGAGGTTGGCAGCCATCCAAACTTTGCTTCGCGCAATGCGGCCCGAGATCGTCGGCTCGCCGAGCTGCGAAGGCGCCCAGACCGTGGCTTGTCGATCACGGTGGGAGCATCCATGGAATTTCAGCAGGGGTGCCTGTCGGACGGAGTCGGCAGTGGCTTCGTCTCCGTCGAGCGAGCCGCGGAAGTCAGCGCCGTAGTCCCAAGCCCGTCGCTCGATCAGCGTGTCGTAGTTGCTCGATATGCCGGCGACGGCGGCGCGGGTGATAAGAAAATCCGCAATTGCGGCATGCCCTGTATTCGAAGGCCTTACGAAAGCCGGCCAGGGCACGAGATGTTCAATGAAGACCGACTGCAGTGTGTTGAGGCCCGCAAAGTGCTCGGCGAGCGCCTCCAGATTGTCCCGAAGACCGAGGTCGCAGTTCGGGTCAGCTTCGAGGCGGTATTTGTCGAAGCACCGCTCGGCAACCGTACGGGCCGACGGCAGGCTGCTCGGCGGCGCCATCGAGAGTCCGGCGCCGCAGACCACCAGAAGGCGGCCGGCATTCATAGAGGCTAGCAGTCGAGTGATGGTCTCAGGCGTCACGCAAGCCTCCGCCGAGAACCAGCTCGCCGAGCTGGCGGCCTCGTCGCCGGCTGAGTTAAGTCGCCAAGATGTTCGATCCTCACGGGCGGCCGAGCCGGCAGCTTTACCGTCAGCTCGAGTTTGCCACCGATCGCTTCGACATAGCCGCGCAGTGTCGAGAGATACATGTCCGCCTGGTTTTCGATCTTGGAGACCGAAGGTTGCTTGATGTTCAGGGCGGCCGCGACATCTTCCTGAGCCTTGCCGGCGATCTGGCGGAGCTCTCGCAGCCCTTCGACTTCCTGCCGAAGTTCGTCATAACGCGCTTCGATCTGCTCCTGCTGATCGCGGGGCAGGGAAGCGATGACCTGATCGATGCTCCGTCCCATAGGGTCATCCCTTCTTTACGGATTTCAGGTTTTCCAGATGTCCGGAATACCGACCGTCCGCTTTTGCTATAAGCTGCTTGTAGAAACGCTTCTGACTGCCGCCGGATTTGTCGCCCGCGACGAGAAGGATGGCCTTCCGTTCGGGATCGAAGGCGAAGGCAGCACGCCATTCGCCCTCGGCGGCAGAGAAACGCATCTCCTTCATATTGGCGTGTTTCGAGCCGTTGAGCGTGTCGGCATAGGGCCGACCGAGCTGCGGACCGAATTCGCCGAGCAGTTTCGCAACCGCCAGCAATTGGGTCTGAACCTCGCGCTCGAAAGCCAGGAACTCCGCCTCGAAGGCGTCATGCAACCTAACATCCCAGGTCATATAGCTTCCAAGCTATGTTGAGTCAATGGCGAGCGGGGCATCAGTTGCCACCCTCGGCCACGCCAGCTTGGCGCAGCAGATCGCCAAGGCTTGTTCCGCCGATCCAGCATCGCGCGATGACGCGGTCAAAGGAGCGGACACGGCCGCCGCGACCACGTTCGGCTCTGCATGTAATCTCGCGCCGAAGGGCGACGCGTTCGAGCGCCGCCTTCGCCGCGGGACCGCCTGGCGTGTGCAGCTCCGGGGCATCGAAGTCGGCAAGGCGCACCTCGATCCACTCGTTGGGGTCCGAGGTACGGCCGACGCAGAGACCGTCGCCGTCGCCGACATAACGGACCAAGCCGGAGAACTGGACTCCAGCCTGCGAGGGGACAGCCGCCTCGCACGGATCTGCGTAGGCGGGGGCCGCGCAGCAGACCGTGACGAGTGCGCCTACGACAGCGATGAAGCGACCGCTCACGCCGCCTTCTTCAAGGCGCTGCCGCCCTTCTTCTTCGCAAGCAGCGCCCGGACGAACTTATCCCATTTGGCCATGCCGGCGCGTTTTTCGACCATGTAGTTCCAGCGATCGTAGTGCTTCGAACTGACGTCCTGAAGGGCGTGGTTCTGAAGCCGATCGCGGATTTCCTTCGGCACACCAGCCTTTCCGGCGAGCGTCTTGAAGGTGCGCCGGAGGTCTCGGTTCGTGACGTAGGGGATCACGCCGCGATCGCGCTGACGCCACATGAACGAATAGAGCGTCCCGTGGCTGACTGGCTTTGAGGGATCGGTCATCGAAGGGAAGAACCAGCCATATTCGTTGACGTTGATGGATTGCAGAAGCTCCGCTGCGAGCGACGGCACCGGCACAGCATGGGGCAGCAGGTTCTTCGTCTTCGACCAATCGATGATCCGTTCCTTCGCGTCCCACTGATCGATGTGGAGCTGTGCAATCTCCTGCACTCGCTGTCCGGTCAGCATAAGCAGCCGAACGGCGCGGGTGTAGGGCGGGTGGACCGGCGTATCGGGGTTTTCGAGCCACCGATACAGCCGCAAGAACTCGTCCTCGTCGAGCCATCGCGTGCCCTGGACCTTGGGCTCGGTCGGGATGCCCGTCGCGGGATTGAAAGGGATGCGGAAGCGGCGAGCCGACTGCTGTCGATAGTCGTTGTCGGATTTCATACCCCAGCCGAAGGCCGCGTGGAGATACGAGCGCACATGATCGGCCATGGACTTCGCGCCCCGGTCATAGATCGGACGGATCAGTTCGATGATCTCTTCGGCCTCGATCTCGCGGGCGAGGCGGTTTCGGCCGAGCGTATCGGCGATCTTGTTCAGGCCTTTTTCCGTCTCCTTCCATGATGGCTTGCCGGCGGCCTTGAGCGACGCGACATAGCCCTCGAACAGATCCGCGACGGTGCCAGGACGGGTATCACTCGCGATCTTGATGCTTCGGCCCTTCTGGATGACATCTGCGAAGTCGCGTTTGAAGACCGCGCGCGCGTCAACCAGGGACATCGAGGGATATGCGCCGATCTTCTTCTTGGTGCGTTTGCCGTCGCGCCACTGCTGCGCCATCCAATCGGCGGTGACGCGCTTGGGCATTGGCTTCAGAATTAGGACGAGGCGGCCTGTACCGCGCCCGTCGCCGTCGGGAAGGTTTTCTTGCTTCTGACTCACCTCGACGCGCTTCAATGCGTGCCGGATGGCGGTGTCGGTCAGGCTGGGCATCACGATTCTCCTGTTCCGCAACTGGGATCGGTTCAGGAGATACAGGGATCGCTTGCTGGGAGCGGGAAGCCGTTTTCTACCCCTTAAACCGCCCCCAATGTGCCAAAACCGCCCCCACTACGCAATGGCAAAAGTGCCCAATTTTCCTAGTGTTTCAGCGTGCTTGTGCGTGCTCCAGCGTGATCTTTTTGACCGAGTGGGATGGTTGTGAACGATGATCATGGCGCTGGCCGACAGCTCCAGCGCCCGGCGCACCACCTCACGCGGATAAACGGGGGCGTGGTCGACCGTGCCCCGGTTCTGGATCTCGTCCAGGATCAGCTGGTTCTTCTTGTCGAGGTACAGCACGCGGAACTGCTCGCGCGGCTCATGCTGAAGGCTAAGGCGAACATAGGCCAGCAGCGCCGTCCACGACGAGATGACGGTGCGCTTGTTCGCCTCTTCCTTGGCGACGCGGCGCGAGACTTCGTGCAGGGCGGCCAGGTCCAGCGCAGTCTCGGCGCCCACGCCCTTGGCTCGGCCCCGCGAATCCTCGGCCCGAACCGTCATCAGATCCTCGACCGAGGCCGCCAGCACCGCCGCCAGCGACCCGAACCGCGTCAGCAGGGCCTTGGCCACCGGCTTGACGTCGCCCTGCGGCTGGCTGCGGAAAAGGAACAGCTCCAGCAGCTCATAGTCCGGCAGATGATGGATGCCGGCCGTACGCGCGCGTTCGCGCAGCCGCTCGCGATGACCGGCGTGGTGCGGCTTGGCCTTCGGTTGTTCCGACGTTTTTTTTGGCGGTTGATCGAGCATCAGCCTCCCCCGGAAGGGAGACTAGCTCAGAATTTCGGGCGGAAAAGGCCCTTGGGCGAGGCGGTGAAGATTTCCAGCCCGTCCTCGGTCACGCCGATCGAATGTTCGCACTGCGACGACAGCGACTTGTCGCGCGTCACGGCGGTCCAGCCGTCCGACAGCACCTTCACCGCCGGCTTGCCCAGGTTCACCATCGGCTCGACCGTGAAGAACATGCCCGGCTTCAGCACCGCGCCCTCGCCGCGACGTCCGTAGTGCAGGACGTTGGGGCTGTCATGGAAGACCCGGCCGATGCCGTGGCCGCAGAAGTCACGCACCACGCTCATGCGCTGGGCTTCAACGAATTTCTGAATGGCGAAACCGATGTCGCCGAAGGTGTTCCCCGGCTTGATCTGGGCCAGGCCCAGATCCAGCGAGTCATAGGTGACGTCGATCAGTTTCTTGGCGCGAGCGTTGATCTCACCGACCGGATACATCCGGCTGGAATCGCCATGCCAGCCGTCGACGATGACGGTATGGTCGATGTTGACGATGTCGCCTTCCTTGAGAACCTTGTCGCCGGGAATGCCGTGGCAGACGACGTGGTTGATCGAGGTGCAGACCGTCTTGGTATAGCCCTTGTAGCCCAGGCAGGCGGGCGTGCCGCCGTTGTCCAGGGTGAACTCGCGCACCAGATCGTCCAGTTCGCCCGTGGTCACGCCCGGCTTCACATGCTCCCCGATCATGTCCAGCGCCTCGGCGACCAAACGGCCGGCCTTGCGCATGCCCTCGAACCCTTCCGCGTCATAGATGCGGATCTCGTGGCTGCGGACGAAGACGTCGGTTTCCAGGTCGGGGGTCTCGTACATGCTCGGCTTTCGGGGAGGCGCGCGCTCCGCAAGGGCGCGGAACGGGCGAAGAGGCTGCTTTCAGGACTTCAGATGGTCAGACTAGCACAAAACCTCAAGCCCGTCAGGGTTCACGGCTGACGCAGGGCCGCCTCCGTCCTATCTACGGGCCATGCCCCAGATCGCTCCCTCCCCCACCGCCGCCGTCTTGATCATCGGCGACGAGATCCTGTCGGGCCGCACGCGCGACACCAATCTGAACACCCTGGCCCGCTTCCTGGCGCCGCTGGGCGTCGATCTGATGGAGGCGCGGGTGGTCGGCGACCGTCAGGATCAGATCGTCGCGGCCCTGAACGCCCTGCGTACGGCCCACGACTATGTCTTCACCACCGGCGGCATCGGCCCGACGCATGACGACATCACCGCCGATGCCGTCGGCGCCGCCTTCGGCGTTCCCGTGCGCGAACACCCCGAGGCCCTCGCCATCCTCGCGCGCCGCTATGCGCCGGGCGAGTTCAACGCCGCCCGTCGCCGCATGGCCCGCGTACCCGAAGGCGGCGTCCTGATCGCCAATCCGGTCAGCGACGCGCCGGGCTTTCAGGTCGACAACGTCTT
>NZ_DAMCNG010000048.1:0-15723 GCF_032107865.1 Brevundimonas sp.
CGCCGCCGCGCCGGCTGCGGCTCCGGCCGCCGCCCCCGCCACCGCTTCAGCGCCCGCCAAGAAGTAAGGCCCGGCCATGAACCAGATTTCCGCCTGGGCGATCAAAAACCCCATCCCCATCATCCTGCTGTTCCTGCTGTTAACGCTGGGCGGCGTGACCGGCTTCGCCGGGATGCGGATCAACAACAACCCCGACATCGACTTCCCCCTGGTCGCGGTCACGGCCGCGCGGCCCGGCGCCGCCCCGACCGAGATGGAGGTGCAGGTCACGCGGGTGATCGAGGATTCGATCGCCGGCCTATCGGGCGTGCGCCACATCTATTCCAACGTCTCGGACGGCGTGTCCTCGACCACCATCGAGTTCGAGCTGGGCACCGACACCGAGCGCGCCACCAACGACGTCCGCAACGCCATGAGCGGCGTGCGCGCCAGCCTGCCCCAGGATATGCAGGAGCCGACGGTCCAGCGCATCGACATCACCGGCGACGCCCTGATCACCTATGTCGTGCGCTCGGAGACGATGACGCCCGAGCAGATCAGCTGGTTCATCGACAATGAGATGAGCCGCGCCCTGCTGGCGTTGGGCGGCGTCGGCGAGGTCAACCGCTCGGGCGGGGTGGACCGCGAGATCCGTGTCGAACTGGACCCGCAGCGGCTCAGCGCCTACGGCGTCACGGCGGCCCAGGTCAGCCAGGCCCTGACCAACGTCAACAACAACCTGCCGGGCGGGCGCGTCACCATCGCGGGCTCGGAACGCGCCGTGCGCACGCTAGGCGCCGCCGGCTCGGTCGAGCAGCTGCGCGAGACCCTGGTGCCCGTCGGCGACGGCAAGAACGTGCGCCTGGGCGATCTGGGCGTGGTGGTCGACAAGTGGAGCGAGCCGCGCCGCCTGGCCCGCTACAACGGCCAGGAGGCCGTGACCTTCAACTTCCTGCGTTCGCGCGAGGCCAGCGAGGTCAAGGTCTCGGAAAAGGTCCGCGCCGAGGTCGAGAAGATCGACGAGGCCCACCCCGAACTGACCATCGAACAGGTCACCTCGAGCGTGAAGTACATCGAAGAATCCTACCTCGCCTCGCTGGAGGCGCTGATCCTGGGCGCGGTCCTGGCGGTCATCGTGGTGTGGATCTTCCTGCGCGACTGGCGGGCGACCCTGATCGCGGCGACGGCCATGCCGATGTCGCTGATCCCGACCTTCGCCATCCTGGGGCCGATGGATCAGTCGCTGAACGTGGTGACGCTGCTGGCCCTGTCGCTAACGATCGGTATCCTGGTCGATGACGCCATCGTCGAGATCGAGAACATCGTGCGCCACATGCGCGACGGAAAACCGCCCTATGACGCCGCCTTTGAGGCGGCCGACGAGATCGGTCTGGCGGTCGTGGCGACGACCGGCACCATCATCGCCGTGTTTGCGCCTGTGGGCTTCATGCCGGGCATCATCGGCCAGTTCTTCAAGGCCTTCGCCCTGGCCGCCTGCATCAGCGTCTTCTTCTCCCTGGTGGTGGCGCGTCTGCTGACGCCGCTGATGGCGGCCTACATGCTCAAGCACACCCACCATGAGGACAAGGATCCCTTCTGGATGGCGGGTTATCTGCGCTCGCTGAAATGGTGCCTGCGCCATCGCTGGATCGTCTTCGTCATGGGGACGGCCTTCCTGTTCGGTTCGATCGGTCTGTCGATCGCCGCCAAGATGTCGTTCGAGTTCATGTCGCCCGCCGATGAAGGCCGCGCGGCCTTCCAGATCGAACTGCCGCCCGGCTCCACCCTGCATCAGACCGATGTCGTGGTGCAGCAGGTGACGCAGACGCTGAACGCCCGTCCCGAGGTCACCTCGGTCTACGCCGCCATCGGCGGCCAGTCGGTGAACCAGGCCAATGTCTACGCCGACATGGTGCCCAAGGGTAAGCGCGACCTGAGCCAGCAGGCCTTCGCCCGCGTCATGGTCGATGAGCTGAAGCAGATCCCCGGCGCCCGCATCCGCGCCGGCATCGCCCAGCAGGGCGGCGGACCCGGCGACGGCACCAGCTACACCTTCTCCATCCTGGGCGACGATCCTGTCGTGCTGGAAGCCGCAGCCCGCAAGGTCGAGGAAGAGATGCGCGGGGTGCCGGGCCTGGCCAACATCGTCAACACCGCCGCCATCGCCCGACCGGAAATCCTAGTCACGCCGCGGCCGGATGAGGCGGCGCTGCTGGGCGTCTCGGCCGGGGCCATCTCCCAGGCCGTGCGCGTCGCCACCATCGGCGACATCGACCAGAACCTGCCGAAGTACAATCTGGGCGACCGCCAGATCCCCATCCGCCTGCAATTGACCGAGGCCGCGCGCGAGGATCTGAACGTGCTGGAGTCGCTGCGCGTGCCGACCGCCTCGGGGGCCGCCGTACCGCTGAGCGCCGTGGCCGACATCGAGTTCGGCGCCGGCCCAGCCACGGTCAGCCGCCAGGATCGCTCGCGCATCGCCTCCATCTCGGCCGAGCTGGACGGCATCACCACCGGCGCGGCGGGCCAGGCGGTCAATCGCCTGCCGTCGGTCAAGGATCTGCCGACCGGTGTGCGCCAGGTGCCCGCCGGAGACGCCGAGTTCATCCAGGAGATGCTGATCGGCTTCGGCATCGCCTTCCTGTCGGGCATTCTGCTGATGTACGCCGTGCTGACCCTGCTGTTCAAAAGCTTCGCCTATCCGGTCACCATCATGGCGGCCCTGCCCCTGGCCATCGGCGGCGCCTTCATCGCCCTGGTGATCGCGGGCAAGAGCTTCTCCATGTCGGCCCTGATCGGGGTGCTGATGCTGATGGGGATCGCGGCCAAGAACTCCATCCTGCTGGTCGACTACATCATCATGGCCGAGAAGAGCGGGCTGAACCGTTTCGACGCCATCATGGACGCCGCCCACAAGCGGGCGCGGCCGATCCTGATGACCACCTTCGCCATGGGGGCGGGCATGGTGCCCATCGCCATCGGCTGGGGCGCCGACGTGGAGTTCCGCTCGCCCATGGCCGTGGCCGTGGTGGGGGGGCTGATCTCCTCGACCTTCCTGTCGCTGCTCTACATCCCGGCGGTGTTCACCATCATCGACGACATCGCCGGCTTCGGGCGGCGCCTGCTGAACCGGATGTTCGCCGGCCAGCGGCGACTGGCGGGGGAAAGCCACACCCCGGCGGAATGAGGCGGCCGTCGCGCTGAAAGATAAAGCCCCCGCCCGCAAGGTCGGGGGCTTTTTCCATGTGCGCGCCCTCTCCCGATGGGAGAGGGCTTGAGCCTCCAAGAGCGAAGCGATTGGCTAAGGCGAAAGGGTGAGGATTCACGGGTGAAGTCGGCGTAAGCCGTGGCAGCCCGGCCAAGCAACGGCTTACGCCGACTGATGGGACAAGCCCCTCACCCTTTCGCGCAAGAACGATCGCTGCGCTCAAGCCCTCTCCCGCCGGGAGAGGGAAACTCAGCCCCAAAAGCAAAGGGCGGGCCGGATTGCTCCGACCCGCCCTCAGACTCTCAGACGTCGCGCTGGATCAGTAGCGGACGCGCAGCGTCATGCCGTAGGTGCGCGGCTGGCCCATGAAGGCGTTGTAGGTCTGGGTGTCGCCGGCCGGGTTATAGTAGGTGCCGTTCGGCTGGACCGTGGTCTGGAAGGCCGAGCCCTGCAGCGGGGCGTTGATGGCCACCTGCATATACTCTTCGTCCGTCAGGTTCTGGCCCCAGATGTCCAGCGCCCAGTTCTCGTCTTCCGCGCCCAGGGTGATGCGGCCGTTCACCAGGGTCATGGCGTCCTGCATCTTGTAGGGCAGCAGGTCGGAGCCGGTGTTGAACTCGGTCGAGTATTTGGCCGACAGGTTCAGGCCCAGCTTCAGCCCCGCGCCGATCGAGCGGTCGAAGGCCATGGAGGCCGTGGCCGACCATTCCGGTGCGAACGAGGCGCGGGCGCCCGGCAGCAGGGACAGTTGCGGGAAGTTGGCCGGGTTGGTCAGGTCCGAGGCGACGAAGTTGCCATACTTGGTGTCGGCGTAGGTCACGCCGCCCGAGAAGGACAGGCCCTCGACCGGGGTGAACCAGACGAAGTCGGCGTCGACGCCCTCGGTCGTGACCTCGGGGATGGACTCGACCACGAAGGCGGTGCCCAGGAAGGTGTTGAGCTGGAAGTCCTCGAACTTCTGATTGAAGTAGGTGAGGTTCAGCAGCACCGAGCGGTTGAACAGGGTGTTCTTCAGCCCGATTTCATAGCTGTTGACCGTCTCGGACGGGAAGTAGAGCGACGACGTCGGCGTCACGCCCGCCTGCACCCGGTCCATGTTGTAGCCGAACGACTTGTAGCCGTGGGCGTAGGAGGCGTAGCCCATGATGCTGTCGTTGAAACGATAGCTGCCCTTGATCGTGCCCGAGAACTCGCCGCCGTTGTTCGATTCCGAGATGCGGCGATTGTCGAACTGAGGGTTGGCCCAAGGCAGGCAGATGGTGCCGACCAGGGTCGAGGCCAGGGCCTGGATCTGGGCGGGCGTCAGCGTGGGGTTCGCAATGCCGATGGCGCCGCCGATAGCGCCGGCGTTGCCCAGGGCGCCGCCGCAGGCAAGACCGTTGCTGCCCACATTGTCCTGAACGCCGATCAGGCGCTTGTGGTCATTCGAGTAACGCAGACCCAGGGTCACGTCGAACTTGTCGGTCAGCTTCACCGTGTTGTTGGTGAAGAAGGCGATGGATTCGGTGCGCTGGCTGTAGTGGTCCTTCACGCCCTGACCGACGCCGAAGCCCGGTCCGGTCGGAGCGACCGCCCCGGTCAGGCAGCCGACGATGCCCATCGGCGTGGCGCCTGCCCCGGTGACGCAGTTCACAGCCGCCGGATTGGTCAGGTTCAGCCGCGAGCCCAGCAGCAGCGACATATAGGGGGTGTAGCCCGCGCCGTACCAATAGCTGTCCTCACGGGCGATGCTTTCGCGCGTGAGGAAGGCGCCGACCAGCCAGTCCAGGCGGTCGGTGGCGCCCGCCAGGCGGAACTCCTGGGTCAGGTTCTCAAGCTCGAAGCCGTAGCCGCCGTCATCCTGACGGTACAGCAGGTCGGCGGTGGTGTAGTCGAGGTCCATGCCGTTGACGCCCGACCAGTTCCGCCAGGAGCTGAGCGAGGTGAAGGTGGCGTTCCACGACGGAATGTCGATGTTGGCCTCTGCGGAGAAGCCCATGTCCTCCATTTCCTGCCCGGTGCCGCGGTTGGCGTAGGCCGTGCGCGAGAAGGGCAGCTTGCCGAAGCCCGGCGCGGGCGCAGCCTGCTGGCCGCCGATACCCGTGATGATGCCGTAGGTCGGGCCGGTGCGGACCTGGGTCGAGACGCAGCAATATTCATCGCGCTTGGAGTAGTCGGCGATCAGGCGGATCGACACGTCGTCCGAAGGCAGGATCAGCAGTTGGCCGCGCGCGGTCCAGAAGTCCTGGTTCTGGTCGTCCGTCTCCTGACGCGGGCCGGCGCCGGTGACGACGTCATAGAAGCCGTCGCGCTGACGCTTGGCCATGTAGAGGCGGCCGGCGATCTGATCCGTGATCGGGCCGGTGATCGACCCCGCCAGGCCCCAGGCGTTGAAGTTGCCGTAGGTGGCCTCGGCGCTGAAGCCCGGCGTGAAGGACGGGGCCTCGGTGATGATGTTGATGACGCCGGCCGAGGTGTTCTTGCCGAACAGGGTGCCTTGCGGACCCTTCAGCACCTCGATGCGGCTGAGTTCGCCCAGGTCGCCGAAGCCGACGCCGTTGCGCGAACGATAGACGCCGTCGATGACCACGCCGACCGAGCTTTCCAGGCCGGGGTTGTCGCCGACGGTGCCGACGCCGCGGATGCGGGCCGTGGTGGCGGTTTCCGACTGGGTCGAGGTGACGGTCATGCCCGGCGTCAGGATCTGCAGATCCTTGATGTCGCGCACCCCGGCGCCGTCCAGCGCCTCCTGCGACAGGGTCGTCACCACGATCGGCACGTCCTGCAGGCTCTGTTCCCGCTTCTGGGCGGTGACGATGATGTCGTCGACCGTCGTCGGTCCATCCTGAGCGGCGGCTGCGCCGACAAGACCGAAAGCTGCGACGCCGACGACGGCGACCGAAGCGGTGCAGCGAAGGATGTGGTTGAAACGCATAAGGCGGGCTCCCCGACTCTAATGGGCCCGACCGCATTCGCGGCCGTGCGCGATTCCTGTCCCTGATGACTCGCGTTCATTGATCGACGCGAATTCTCATTCAAAAGGGGTAGTCCATGCCCGAGTCACCGACAAGGAGAGGCCACTTGGAGAACGATAATTTCACCCAAGCCCGCCTCACCTGTGGCGATAAAGCGACAAATATACTGACGTTAGGTCAATGTTATCGTCGATCAGGTGGCCGAAGCGACTGATTTCGCATCGCGTCTTTTCTGGCGGCCGGCCTCGGCGAGCGCCAGAATCGCCGCCGCCGTCAGGGCCGACAGCACCGATCCGCCGATGACGCCCAGCTTGACCTCGATCTGCTCGGGCGAGTCCACCGCGCCGGGGAAGGCCAGGACGCCGATGAACAGGCTCATGGTGAAGCCGATGCCGCACAGCAGGCTGACACCGTAGAGCTGCATCCAGCCCGCACCCGACGGCTTGTCGCCCAGGCCCAGCTTCACCGCCAGCCAGGCCACGCCGAAAACGCCCACCTGCTTGCCGATGAAGAGACCCAGCGCGATGGCGATGACCAGAGGGGCGAAGGCCTGTTCCAGCGACAGGCCGGCGAAGGAGACCCCCGCCTTGGCGAAGGCGAACAGGGGCAGGACCAGATAGGCCACATAAGGGTGCAGGTCGTGCATGGCGTCCTTGAGCGGGCTCTGCGAGGTCTCGCGGCGCGGCTCGACCGGCACGATCAGGGCGAAGGCCACGGCGGTCAGCGACGTCGACAGGCCCGATTGCACCGTCAGATACCAGACGGCCGCAAAGCCCAGCACCCAGAAGGCGGCGGCCATCCGGCGCCGCCCCAGAACGGCGAACACGGCGGTGACGCCCAGCGCCGCCAGCAGCGGAACCCACTGCACGCCCTGGCTGAACAGGACGGCGATCAGGGCGATGGCGCCCAGATCGTCGACGATGGCCAGGGTCAAGAGGAAGACGCGCAGGGAGGACGGCAGACTGCGTCCGACCACGGCGAAGACGGCCAGGGCGAAGGCGATGTCAGTGGCCAGGGGAATGGGCCAGCCCTGCGTCGGGCCGCCCAGCGCCCCGACCACGCCCAGATAGACCAGACCCGGAATCGCCATGCCGCCGAGCGCCGCCAGGATGGGCAGGGCCAGCTTCTTGGGATTGCTCAGCTCGCCCTTGAGAATCTCGTATTTGATCTCCAGGCCGACGACGAGGAAGAAGACGGCCATCAGGCCTTCCTTGATCCAGTCGGACACCGTTTCCTCCAGCCGCAACGGGCCGATCTGGACGGCGTGGACGCTCTTGAGCCAGGCGAAATAGTCGGCCGACAGGGGCGAGTTGGCGACGATCAGGGCGGCGACGGCGGCGAGGCCGAGGACGGCCCCGGAACCGGCCTCGGTCTTGAGGAAGGCGAGCGTGAATTTTCTGGCCACGAAGGTCTCCGAAACAATGAGATGGTCTGTCGTGGCGTCAGGTTATCGACGGACGCCGGACCGGATTCGCGCGCGGGGCGGCGCCGGCCTGGCCTCGGGATCGGATCGCACGAGACCTGATGTCTGCGGGTGAAAATACGGATCGGCGGCGAAGGTTCAAGCCTGATCGGCCGGATACGGCTCGCGGTTGCGAAATGCACGGCGAAGGCGCATCTGCCGCCCATGCCCGTCTCCCCCGCCTATCGCCCCGAACCCCGCTTTTTTGACCTGGGCGCCGACTACGGCGACGCTGTGAAGGCGGCCGACTTCCCGCAGACGATCTTGCGCCTGCGCAACGACCGCGCGGCGGCGCAGGTCGGGCTGGAGACGCTGAGCGACGCCGAATGGCTCGCTCACTTCGGCCGGTTCGAGCCCCTGCCCGGCCAGCCCGGCCCCGTGGCCATGCGCTATCACGGCCATCAGTTCCGCGTTTACAACCCCGACATCGGCGACGGACGCGGCTTCCTGGCGGCGCAGATGCGGGAAACCCCTCAAGCCGATAAAGACGCCAGCCTCCCTCAAGCAGCCTCCCTCCGCGAGGGAGGCGATAGGGAAAACCAAAATGGCCGCCTTCTCGACCTGGGAACCAAAGGCTCAGGCGTGACGCCGTGGTCGCGTCATGCAGACGGGCGACTGACGCTGAAGGGCGGAATGCGCGAGGCGCTGGCGGCGGCCATACTGGACAGTTTGGGCGTGCCGACCTGCCGCATCCTGTCGCTGATCGAGACGGGCGAGAACCTGGAGCGGCACGACGAGCCGTCGCCGACGCGCGCCGCCGTCATGGTGCGGCTGTCGCACAGCCACATCCGCTTCGGGACGTTCCAGCGCGCCGCATACTATGGACGCAAGGACCAGATCGAGGCGCTGATGGAGCACGCCCGCAGCCTGTATCATCCGGCGGTCGCGCCGGGCGACGCGGCGGGCTTCTTGGCCGCTGTGGTCGAGGCCTCGGCGGCGCTGACGGCCAAGTGGATCGCGGCGGGCTTCGTCCACGGGGTGCTGAACACCGACAATCTGAACGTCACGGGCGAAAGCTTCGACTACGGCCCGTGGCGCTTCCTGCCCCACTATGAGCCGGGCTTCACCGCCGCCTATTTCGACCAGAACGGCCTCTACGCCTTCGCGCGCCAGCCCGAGGCGGTGTTCTGGAACCTGACGCAGCTGGCCGGGTGCCTGAAGCTGATCGCCGACGCCGAGCCGCAGGTCACGGTCCTGACTGAGGCGCTGAACGGTTTCGGCCCCGCCTATATCCGCCACCTGCGCGCGGCCTTCCTGAACCGGCTGGGCGTGCAGAGCCTGGGCGAGGCGGCGGACCAGCGGCTGCTGGACGCGACCCTGGCCCTCGCGCGCGAGAAGAAGGAGGCCCTGCGCTGGGAGCCGATCTTCTTCGACTGGTTCGGCGGCTTCAGCTCGGCGGCGCGGGCGCTGGGCGGGGTGCGCGGCAAGACCTACCAGGGCGAGGCCTTCGACGCCTTCCGCTTCGCCCTGATGGAGCATGAGCCCGACCGGCCCGAGCGGCTGGAGCATCCGATGTTCGCCGCGCCCGAGCCGGAAGAGATGCTGATCGACGAGGTCGAGGCCCTGTGGAGCGCCATCGACACGGCCGACGACTGGGCTCCGCTGCAGGCCAAACTGGCCCGACTGGAGGCGGCGAAAGCCGCCTGGAGCCTCTAAGTCATCAATTGATGTCATCAACCGTTGACTCGTACTCCGCCTCAGCTTAGAGGCGGATGATCCCGGCTGGTTTCAGACGATGGGTTACGAGGAATTGTGGTTTCGGCCCTGCTGTCGCCACGTCGTTTTCCGACCGTGATCACAGATTGTTTCAGCCGCTTGCAAATCGGAACCCAGCAACTGATCTTGTGACTGTTGCAAATGAACGGTTACGGCCATGACGACGACCACCTTGAACACCCACCAGGCGCGCGCCCGCGCTGACTATCTGAACATCACGCTTTGGACCTTCCAGGGCTGGATCGCGATGTTCTTCATCGCCGCCGGCTACGCCAAGCTGTCCGAGCCGATGGAGAACCTGATCGTTCTGATGCAGTGGCCCGCCGCAGCCAGCGAGGCCTTCGTGCGCGGTCTGGGCGTCGCCGAGATCGTGCTGGCCGCCATGGTTCTGGCGCCGCTGCTCTCGTGGCGGTTCGGCCGTCCCCTGCTGCTGACGGCGGCGGCGGGCCTGCTGATCCTGGAGACGATCGCCCTGGGCGTTCACGCCTTCGGTCTGGACCTGGGGCTGAGTCTGACCAACGTCTTCCTGCTGACCATCACGGCGCCGGTGATGTGGCTGCGCAGAGCTAGATAACAAGAAAGTTATCGACACCATATTGCCCCTCAGCCTATACCCCTCTCTCAATCAAAACTATATATCGTCGGTACTTGAGCTTTAATCTAACCGACAAAGGGGGCGACCTTTGAGCGGTCTAGGTACAGTTTACTCTATTGGCGGCTGCGTCGCGTTCGAAGTTGCCCGTCGCCTCGGTGAAGCCAGTGATGGTCATCTCGACCATTTCTGGCGGCGTCCAACCATCGCTCTCATGAGCAACCCGGTCAGCAGATTCCGGTTTGATTTGCACAAACTACCTGCTGAATTTGTAAACTATTTTGTAAATGACGCCGCCGGGGCACACAGGACCGAAATTGAAAACCTACCCGCTGGCAGCAGCGTGGTAATCGATGTTACGCGAGATATATTTACTGGTATCATTGAAATTGAACCCGAAGCCTTTGTCATGAATCCTCTCGATGGTCTTGGCATTGTCGCCGGCCTCACCACGGATAGCATGACACCTGAAATACTTGCGGGTGCACTGAAAACAGAACCTCGGATTATTGCCCCCTTATCCGACACAGAAACCTTTTTGACTCTATGGAAAGCGGCGATTGATAAAAAGATTGAGCTTTTAAGTAAAAAATTTGAGAATATTCTTCTATTGGAAATATATTTTACCCACAAAAAGGCTTCATTTGAAAGATCTTCACCATTTACTTCTGATGATGCAGCAATAAGAAATTCAATTCTTTCGTCCATGTATGAGCACTTGCGAGACAACAGCAAGATCAACATCATTTCGATCGAGAAAGACCACATGCTCACCGGGCGACACGTCGCATGGGGAGGACCATTTTATACCCACTTCATCGACGAAACTTATGCGCTTTTCTGCGACGCCGCGACTGAGGTCTTAACCCAGGGCAAGCAAACAGACCGATCATTCCTGACAAACACAGCGATCGATCGCGCCAAAAAGTACGAGGATGCCAGGCACGCTCTTAAAAACATGGAGGAACGCTACAGAGAAGCAAGAAGAGCGCTTGAAATTTCGGAAAACAAAAATTTCGAAACAAAAGATATGCTTCAAAAGCTAGAAAATGAGACTACAAAGCGTATAGAATCTCTAGTCGAGGCTCTAAGCAAAACCATCCCCCAGTCCGAATTTGACCAACAGGTCAACATCATCACCGAGCGCGAGGCCGAATTAGAGCAATACAAAGCGATCGCGATTGAACAGGCCAATCAACTCGGCCAGGCGCACGCTAGAATTGCTGAATATTCTAAAAATCAAGAAAAGCTTGGCGCTGACATCATCGCCGCCCAAGCGCCGCTTCTCGCCCGCATATCAAAATCAACGGCCCGACGGACCTACACCCTGCGCCGCAAACTAGGCCTGACGCCCCGTCTCTAAAAAGCTTCCCTTTACGTCCGCGTCAAGTTATCAAGTCGTCATGCCGATTGCTGACGAACATCGCACCTATTCCATCCGGCAGCTGTGCCGCGAGTTCGGCGCGACCGCGCGCGCGCTGCGCTTCTACGAAGACAAGGGCCTGCTGACGCCGTCGCGCAAGGGTCAGACGCGGGTCTATGGCCCGCGTGACCGCGCCCGGCTGAAGCTGATCATGCGCGGCCGGCGCATCGGCTTCACCCTGGTCGAGATCCAGGAGATGCTGGATCTGTATGACCAGAAGGACCACAACGTCCATCAGATGGCCATCGCCCTGCCGCGCCATCGCGCCCGCATCGCGGCGCTGCGGCAGCAGCTCGAGGACATCGAAGGCGCCATCGAGACGGCCGAGGCCGCCTGTACCTGGATGGAGTCCAAGCTGACGGAACACCGTCCCGACCTTCTGCCGGGCGCCGAGGCCTACGCCAGCCTGCTGAGCGAACGCCTCAACGATCCCGACGACCATTTCCTGACCTTCAAAGCGAGAGCCTGATCCCATGAGCTACAAGGCGCCCGTCCGCGACCTGTCCTTCGTCCTGCATGACGTTCTGCAGGTCGAGAACTACGGCAACCAGTTGCCCGACGCCGATCTGTCGCGCGACCTGATCGACCAGATCGTCGAGGAAGGCGGCAAGTTCGCCGAAGAGGTCATCGCCCCGGTCAACCGCATCGGCGACCAGGAAGGCTGCCGCATCACGGGCGACGTGGTGACGACGCCCAAGGGCTGGAAGGAAGCCTACCACCAGATGGTCGAGGCCGGCTGGCCCTCGCTGGGCTTCAGCACCGAGTTCGGCGGACAGGGCATGCCCTCGGTCGTATCGAGCGCCGTGGGCCAGTTCACCGCCGCCGCCAGCGCCGCCTTCTCCATGTATCCGGGCCTGACCAGCGGTGCCTTCCACGGCATCGAAGCCAGCGCCTCGGACGAGATCAAGCAGAAGTATCTGCCGAAGATGGCGTCAGGCGAATGGACCGGCACCATGAACCTGACCGAGCCGCAGTGCGGCACCGATCTGGGCATGGTCCGCACCAAGGCCGTGCCGAACGGCGACGGCTCCTATTCGATCACCGGCCAGAAGATCTGGATCTCGGCGGGCGAGCACGACTTCGCCGACAACATCATCCACACGGTGCTGGCCCGCGTCGAAGGCGCGGTTCCGGGCATCAAGGGCCTGAGCCTGTTCGTGGTGCCCAAGTTCCTGGTGAACGAAGACGGTTCGCTGGGCGAGCGCAACGGCGTGGCCTGCGCGGGCCTAGAACACAAGATGGGCATCCACGGCAACGCCACCGCCGTCATGGCCTATGAGAACGCCAAGGGCTGGCTGATCGGCGAAGAAGGCCGCGGCATGAACAACATGTTCGTGGTCATGAACGAGGCCCGCCTGGGCACCGGCCTGCAAGGCCTGGCCATCGGCGACGCCGCCTATCAGGCCGCCGTCGAGTTCGCCAACGACCGCCTGCAGGGCCGCAGCCTGACCGGACCGAAGAACCCGGACGGCCCGGCCGACCCGATCATGGTCCACCCGGACGTGCGCCGGATGCTGCTGGAATCGAAGGCCTTCGTCGAAGGCGGCCGCGCCTTCATCCTGTGGACCGCGCTGCAGGCCGACCTGCAGAAGGCCGCCGATGAAGCCGTCGCCACCAAGGCCAAGGACTACATGGGCCTGATCACGCCGGTGCTGAAGGCCTACCTGACCGACAAGGGTTTCCACGTCGCCTCTCTGGCGATGCAGGTCCACGGCGGTTCGGGCTACACCGAGCACTTCCCCGCGTCGCAGTATCTGCGCGATGCGCGGATCACCATGATCTATGAAGGCACCAACGGCATTCAGGCGCTGGATCTGGTCGGCCGCAAGCTGCCCGCCAACGGCGGCCGCGCCATCATGAGCTGGTTCGCCGACATCGACGCCTTCGTGGCCGAGAACGGCGAGGACGAGGCCATCAAGCCCTTCGTCGAGGGCCTGGCCGACGCCAAGAAGAAGCTGCAGGAGGCCACCATGTGGCTGATGCAGAACGGCATGGCCAACCCGGACAACGCCGCGGCGGCCTCGACCGACTACCTGCACATCTTCGGCCTGACGGCCTATGCCTTCCTGTGGGCCCAGATGGCCAAGGCGGCGCAAGCCAAGATCGCCGCCGGGGACGCCGATCCCTATTACGCCAACAAGCTGATGACCGGCCGCTACTTCGTCGAGCGCATCCTGCCCGACGCCGGGGCGCACCTGAAGAAGCTGAAGTCCGGCGCCGAAGTGCTGATGCAGATGCCCGCCGAGGCGTTCTGATCAACTAATCGGCTTGGGTTCAGGCAAACCTAGACGCGATCGTTCTGCTTCAAAGGCGATCGCGTCGAAGGGGCCGCGAACCGAAACAGAAGGATCGACCAGAGGCCCATCTACCTTGCGGATGACATAGTAGAAGCTCGTGACACCTCTCGCCTGGCGGACCTCGCCAACGACGAAGTCGCTATTATACGCCACGGCGACTACCCGTTCAGGAATGCGTCCGACGCAGTTGCCATCCACCAGAGCAAAGCAGACACCTGCATCCTGCTTGGAATCGGTGGCGACGAAACGATACGGACCGTCGATCTTCTCATCTCGAACAAACCCACAGGCGGCAAGACTCGCTGCTGCGACCAAGATGAACCCGTAGCGCATACCCGCCTCCAACCAGAGTTCCCGACACTGATCGGAACCACGCTCCAAGGGAAGACGCCATGAACGTGCTCAACAGCCCCGAACCCGACTTCATGAAGGAAGAGGAGATCGTCCTCTTCTCCGACTCCGTCGCCAAATGGATCGAGGAGCACGCGCCGCAAGAGAAGTTCCAGCAGTGGATCGCCGCCTCCTCGGTGCCGCGCGGGCTGTGGAATGCGGCGGGCGAGGCGGGCCTGCTGGGCCTGTCGCTGCCGGAGGAAGACGGCGGTTTCGGCGGCGACTATCGCCATGAAGTCGTGCTGATGCGCCAACTGGGCTGGAAGGGCGCGGACCACTTCGGCATCAGCCTGCACAACGCCATCGTCATGCCCTACATCTGGCACTACGGCACGGCCGAGCAGAAGACGCGCTGGCTGCCGCGCCTGCAGTCGGGCGAACTGGTCGGCGCCATCGCCATGACTGAGCCGGGCGCGGGCTCCGACCTGCAGGGGGTCAAGACCACCGCCGTGAAGCAGGGCGACCACTATGTCCTGAACGGCTCCAAGACCTTCATCACCAACGGCCAGTTGGCCAACTTCATCATCGTCGTCGCCAAGACCGACCCGGCCGAAGGCGCCAAGGGGACCAGCCTGATCTGCCTCGAAACCGATGGCGCCGAGGGCTTTGAGCGCGGCCGCAACCTGCACAAGATCGGCATGGAGGCGAACGACACCTCCGAGCTGTTCTTCAACGACGTGAAAGTCCCGCTGGACAACGTCATCGGCGACACCGAGGGACAGGGCTTCGTCCAGCTGATGCAGCAACTGCCGCAGGAGCGTCTGAACATCGCCGTTCAGGGCGTGGCCGCCGCCGAGCGCGGGCTGGAGGCGACGCTGGCCTACGTCAAGGAGCGCAAGGCCTTCGGCAAGCGGGTCATCGACTTCCAGAACACCCAGTTCAAACTGGCCGAGATCAAGACCAAGCTGACTGTCGCCAAGGTCTTCGTCGACCACTGCATTGCTCTGCACCTGAAGGGCCAGCTGGACGCCGCCACGGCCTCGATGGCCAAATACTGGGTGACGGACATTCAGGGCGAGACCATCGACGAGATGCTGCAGCTCTTCGGCGGCTACGGCTATATGACCGAATATCCGATCGCCCAGCTGTACAAGGACGCCCGCGTCCAGCGCATCTACGGCGGGACGAACGAGATCATGAAGCTGCTGATCGCGCGGACGCTGTAAGGGCGCCGTGCGGCGCCCAAGGGAGATCAGGGACGGATGGCCGCCCATAGCGAGACTGACCTTTCAGAAGCGCTGCGCGCCGTCGAATCCCTGGTCGCCAAATGCGAGAAGGCTGTCCTGAAGCTGGCCCCAGGCGCGGCGCAGCACACCCTTCTCATCCGCCGCATCGCCGCCCTGAAGGTCGCGCGCGATCTGATCGAGGAACGGCTGGACGCGACGCGCTGAAGGCCGGTCAGCGCAGCAGCAGGGCGCCCGCGACCAAGGCGCCGGCGAGCACAATAGAAGCGGCGATCCACCGCCCGGCCGAGACGATCGACCGGGCGGTTTCCTTGTCCGACGCGGCGGTGACGACAGGATCGGCCGTCAGGCGGCGCGAGGCGGCGCGGATCAGGCGGGGCAGGTCGTCGCTGGCCGCCGACAGGTCCAGCAGGGCGCCGATCAGGCGGTTGCGCAGGGCCTCGGGGCTGCGGCTGGAGAAGAGGGCGCGGCTCCAGGCGCCCTTCATCGTCTTCACCAGATCGAAGTCGGGATCGACG
>NZ_DAMCNG010000049.1:0-15683 GCF_032107865.1 Brevundimonas sp.
GCAGATGGGCACGGCTTTCGCCTCGAGCCCGGAATCGGCGGCGGATACGGCCTATAGAGCGGCCCTGTCTGGCGATGAAGCCGGGCGCACGCGGGTCAGCGCCGCCATCTCCGGCCGCCCGGCGCGCGGGCTGGAGAACGCCTTCATGCGCCGCGCCGATGAGACGAAGATCGCTGCCTATCCTTATGCTTACGACATCGGCAAGGCGCTGAACGCGGCGGCCAGGGCGAAGGGCGACAACGGCTACGCCCCGCACTGGGCCGGACAAGGCGCTCCGCTGGGCCGCGCCCTGCCCGCCGCCGAACTGGTCGCGACGCTTGAAAAGGAAACACGCGAGGCGATTGCGGGGCTCGCCCGCCTCTGATCCTTTCCGCTTATCTCGGCGAAGGCGTTACAGCCGCCCCGCCTCGCCCAGCTTGTCGATCATCCAGACCCGTGCGGGCGGCAAGGGCCGGTTCAGGGCGTGGAAGACGAACTGCTCAAGGAAGTGGCCGGTCAGCTCCAACCCCGCCTTCACGTCGCCTTCGCCCAGCCCCGCCTGCGCGCCCAGCATGAAGGGCGGCAGGGTCAGCAGCTTGTCGGCATAGGGCGCGCCCGCCTCGCGGCTGACGGCGCGGCCGGTGCGGGGGCTGACCCAGACCAGATCATCCATCGACCCCGTTGAGGCGCAGCGCGACAGATCAAGACCGAAGCCCAAGTCTTCCAGCAACCCGGCTTCGAACCGCACGAAGATGGCGGGCCAGACCTCGGGCACGGCGAACGCGCCCATCAGCGCCTCGAAGGCGTAGAAGGCGCCGGGATGCGGCTCCCGCTCCGGCAGGGCGCCCTGCGCCACCGCTGCGGCGGCGCTCAGTCCGGTCAGGGCCAGCGGATCGTCGAATAGGGCGGCAGGGCCTTCGCCTACAGGCTCCAGCCGCGCCGAGCCTAGCTGATCCGACGTCCGCGACCGCAGATCGGCCACGACCCGCGCGCCGGGCTGAAGGAAGGGTCGCATCCGGCGCGACGCCCCGCCGGCGACATAGGCGGCGCGGCGGCCATGATGCTCAGTCAGCAGGTCGACCACCGCCCCCGTATCGCCATGCGCCCGCGCCGACAGCACGAAGGCGTCGTCCTGAACCTCCATCAGTCGGCCTTGATGGCGTCGACGACGGCGCGCGCCTTGTCGTTCGGCACGGCGAAGCTGAGGACGTATTGCTCGATCTTCCAGCCGTTGTCGGTCAGGCGCAGCACGCCCGAACCGCGCGTGGTCCCATAGGCGTCGTTGTCCAGCACCTCGTCGAACCAGGCGACGCAGCGGCACTCGATCGGGGCGATGGTCACGGTCCGCGCTGTCTGGCGATAGGTCCAGCCCTTGCCTTGCGAGAAATAGGGCATGGCGTAGGCGCGGAACTCCGGCAGGCTCCACCGCTCCCCCGCATCAGTGCCGATGAAGCGAGCGTCCGGCGTGAAGGTCGCGAAATAGGCCTCGCCGTCCGCCACCGAGGCGGCGGCGTGCATGGCGTCCAGCGTGTGCTCGACAGGCGCGGTCTCTGGACTAGTCTCTGGGGACGCGGCGGACAGTTGGAGCATCATCAGGGCGGCGGTGATCATGGCTTTGTTCTAGTCCTGTTCCGTCAATGGGGGAAGCGCCGGGAAACGACACTCGCCTCGCGCGTTCCGCCTCCATCCGAAGGAGGGTCTCATGAAGATCGTCACCAGCCTCAGCTTTCAGGGCCAGTGTCGCGAGGCGCTGGAGTTCTACGCCCGCGTGCTGGGCGGAAAGGTCACGGCCGCCTTTCCGTTCGGCGACGGCCCGCCCGACATGCCGGTCGATCCCAAATACAAGGACTGGCTGATGCACGGCTGGTTGGAGGTCGGGGACCAGGCCATCATGGGAGCCGACCTGCCGCCCGAGTTCGCGCCGAACATCGACAAGCCCAAGAACGGCTTCGACGTGTCGTATCACACCGACGACCTCGCCAAGGCTCGCGAGGTGTTCGGCGCCCTGTCCGAAGGGGGCAAGGTCGGCATGGCCTTCGCCGAAACCTTCTGGTCGCCCGGCTTCGGCAGCCTGACCGACCGGTTCGGCATTCCGTGGATGGTCAACACCAACCCGGCGGCGGACTGGAAACCCGGCGGTTGACGCCTTTGTGATCACGGACTGTTACGACCAAAGCCGTATTGGAATCAGGGTGATGCGGCGCCTATGTCCGCGTCGTTCCTTGAGCCCTCCCCGGCTCCAGTCGTCAGGTTTGCGATGTCCCGCGTCCGTAACGCCGCCCTTAAGTCGAAGATCATGTCCGCCCAGGACGCCGCCGCCCTGATCCCGGCCAACTCGACGGTGGGCATGAGCGGCTTCACCGGCTCGGGCTACCCCAAGGTCGTGCCCATGGCCCTGGCCGAGCGGATCGAAGCCGAGCACGCGGCGGGAAACCCGTTCAAGCTGAAGGTCTGGACCGGCGCCTCGACCGGGCCGGAGTTGGACGGCGCACTGGCCAAGGCCGACGGTATCGAGTTCCGCCTGCCCTATAACTCCGACCCGATCGCCCGCGAAAAGATCAACAAAGGCGAGATGGAATATCTCGACATGCACCTGTCGCAGGTGGCGCCGGTCGCCTGGCAGGGCTTCCTCGGCCCGCTGGAGACGGCAGTGGTCGAGGTGTCGGGCATCCGCGAGGACGGCGCGCTGATCCCCTCGTCCTCCATCGGCAACAACAAGACCTGGCTGGACCGCGCCGACCGCATCATCCTGGAGGTCAACAGCTGGCAGAACGCAGCGCTGGAGGGGATGCACGACATCTACTACGGCACGGCCCTGCCGCCCGCCCGCGTGCCGATCCCGCTGACCAAGCCGACGGACCTGATCGGCGAGACGGTCTTCCGCGTTGATCCGTCGAAGATCGCCGCCATTGTCGAGACGGACAGCCCCGACCGCAACCTGCCCTTCGCTGCACCGGACGCCTCAGCCAATGCCATCGCCGGGCACCTGATCGAGTTCCTGCAGCATGAGGTGAAGCTGGGCCGCCTGCCCGCCCATCTGCTGCCGCTGCAATCAGGCGTGGGCAATGTCGCCAACGCGGTGCTGGCCGGCCTTCAGGACAGTCCTTTCGAGAACCTGACCGCCTATACGGAGGTGCTGCAGGACGGAATGCTGGACCTGCTGGACTCAGGGAAACTGACCGTCGCCTCGGCCACCGCCTTCTCGCTCAGCCCCGAGGCCGCCGCCGACCTGAACAGCCGCATGGACCAGTTCCGCGGCAAGATCATCCTGCGCCCGCAGGAGATCTCGAACCACCCGGAGATCATCCGCCGCCTCGGCTGCATCGCCATGAACGGCCTGATCGAGGCCGACATCTACGGCAACGTCAACTCGACCCACGTCATGGGCTCGCGCATCCAGAACGGCATCGGCGGTTCGGGCGACTTTGCGCGCAACGCCTACATCTCCTGCTTCGTCACGCCCTCGACGGCCAAGGGCGGCAAGATCTCGGCCATCGTCCCCATGGCCAGCCACGTCGACCACATCACTCAGGACGTTCAGGTCATCGTCACCGAACAAGGCTTGGCCGACCTGCGCGGCCTGTCGCCCAAGCAGCGCGCCCAGGTCATCATCGCCAACTGCGCCCACCCCGACTATCGCGACGCGCTGAGCGACTATTACGCCCGTGCGCTGAAGGGCTCCTACGGCCTGCAATCGCCGCATCTGCTCACCGAGGCGCTGTCGTGGCACCAGCGGTTCATCGAGACAGGTTCGATGAAGCCCTGATCGGCCTCAGCGCGCCAGCGCCGCCGGGAAAGGACGCCCCAGAGCCTCGGCCATCGCCTGCTGATTGATGAGCAGCACCTGATCGCGCAGGTGATAGTTGTTGGACAGCACCACCACCGTCACCTCCTGATCCGGCTGATAGGAGACCAGGTTGCGGAACCCCGCCCAGCTGCCCGTGTGGTAAATCTGGCGATCGCTGAACGGCGATGATGTCCGCTCGCCCAAAGCGCTAACGTAGATGCCGTAGCCATAGGCCCGATGCGGGCCGCGTCGCTCGGGCATGTCGTCCGGGGCATGATCGGCGATCAGGTCGTCATAGGCCTTGTCGCTCAGGATATGACCCTGATGCAGGGAGCGGTTCCAGGCCAGCACGTCGTCCAGCGTCGAATACAGGGCCCCGGCGCCGGCCACGACGCTGACGTTGGCGATAGGCTGGGGCGTCAGACCGGCCGGAAACAGACCGTAGCCCATGGCCAGACCCTGGGCGTCGTTATTCACGTCCGAACCGGTGTCCTTCATGCCCAGAGGCTTGAGGATCGCCTGCTCCATATAGGTCTCGAACGGCTGGCCGCTGGCCCTGGATACGATCTCGGCCGCCAGATTGAAGGCGGCGTTGTTGTAGCGAACCTTCGTCCCCGGCTCGAACTGCAGACCATAGCGGGCCGAGGTCTCGGTCAGTTCCTGCGGCGTGCGGTGGGTGACGCGAATACGCCCCCACTCGGCCTGGGCCATCACGTCCGGAATGCCCGAGGTGTGCGACAACAGGTGATGGATACGCAGCGGCCGCCAGGCGTCAGGACACGGCTCGATCCATTTGCAGACAGGATCGTCAACCGACAGCTTACCCTCGTCCTGAAGCTTCAGGACCGCGACGGCGGTGAATTGCTTGGACACCGAGGCCAGGCGGAAACGGGTATCCAGGGCGAAGGGCGTGTCCTGCTCATAGTTCGCCTTGCCATAGACCTGACGGAACAGAACCTGGTCGCCCCTGGCCACCAGGACGGCGCCGGTGAACTGCTTGCTGGCCGCCAGATGGTCCAGTCGTTCCTTCAACTGCGGCAAGGCCTCGACCACCTCGACCGGCGGACGCTTGGGCAGGTCTGTCCGATAGACGGCGGCCGCCTGGGTTTCCGGCGCGACAGCCTTCACGAACCACGCGCCCGCCCCGGCCGAGATCAGGCCAGCGACGACGAGGGAACCGAGGAACCAGGGCCTTCCGCCCGCGGTCTTGGGAACGATGAACACGAGACTAGACGTCAAACTCCAGGCCGAACTGGGCGTACAATGCCTTTGAGTCTTGCCATTTGGGATCGACTTTGACGGTCAAAAACAGGTGAACGGGCCGATCCAGGATCTCGATCAGCTCCTCGCGCGCCTTCTGGCCGATCCATTTCAGGGTCTGGCCGCCCTTGCCCAGGACGATCGGGCGCTGGCTTTCGCGCTCGACATAGATGGTCTGTTCGATGCGGGCCGAGCCGTCCGCCTTGTCCTCGAACGAGGTCGTCTCGACCGCCGCCGAATAGGGCAGTTCCTCGTGAACGCGCAGATAGACCTTCTCGCGGGTGATCTCGGCGGCCAGGACGCGCAGGGGCACGTCCGCCGACTGATCTTCCGGGTACAGCCACGGCCCCTCGGGCATGGCCAGGGCCAGGCGCGTCTTCAGGTCGTCCACGCCGTCGCCGCTGAGCGCCGAGATCATGAAGACCTCAGAATAGACGCCCGTCTCGAACAGGCGCTGCGACAGGGCCAGCAGGGTGTCGCGGCGCATGCCGTCGATCTTGTTCAGCGCCAGGATGACCTTGGTATCCGTCGCCTTCAGATTGGCGATGATGGTCTCGGTGTCCTCGGCCGAGCGACGGTCGGCGGCGGTGCCTTCGCGACCTTCAGCGTCGATATGCGACTGGGCGTCGATCAGGTGGACGACCACGTCGGCGTCCTGCGCCCCGCCCCAGGCCGAGGCGACCATGGCGCGATCCAGGCGGCGGCGCGGGGTGAAGATGCCGGGGGTGTCCACCAGCACGATCTGGGCGTCGCCCTTGATGGCGATGCCGCGCACGGGGAAGCGCGTGGTCTGGACCTTCTGGGTGACGATGGAGACCTTGGAGCCGGTCAACCGGTTCACCAGCGTCGACTTGCCCGCATTGGGCGCGCCGATGATGGCGGCGAAGCCCGCGCGCTGGCCGGTGATCTCGGTGTTTTCGGTGGTCTCGGTCAAATTACGTCTTCTCGTTTCAATAGGGCGATGGCGGCGGCCTTTTCCGCCTCCTGTCGCGAACGTCCCTGGGCGCGGGCCGGTTCATAGCCGGTCACCGTCGCCTCGACCGTGAAGGTCGGCGCGTGATCAGATCCGGTGCGCTGGACCACTTCATAGGTCGGCAGCGGTCGGCCCTGGCCTTGCGCCCATTCCTGCAGGGCGGACTTGGGGTTGGTCACCGCCGCACTCGGAGGCGCGGCCAATTCTTCGGCCCAGGCGCGCTCGAACACGGACTGGGCGGCGATCAGACCGCCGTCGCGATAGACGGCCGCCAGGATCGCTTCCACAGCATCGGCGATGACTCCGGCCTTTCTGCGGCCGCCGGTCTTGGTCTCGCCGGGAGACAGGCGCAGGGCGTCGCCGACGCCCAGACGTTCGCCCACGCGGGCGCAGGCGCTCTTGTCCACCAGGGCGTGCAGACGGGCGGACAGCTGCCCCTCGTCCGCCGCCGGGAAGTCGCGCACCAGACGGTCCGCGACCAGCAAGCCCAGCACCCGGTCGCCCAGGAACTCCAGCCGCTCATTGTCGGCGGGCGTCTGCGGGCCCGCCCCCTCGCCCACGCTGGAGTGGGTCAGGGCGCGCTCCAGCAGGGAGGCGTCCTCAAAGTCATGCCCCAGACGCTGACGCAGGGCCGCCACGGCCTCGGCGCGCACGTTCGTGCGTCCGCCGGCCATCAGTCGAGGATCTTGAAGAACCGGCTGAAGCGCACATTGGCGAACCAGCTGACCGGATTGAACAGCGAAGCGCCCGGCGTCCACGAGAACATGATGATCTCGGCCTTGCCGACCAGGTTCTCGGCCGGGACCATGCCCACGCCGGCCGACATCTCGACGCGGCTGTCGATCGAGTTGTCGCGGTTGTCGCCCATCATGAAGTAGTGACCGGCCGGCACCTCATACAGCGGCGTGTCGTCCAGATCGCCGCCGGGACCGAAGTCCTGCGTCATGAAGGTGCGGCCGCCCGGCAGGGTCTCGCGCACCTGGGTCACGGCGCGCGGGCCGAACATGTCGGCCATCTGGGCGCTGCTGACCACCACGTCCTGAACCGGCGCGCCGTTGATGTAGAGCTTGTTGGCGATCATCTGCACCTTGTCGCCCGGCAGGCCGATCACGCGCTTGATGTAATCGGTCTTGTTGTCGCGCGGCAGCTTGAACACGGCGATGTCGCCGCGCTCGGGCCCCTTGCCCAGGATGCGGCCGTTGAACACCGGCGGGCTGAACGGGATCGAGTGCTTGGAATAGCCGTACGACCACTTCGACACGACGATGTAGTCGCCCTCGTACAGGTTCGGCTCCATCGAGGCCGACGGGATGGTGAAGGGCTGGAACAGCAGCACACGCAGCACCAGCGCGATCAGCAAGGCGAAAACGACGGTCTTGATGATCTCGACCGTTTCGTTGCTCGCGGACTTTTCTTTCTTCACTCGCTTGGCCTTCCTGGCGCGCCGGGGCGCATAGATCGGTGTCTCGCTGTCGAGGGCTTCGGGGTCGTCCCCCATGTCGAAGGGGGCATCGCCGTCATCGCTCCAGATCGGCCGTTGCTCAGCCGGATCGAGGGCTGTGTCGGCCGCTCCGCCGTTCGCCTTGGGGTCGTCGCTCATCGTCTGCTCGAATCCCCCGCCGAACGCGGGGTTTGAAGGTCGAGGCGTAGTCGCTGAACCCGCCGCGAGCAAGACTCTGGATGATGAAGGAACCGCAACCTTCGCAGCGGCGTCAGGCCTTGGGCAGGGCTTCGATCACCACGAAGGCCAGGGCGTAAGGGTGCTCGTCGCTGAGGGTCAGGTGAATGCGGGCCTCATGGCCCGGCGGCGTCAGGCGGGCCAGATGCTCGGCCGCATGTCCGGTCAGGGCCAGGGTCGGCTGGCCGGACGGCAGGTTCACCACCCCCATGTCGCGCCAATAGACGTCAGACCGCATCCCGGTGCCCAGGGCCTTGGCGCAGGCCTCCTTGGCGGCGAAGCGCTTGGCGTAGCTCCACGCCGGATCGGCCTTGCGGTCCGAACGGGAGCGCTCCAGTTCGGTAAAGACGCGCTGCTTGAAACGGTCGCCGAAACGATCCAGCGACGCCTGGATGCGCCGGATGTCCGACAGGTCCGCGCCGACGCCGATGATCATGACCCCGATCCTGAAATCGCCTCGTCCATCGCCGCGCGCATCCGGCGGATGGCGGCGTCCAGGCCGACGAAGACCGCCTCGCCGATCAGGAAGTGGCCGATGTTCAGCTCGACGATCTCACGGATGGCCAGAACCTCGCCCGCCGAGGCGTAGTCGAGGCCGTGGCCGGCGTGGACCTCCAGCCCCAGAATGTCCGCCTGCGCGGCGGCGGCGGCCAGACGGTCAAATTCGGCCGCGCGCACGGCCGGATCGGTCAGGTGGCAATAGCGGCCGGTGTGGAACTCCACCACCTGGGCGCCCACGGCGGCGGCGGCCTCGACCTGATCCTCGGACGGTTCGATGAACAGGCTGACGCGGATTCCGGCGTCCGACAGGGCCTTCACCACCGGGGCGATGCGGGCCTCGTGACCGGCGACGGCCAGACCGCCCTCGGTCGTCACCTCCTCACGGCGCTCCGGCACCAGGCAGGCGGCGTGCGGACGGTGGCGCAGGGCGATGGACAGCATTTCCTCTGTCACCGCCATCTCGAAGTTCAGCGGTTTGTCCGCGCGACGGCACAGGGCCGTCAGCACGTCGATGTCGGCGTCGGTGATGTGACGGCGATCCTCGCGCAGGTGAGCGGTGATGCCGTCGGCCCCCGCCGCCAGCGCCGCCTCAGCCGCGCGGGCCGGGTCGGGATGAGCGCCGCCGCGCGCGTTACGAACCGTGGCGACGTGGTCGATATTGACGCCCAGACGAACCCGCTGACGCTTCATCCCGTTCTCTCTTCTCTACTTCGACAGCCGGCGGCTGCCGGGATCCTCGACCGGCAGGGCGGCCAGTTCCGGCGGCAGGGCGTCGGCCGGATAGGCCGGCACCTCCATCGAGGCCAGGGCGATCAGGGGCACGCCCACATCGACCTTGCCGCCCGAACGGTCGACGATGCAGGCGGCGGCGACGACTTCGCCGCCCGCCTTCTGGATCGCGGCAATGCATTCGCGCGACGACAAGCCCGTGGTGACGATGTCCTCGACCATGACGATCTTCTCGCCCGGCTCGACCGAGAAGCCCCGACGCAGCTTGAACTCGCCGCCTTCGCGCTCGACGTACATGGAGCGCACGTTCAGGTGCTTGGCCGTCTCATAGCCGGGGATGATGCCGCCCACGGCAGGCGAGATCGCCGCATCAACCGGGCCGACCGTGGCGACGATCTTTTCCGCCAGCGCCTTGCACAGACGCGCACAGCGGGCGCCGTCCATGAAGACCAGGTTCTTCTGCAGGAAGACCGGGCTATGCAGGCCGGACGAGAGGACGAAATGGCCTTCGCGCAGGGCGCCGGCGTCGCGGAATTCGTTGAGGACGTCTTCAGTGTTCATGAAAGCGGTCCTTAGACCCTGCAGCGGCCGCCCTCAACCCGCGCCCTATTTGATCTCGCAGTTGGGCTTCAGCCCGCCTTCCAGCAGCTTGGCCCAGACCGTCTCGGCGTCGTCGGCGAAGGCGAACAGGTTCATGTCCGACGCCTTGACCATGCCGTGCTCGATCAGAACGTCGAAGTTGATGACCGAGCGCCAATAAGCCTCGTCGAACAGGACGATGGGAATCGGCGGTGCCTTGTCCGTCTGGCGCAGGGTCAGGATCTCGAACAGTTCGTCCAGCGTGCCGAAGCCGCCGGGGAAGACCACCAGCGCGTTGGCCCGCATCGCTAGGTGCATCTTGCGCATGGCGAAGTAGTGGAACTGGAACGTCAGTTCCGGCGTCGACCAGGGGTTCGGGAACTGCTCGTGCGGCAGGGTGACGTTGAAGCCGATCGACGGCGCCCCGGCCTCGTGCGCGCCCTGGTTGGCGGCCTGCATGATGCCCGGCCCGCCGCCGGTGGCGATGACGTTGTCGCGCACCTCGCCCGGCTCGCCCCGGAAGGCGCCGCCGCGTTCAGAGGCGATGCGGCCGAACTCGCGCGCCTGCTCGTACCAATAGGCATGGCGGCCGTCGCCGTTCACGCCGACGCGGGCGCTGCCGAAGACGACGATGGTCGAACGTACGCCCCAGGCCTTCAGCGCCTGCTCGGCCTTTTCATACTCCATCAGGAAGCGCACGCCGCGCATCGACTCGCCCAGCAGGAAGTCCTGATCCAGGGCGGCCAGACGATAGGAGGGCGAGGCCATCTGGGCCTCGTTGGCGAGCTTCTGTTGTTCGGGAGACATGACGGCCTTGTCGTAAAACACAAAGAGGCGGCGGCGTTCAGCCGCGCGCGCGGTCGACGGTGTCGACGGACGGATTGGCCCGAAGGGCCGCGATGATCATGGTCGCATGGCGGGCGTCTTCAACCTCCACGTCGATATCGACGTCGAAGAAGTCCTGCTGGCGGTGCGCCATGCTGAGATTGAGGATGTTGCCGCCCGCCTCGCCGATGATGGTGGCGACCTGGCCCAGAACGCCGGGGGCGTTCTTGATCGTCGCATGCAGCTTGACCGACCCAACGGCGCTGCGCTCGGCCTGAGGGGTCCATTGCAGATCCTGCCAGACGGAATCGTCGTCGGCGAAGTCAGCCAGGGTCTGGCAGTCGATGGTGTGGACCGTCAGCCCCTTGTCCGGCTCAAGGATGCCGACGATGCGATCGCCCGGCACCGGCGAACAACACTGGCCGAAGTGGATGCTGACGCCGGGCGTCAGACCGCTGCCGCGCACGAACAGGCGCGGCGATTCCGCGCCGATGCGCTTGCGCTCGGGTCCGGCCTTCAACTGGCCTTTCAGCGCCGGGAACAGGGTCTCGGCCACGCGCGTGGCGGTCAGGCGGCCCCGGCCGATGGCGTCGAACATGTCGTCTTCGGACGGCATGGCGAAGGTCTTCAGCACCTCCGTCAGCTTGACGTCGGCCAGCGACTTGCTCGCCCGCTCCAGCGTCTGCTCCAGCGTCGTCTTGCCCAGACGCACGAACTCTTCGCGCTCGGAGGTGCGGATGTGGCGGCGGATGGCCGAACGAGCGCGGCCCGTGACCGTCAGGCTGCGCCAGTCGGTCGGCACCTCGCGCTTGGTCCCGCGAATGATCTCGACTACGTCGCCGTTCTGAAGCGCCGTGCGCATGGGCTTCAGCTCGCCGTTGATCTTCACCCCAACGGCCGTGTCGCCGACCTCGGTGTGGACGGCATAGGCGAAGTCCAGCGGCATCCCGCCGCGCGGCAGGGTGATCAGCGTCCCCTTGGGCGTGAAGACGAAGACCTGATCCAGATACATTTCGAGCTTGGCGTGCTCGACCCAGTCCTCGCCCCCCTCCCCGTGCTCGATCACCTGAACCAGATGGCGCAGGTTCAGCAGGGGATCGCGACCGCCGTCCGCCTCCATCGCCTCACGGTCGAAGCCATAGGACTGGTTCTTGTAGGCCCAGTGCGCCGCCACCCCGTCCTCGGCCACGCGGTCCATGATCTCGGTGCGGATCTGCATCTCGATGCGCAGGCCGCCCGGCCCCACGACCGTGGTGTGCAGCGAGCGATAGTTGTTCGACTTGGGCGTCGAGATGAAGTCCTTGAACCGCTCCGGCACCATGGGCCAGGCGCGGTGGATCACGCCCAGGGCGCGGTAACAGTCGTCCTCGCTCTCAACGATGACGCGGAAGCCGTAGATGTCCGACAGGGACGAAAAGCCGACCGTCTTGCGCTGCAGCTTGCGCCAGATGGAATAGGGCGTCTTCTCACGGCCCTTGACCCGCGCGGCCAGGCCCGCCTCGGACAGCACCCGCTCGATCTCGGGCGAGACGGCCTCGATGGCGCTGCCGTTCTCAAGCTTCAGCGCCTCCAGGCGGCGCTGGATGGCGACGCGCGCCGTGGCGTTCAGATGCTCGAACGCCAGTTCTTCCAGCTCGGCGGCGATGGAGTGGATGCCGATCGACCGGCCCAGTGGGGCGTAGACTTCCAGCGTCTCGCGGCTGATACGCTCGCGCTTCTCCGGCTTCACGAAGTGAAGGGTGCGCATGTTGTGCAGGCGGTCGGCCAGCTTGACCAGCAGCACCCGCACGTCGCGCGAAATGGCCAGAATGAACTTACGCAGGTTCTCGGCCTGGCGCGTGTGCTCGGCCTGAAGCTCCAGCCGCGACAGCTTGGTCACGCCCTCGACCAGGACGGCGACCTCTTCGCCGAACATCTCGGCGATGTCCTCGCGCGTGGCCGAGGTGTCCTCGACCACATCGTGCAGCAAGGCGGTGACGATGGTCGCCGTGTCGAGGCGATAATCGGTCAGGATGCCCGCGACCTGGATGGGGTGGGCGAAATAGGGATCGCCCGAGGCCCGCAGCTGCGAGCCGTGCATCTTCATCGCATAGACATAGGCGCGGTTGAGCAGCGCCTCGTCGGCGGTCGGGTCATAGGCCTTGACCGCCTCGATCAATTCGAACTGGCGCATGATCGGCGCGCGTTTGGGTTCAGACAATGCAGGGCCTTCAGACGACTTCGGCGCCGCCCCAGCAGAGGGCGACGCCGACTTGTCTTGCAGATTCGCGGGTTGGTCCATCGGCGTGTCCGCCAGGGGCCGCGCCGTTGGGGGAGTGACGCCAGTGACCGGCTGCGCCGTCAGTAGCGTTCCTCCTGGCCCCCATCGCGATCGCTTTGCAGCGCGCGGATCAGTTCAGCCTCAGCCATGTTCATGTGCTGCGGCTCGGCCAGCAGGGCCACGACTTCGGCTTCATCCTCAGCCTCGGTGCGCTCGTCGACGCGCTGCAGGGTGGTGATGATGTTCTCGCGCAGCTCTTCCGGCATAACGGTCTCGTCGGCCAGTTCGCGCAGGGCCACGACCGGGTTCTTGTCGTTATCGCGGTCCAGCGTCAGCGGCGCGCCGTTGGCGATGTTGCGGGCGCGGTGGCCGGCCAGCAGAACCAGACCAAAGCGGTTCGGCACCTTCTCGATGCAGTCTTCGACAGTGACGCGGGCCATGAAATTCCTCTGGCGGCAGGGAGAACCGCACAAAATATAGGTTGAAAGCCGATTGTGCAACGCCGCGAAGGCGGTATTGGGGCCGGATCGGCGTGAGTTGCGCCTCCCCTCGCCCGATAGCCCGCCTCGCGTCAAGCCCTCGGCAGAGGTCGTGCGTCTTCGCCGACCGTGGCCGCCGCCGCCAGATCGCGCGCCCGACGGCCACAGACAGGGTGCGTCCAATCCGGCGCCACCTCGGCCAACGGTCCCATGACGAACAGCCGGTCCGCCGCGCGCGGGTGCGGCAGAATCAACCCGTTCAGATCACCGCTGAGACGCCCATAGGCGATCAGATCCAGATCCAAGGTTCGCGGCGCATTGCGCGCCGCCCGCACACGCCCGAACAGATCCTCGATCCGCCCCAAGGTCTGCATCAAGGTCGAGGCGTCATGAGTAGTACTGACCACGGCCACGCCGTTCAGGAAGGGCGGATCGCTGGGATCGGGCCAGGCCTGCGACGACCACCAGGACGAGCGGGCCAGCACATCCACCCCCTCGGCGCGAAAACGGGCCAGCGCCGCCTCCAGCGCCTCGACACAGGACGACCAATCGCCCTTGTCATTGCAACCCAGTGCGACGATGACTGCGGCGTCCAGATCGATCTCGCCCCAGGATTCCCCTGCGCCGTCATCGGTCGGGGCTTTCATTTTCTCGACCATATCGACGGACTCATATTCGTTCATGACCGACCACCCCGAAGACCGCATCGCCCTGTTCATCGACGGCGCCAACCTCTATTCGGCCGCGCGCGCCCTGAACTGCGATCTCGACTTCAAGAAGCTCTCGACCTGGTTCGTCGGCGAAGGCCGATTGATCCGCGCCTATTATTACACGGCGATCGTCGAGGGCGAAGAATTCTCGCCCGTGCGGCCGCTGGTCGACTGGCTCGACTACAACGGCTTCACCGTGGTGACCAAGCCGGTCAAGCGCTTCACCGACGCCCAGGGCCACAGCCGCATCAAGGGCAATATGGACATGGAGATCGCTGTGGACATGCTGGAGCTGGCGCCGCGCCTGGATCAGGCGGTGCTGTTCTCGGGCGACGGCGACTTCCGCCGCGTGGTGCAGGCCCTGCAGGCCAAGGGCGTGCGCGTCACCGTCGTCTCGACGGTCAAGAGCCAGCCGCCCCAGATTTCCGACGACCTGCGCCGTCAGGCCGACGCCTTCATCGACCTGGCCGACATCATGAACCAGGTCGGTAAACCCAAGGCCGCGATGAATCAGGGCGTGACCCGCACCCTGGACCGGAGCGATCGCGCGTGAGCGCAGCGTTGAACCCGGAACCGGCGCGCGACTGCCCCCTGTGCCCGCGCCTGGTCGAGTATCGCGCCGAGAACGCGCGTCAGAACCCGGACTGGTGGAACGGCCCTGCGCCCTCGTTCGGCGATCCGAACGCGCGCCTGCTGATCGCAGGCCTGGCGCCGGGCCGCACCGGCGCCAATCGGACCGGACGCCCCTTCACCGGGGACCACGCCGGCTGGCTGCTGTACGACACGCTGAAGAAGACGGGCTTCGCGCAGGGCCGCTATGATCCTGACGGCCATGACGACCTGACGCTGATCGACTGCATGATCACCAACGCCGTGCGCTGCGCCCCGCCGCAGAACAAGCCGACAGCGACAGAAGAAAACACCTGCCGTCCCTTTCTAGTGGATCGGCTGACCGCCCTGCCCCGACTGAAGGTGATCGTGACGTTGGGCGACGTGTCGCGGCGCAGCATCCTGCGCACCCTGGGCTATCCCGGCTCGGCCATTCCGGCAGGACATGGCGTCGAGGGCCAGGTCGGTCCCTATACGCTGATCAACAGCTATCACTGCTCGCGGCTGAACACGAATACGGGGCGTCTGACGGCAGAGATGTTCGAAGACATCTTCATCCGCGCCAGAGCGGCGCTGGAAGCCTGAAGCCTCAGCCCCCGGCGATGTCCCCGGCGACCATCACCGGGGCGGCCGGCTCGCGGAAATAGCGATCGATGCCCTCGGCGACCGAGCGCATCAGGCGGCGGCGAGCGCGTTCGTCGCTCAGGACGCGCTCGTCCTCGGGGTTGGTGATGAAGCCCATCTCCAGCAGCACCGCCGGCACGTCGGGCGCCAGCAGGACGGCCAGACCCGCATCGCGATGGCTACGGCGCAACAGCGGATGGTTGTCGCCCTCGATATGGGTCAACAGCACCCGCGCAAACTGGGCCGAGCGGTTCTGGGTCGCGCGCTGGGTCATGTCCAGCAGGATGCGGTCGACCGACGGGTCGCGCCCCGGAAGGCGCAGGTCGCGCTGCCAGTCATCGCCTTTGGTGAACTCGCGCACCGCTCGCCCGGCGCCCTGTTCGGACAGGGTGTAGACGCTGGCGCCGCGCAGAGCCGGGTCCGTGCCCGCATCGGCGTGCAGGGAGATGAACAGGTCGGCGCCCGCATCACGCGCGATCTGCACCCGGCGGCCGTGGACCACATAGACATCGCCGTCGCGGGTCAGGCGCACGCGATAACGGCCGGTGCGCTCCAGCGCGGCTTTCAGCTCGCGCGCGGCGGCCAGGGTGACGGCCTTTTCCTGAACATGCTGGCCCCGGGCGCCCGGATCGCGGCCGCCGTGGCCGGCGTCGATGACGATCAGGGGCTTTTCAGCGCGAGCCTGCTCGC
>NZ_DAMCNG010000050.1:0-15588 GCF_032107865.1 Brevundimonas sp.
GTCAGGCCCGTCTGGGCGCCGTGGCGGGCGATGACGCAGCGGGCGCCGAACTCGCCGACCTGATCGCCGCCGAGGACCGGATCGACGACGCCCTGATCCGGCCCGAGGGCGCCGCCACTATCGTCAAGACACGCTTCGTCGCCGCCGGCCAGCAACTGCTGCGTCTGGACGACGAGGCTGCGTTCCATTCCGGCTATGCCGACAAGGCCGTGTTCCGGGGGGCGGGCGCCATTCAGGCGGCGGTGTGGGCCGGGGCCGAATACGGCGCGCCGGTCATCGTCGACCCCAAGGGCCGTGACTTCGCCCGCTATGGCGCGGTCGACGTCATCAAGCCGAACGCCAGTGAACTGGCGGGCGCCACCGGCCTGCCGACCGAGACCGACGAACAGGTCGAGGCGGCGCTGGCCGCCCTGCTGGCTTCCACGACCGCCAAGGCCGTCATCGTCACCCGCGCAGGCAAGGGCATGACGCTGGCCCGCAGAGGCGGCGGCGTCACCCACTTCCCCGGCCGGGCGCGCGAGGTGTTCGACGTCTCGGGCGCCGGCGACACCTGCCTCGCCGCCCTCGGGCTGGCGCTGGGCGCAGGCGCGACGCTGGAGCAGGCCGTGCAGTTCGCCATCCTCGCCTCGGGCGTCGTGGTGGGTAAGAGCGGCACCGCCGTCGTCATCCCCGCCGAACTGATCGAAGCTGAGATGAGCCAGCACGCAGCCTTGGCCCAGTCCAAGGTCACGCCGCTGGACGAACTGGCCGATCAGGTCGAGGCGTGGAAGCGTCAGGGCCTGAAGGTCGGCTTCACCAACGGCTGCTTCGACATCCTGCACCGCGGCCACGTCGCCTACCTCAACCAGGCGCGCAGCTGGTGCGACCGGTTGGTGGTGGCGCTGAATACCGACGCCTCGGTGCGCCGCCTGAAGGGCGAGGGCCGCCCGGTCAATGATCTGGACAGCCGCGCCGCCGTCATCGGCGGCCTGGCCAGCGTGGATCGTGTGACGGCCTTCGACGACCCGACCCCCATCGCCCTGATCGAACGACTGAAGCCCGATGTGCTCATCAAGGGCTCGGACTACACCAAGGACAAGGTCGTCGGCGCCGCCGAGGTCGAAAGCTGGGGCGGCGAGGTTCGTCTGGCCGACTTCGCCAACGGCTATTCCACGACCAAGACCATCGAGAAGATGACTGGAGAGAAAGCATGACCCCGCGAATGATCGTCGTCACGGGCGGCGCGGGCTTCATCGGCTCCAACATCGTCGCCCGCCTGTGCGAGAGCGGCGCCTGGGACGTGGTCGTCTGCGACCGGCTGGAGACGGCCGACCTCGCCAAGTGGAAGAACATCGCCAAACACCCCATCGCCGATCTGTGGGCGCCCGAAGAGCTGTTCGACCAGTTGGAGCGTCACTCCGACCGTATCGAGGCGGTGATCCACATGGGCGCCATCTCCTCGACGACCGAGCCGGACGCCGACCTGATCCTGCGCACCAACTTCAGCCTGTCGCGCGACATCTGGGACTGGTGCGCGGTGCGCAACGTGCGGATGATCTACGCCTCTTCGGCGGCCACCTATGGCGACGGCGAGGCCGGGTTCGAGGACCGCGACGATCCTGAGAGCCTGAATGCGTTGCGTCCGCTAAATGCCTATGGCTACTCGAAATATCTGTTCGACCAATATGCCGTGCGCCAGGCCGATCGTGACGAGGCGCCGCCCCAGTGGGCCGGGCTGAAGTTCTTCAACGTCTATGGTCCGAACGAGGGCCACAAGGGCGGCATGAAGTCGGTCGTCGCCCAGATCTGGCCCAAGGTTCAGGCGGGCGAGACGGTCAGCCTGTTCCGCTCGCACAGCCCCAACTATCCCGACGGCGGCCAATTGCGCGACTTCGTCTTCGTCGACGACGTGGTCGGCATCATCCTGTGGCTGCTGGAGCGCGAAGACATCTCGGGCGTGTTCAACGCCGGATCGGGCCAGGCGCGCTCCTTCGCCGACCTGGCGCGGGCCACTTTCGCGGCGGCGGGCAAGGAAGCCTCCATCGCCTATATCGACATGCCCGAGGCGATCCGCGATCGCTATCAGTACTTCACCGAGGCCAGCATGGATCGCATCCGCGCCCTCGGCTACGGTGGTCAGTCGACGCCGCTGGAGGAAGGCGTGCGCCGCTACGTCCAGGACTTCCTGGCCCAGCCGGACCCGTACCGCTGATGCGGCCGAAGCTGACCTTTCGCCAGTGGGTCGGCTACACGGGCTTTGCGCTCGTCCTTGTGCTGACGGCGGCGGTCGCCGTCTGGCGCGGCGACATCCTGCGCGCCGGGCTGGATCCGCAGATCCCGTTCCAGACCTACAAGCCCCCGGCGGCGCCCGATTATGGGTCTGAAGACGCTTGGGCCCTGCTGAACGCCCGCGCGCCAGGCGCTGGGCCGGCTCATGTCTTCTTTGTCCACTCCACTACCTATGACGGCGGCAGCGACTGGAACGGGGCCATCGATGATCGCCGCGCCCTGACCAAGTTGCGGACCGTCGTCCTGCCCAACTACGCCGGGCCGTTCGCCTCGGCGGGCGACGTCAGCGCGCCCCTGTATCGCCAGGCCAGCCTCTACAGCCGCCTGACGTTGCGCGAGGACGCGCGCGAGGCGCGGGCCTTCGCCTATGGCGACATCGAGGCCGCCTTTGATCAATGGCTGGCGCAGCGTCCAGACGGCCCGATCGTCCTGGTCGGGGTGGAGCAGGGCGCTGATCTGGTCGATCGCCTGCTGCATGATCGGGTGGCCAGGGACGCATCGCTCAAGACGCGTCTGGTCGCCGCCTATCTGGTCGAGGGCGTGACGCCGGTCAGCCGCTTCACCCACACGCCCTTGTGCCGCACGGACGATGAAATTGGCTGCGCCCTGTCGTGGCGAGCGGTCGAGGAGAACGGCGAGGGCGAAGCCAAGCGGGTCATCCGCCGCGCCCTGACCTGGAACAATCGCGGAGCTCTGGTCGAGGCGGAGGGGGCGCCCATCGCCTGCGTTAACCCGGTGACTGGCTCGGTCGACGCGCCCGTGTCCGAAGCGCGCGAGAGCCGAGGCGCCACCAACGCCACCAATCTGGAATGGGGCGCGCGGCCTGCGCTTCAGCGCCGTCTGGTTGCGGCCGAGTGTCGGGAAGGCATCCTGTGGCGCTCGCGTCTGAGCTCGGAGTCCTTCCGCACGCCGGTGTCCTGGGCCGATCAGCGCCGGATTCCCGCCTACAACCTCTTCTACGCCGATATCGAGGCGGATGTGCTGCGCCGCCTCACGGCCTGGGAAGAGAGCCGCGCGGCCGCTGCCGCCTGAGAGAACAGCAGGCGGCTGTCGTCAGACCATGCTCACGTTCAGCGCAACCATCAGGGCGTCGCGGATGGCTGCGTCGGTGAAGGGTTTCTGCACCGTGGGATTGCCGCGCCAGTGCTCGGGCAGGCCGCTTTCGCCGTAACCGGTCGAGAAGACGAAGGGGACGCCCCGCGCCTTCAACGCCTCGGCGATGGGGAACACCTCCTGGCCCGCCACATTGACGTCCAGCAGGGCGGCGTCGAGATCGGTCTCGCCCGTTGCGACGCGCAGACCGTCGCCGACGTTCGATTCCGGGCCGATGACGGTGCATCCCATGTCACCGAGTATGGTCTCCAGCAGCATGGCGACCAGAGACTCGTCCTCGACGATCAGCACGCGGCGGCCTGAAAGCGCGTCGGTCATAGGGTTTCCGTTTCCAGGGGCAGGCTGATCTCGGCGCAGAAGCCTTCGGGCGGATAGGAGAGCTGCACCGTCCCGTGCAGATCGTGGCGCACATTGCGCTCGATCAGGCGGGTGCCGAAGCCACGCCGTTCCGGCTCGGGGATGGGCTCGCCGCCGGCCTCGCGCCAGGTGATCTCGAGATGGGGCGACTTCTGATCGATCAGTCGCCAATCGACCATGACGCGGCCGTCGCCGGAGGTCAGGGCGCCGTATTTGGCGGCGTTGGTGGCCAGTTCGTGGAAAATCATGCCCAGGGACACCGCGCGCGCCGGCGACAGGGCGACATGCGGCCCGTTCATGGTCAGCCGCCCGATGCCGTGGGCCTGAGTCTCATGCTCCAGCACGGCGCGCAGGTCGGCGCCTTCCCAATGGCTGCGGGTCAGCAGGTCGTGGGTGTGCGATAGGGCCAGGATTCGGGACTGGAAGGCGGCGGCGAAACTGCTGGGGTCTTCGTGCGTGCGCGCGGTCTGCATGGCGATGGACTGGACCGTAGCCAGGGTGTTCTTCACCCGGTGGTTCAGTTCGTCGATCATCAGCTTCTGCCGTTCGGCGGCCAGCACCACGTCGGTCACGTCGTGCCCTTGAACGAAGATGCCGACGATCTGCCCCTCGTCGTTGCGAATGGGCTGATAGGCGAAGTCGATGTAGCGGTGGTCTAGCGGGCCGTCCTGCGCGTGCCGCAGGGCGAAGGCGCGCTGGCGGCCATAGACCGGTTCTCCCGTCTCATAGACGTCGTTCAGGAAATCCAGATGGCCCTGGTCGCTCAACTCGGGCAGGGCGTCGCGCACAGGCTGGCCCAGAATGTCGCGGTGGCTGACCAGGCGATAGCAGGCGTCATTGCAGAACTGGATCATGTGATCGGGGCCGTTCAGCACGGCGACGAAGCCGGGCGCATTCATCAGCATGTCGGTGAGTTGCTTGCGTTCGGCTTCGAGGCGCTGGTTGTTGGCCTCGATTTTTACGGCCCGCCGGAACACTTCGTCGCCGATCATGGCGTCCAGGGCGGAGGTCTGGTCAGCCTTTCCGGCGGCCTTTTGGCGCAGTCGCAATAGGTCGGTCACATCGCTGGTGTGCTGAAGAATGTGCGTGACCTGGCCGGTGTCGTCCTTGATCGGCGTGTGGGTGCAGCTCCAGAACCGATCATCGAACACCGGCGTGCCGTCGGGACCGGGCGTCAGGACCGGATAGTGCAGGACAGCCAGATGATCCGGCTCGCCGGTCGCCAGAACCTTGTCGAAGGAGGCGCGCAGGCGGCGACCCTCTTCTTCGCTGTCCTCAGCGCCCCCGGGGGCGAAGATGTCCATGACGTGATGGCCGATCAACGCCTCGCGTTCGCGCTGGGTGACGTCCAGATAGGCTTGGTTCATGCCTGCGAAACGCAGGTCGCGGTCCAGCAGCATATAGGGGTTGGGAGAGGAGTCGAACGCCGCCACCAGATCGATTGTTTTGGCGAGCTTCCGCAAATCCAACCCCCTCTCACTGCGTCCCTAACGCAGGATAAGCGGAAAGGGTGCCAGTTTCCTGGCCTGAAAATGCAGCAAAAGTAAAGCTTGGGGGCTAGGCGCTCAGGCGCAGTGCATCAGATAGGGCGTGGTACATGGGCTTGGGCCGGTAATCCACGTCATAAGGCAGGCCGCGGTTGGGCGGAGCGTCCGCGTACTGACGTTGCGGCGGTTCGGACAGCCAGGAGTGGCGGTCGCTCAGGCCCCAGGTGACGACGCCGCGCACCTGGGGGAAGGCCAGCATGGTCTCCAGATAGCGACGGGTCTCATCGGCCACCTTCTGATCGCGAGCAGCGGCCGTGCCGTGGAAGCTGGATTCCTTGACGTCCAGCTCGGTGACGGTGATCTCCAGCCCCAGGTCGACCAGTTGCTGCGTCATATCGCGCAGGCCCTCGGCCGCCAGCGGTCCCTTGGATAAATCGAGGTGCGCCTGAACGCCGATGCCGTCCAGCGGCGTGCCCGAGGCCCGCAGCCGTCGCGCCAGGGCGACGATGGCCTTGCGCCGGGCCTGATCCACGGGATTGTCGTATTCAAAGCCGTAGTCGTTGACGACCAGATGGGCCTTGGGTGCGAGAGCGCGCGCCTCTTCCAGCACGCGCTCGATGTAGGTCGGGCCGAAGGCGCGGTGGAAGACGTTGCGTTTCAGGCCGCCGGCGCCGCCCTGGGTGTCGATCGGCTCGTTGATGACGTCCCAGTCGGCGATGCGGTCGCCGTATCGTTTGAGCACCCGCTCCAGATGGCCGGACATCAGCGACCAGTCGCGCCGCCGCAGCATTTCCTGCCTCGCCCAGTCCGGCGTGCCCTGGTCCCAAAGCAGCGTATGGCCGCGCACCTGCATTCCGTGGCGCTGCGAGAAGTCGAGCAACTCGTCAACCGGGGTGAAGTGGAACTCCCCCTTGCGCCATTCCAGCGAATTCCATTTCAGATGGATTTCAGGCGTCAGCACCTGGCAGTCTCGCAGGACCGCGCCGCGCAGTTCGGCGTTCTGATGCAGCTGTTCGGCCCGAACGGCGGCGCCGAAATATCGACCCTGTGCGCTGGCGGCGTCGGCGAGGGTGGCGGTCTTCACAGGCGGAGGGTCCAGCGGAAGGCCTTCGCGCACGGGACGCCACGCGGCCAACCCCAGGGCGGGCGCAAGCGCGGCGGCGCCGATGAAGGCTCGTCTGGTGGGTCGCGGCAGCATTCGGCTGCACCTCCTCGAGGAACGCGAGAAGGCTGCCTTACTACGCCTAACTTCTCGTTAAGGCGCAATCTTAAGAGGCGTCAGGGAGAGGAAGTTGGGCGCGAAAATGGTGTTTCCATGAGCTGAGCCGCTTTATCCAAGCTCTGCTTCGCCGCCTGTTCTAGAAGCTGCGATAGAAACCGACCCTTAGATAGGCTTGTGAATCTCGTTCATCGCCGTCGCTCAAACCGACAGAAACTTGGATTTCTGATCGATCATTCAATTTGAACCCGGCGACAGGGCCGATGTGATAGGCGTTGTAGTTGGTGTCGCCTTCAGCCGCGACCTCCATGCCCAGGCGCACGCGGCCGGACGATCCGACCTGATGGGTCAGGCTGGCCAGGGCGTTGTAATCGTCCACCTCAAAGCCATAGGCGCCGTACCAGTCGACCCGCCAGGGGCCGGAGACATGGCCGCCGTCCAGCGAAATGATGACGCCGCCCTGGCCGCCATCGCGTCGATTGCCGGGATCGGCGGGGCTGAGGTCCGTATCGACATAGCGGTAGCCGACGCCGACGCTGCCCCAGGTCGGGCCGCTGCCGAAGCGATAGATCAACTCGGCCTGGGCGCCGGTGAAGTCGGCGTCGATCTCGTTCGGGCCCGAGTTGTAGTCATAGCTGCCGGTATAGACCGACCCTCGCACCGCAAAGCCCTTCGAATCGACCGAGCCCGGCAGACCGATCGTCGCCCCGGCATAGGCGCTGTCGGCCACATCCAACTGGCCGCCTGCGAACACGGTCACATCGCTTTGCGCCGAGGCCGGCGCGGCCCAGGCGACGCCCGCGCACGCCAGGGTCGCCGCCGCCAGGGCGGGCAGGGAAGTCATCGGGCGTCGATGGTGAGGCATGGGTCGGTTCCTTGCGAAGTATCGAACGCGCCAGATGCTGGCGACGCCGGCGGCAGGCACTTCAAACGCATACAGAACAGGGGGCGAATGCTGTCAGACGACCAACCTTCCCCTGGCCAGTTGTTCCAGACTTTCGGCGCTGCGGTCAACGGGGGCGCGTGCGTGGGACACCCAGGCGATCAACTCCTCCATGCCCTGATCCATGGAGCGGCGGGGCGTGAAGCCGAAGGTGCGCTCGATCTTGGAGATGTCGCCGAAGCAGTGGCGGATGTCCCCGACCCGGTAGCGGTTCAGCACCTCCGGCGCGATATTCTTGCCCAGCAGCCGGGCCAGAGTGCCCGCGATCTCATTGATCGAGACGGGCGCGCCGCTGCCGACGTTGAACACGTCCCAGATCTCGCGATCGTCATCCAGCACGGTGGCGAAGGCCTCGGCCACGTCCTGCACATGGACGAAGTCGCGCATCTGCCGGCCGTCCTCGAAGACCAGTGGCGGCTGGTCGTTCATCAGCCGCGAGATGAAGATGGCCGCCACGCCCGTATAGGGATTGCTCAGCGCCTGGCGCGAGCCATAGGCGTTGAACAGCCGCAGGGCCACGGTGGGGATGCGCAGCGCCCGGCCGACCGACAGGAACATCTCCTCATGGTCGCGCTTGTTCACCGCATAGATGGAGTTGGGTTGCAGCAGCTTTTCCTCCGGCGTGGGGCAGGGCTCCAGCGGTTCTCCATCGACCATCAGATCCCAATGGCGCGCTTCCAGTTGGGCGTGCGGACGGATGTCGGTGGTTACATGGGCGCCGGTCGAGGGGCGGACGTAATCCCCCTCGCCATAGATCGACATGGACGAGGCGACGGCGATCCGCTCGACCGTGTGCGGGCGTTGGGACAGGGTCTCCAGCACGACGGCCGCCGCCATGACGTTGTTGCGGGTGTAGTCGATGATGTTGGTCATGCTCTGGCCCACGCCGACCGAGGCGGCGAGGTGGGCCAGGTGGGTCACGCCGTTCAGGGCCGCCTCGAACACCCCGTCTTCCAGCAGGTCGCCCTTGATGCGTCGGGCCCGCGCGTCGAGGTAGACGGGCCACCCGTCCGCATCCAGTTCAGCGTCGCCGTGGACCTGGGGCGACAGACTGTCCAGGACCGTCACCCGATAGCCGCGCGCCAGCATGGCGTCGACCAGGTGCGAGCCGATGAAGCCCGCCCCGCCCGTGATGAGAATGTGCTTGTCCATGATCGTCTGCTTAGTGCTGGTGATGACGAAGGGCGCCGAACTCATCCAGCTTGGTGCGGACGAGGGTGTTGTTGGCGTCGATCTTCTCGGTCCGCTGCCAGGCCAGGCCGCTGTCCCGCAGATACATGACGAAGCCCAGCGTCAGCGGGATGATCCAGACGCACCACCAGACCATGATGAAGATGGGATTGACCATCAGCATGTAGCCGATGCGCGCGCCCGCGCCGTCCAGCACTAGGTCGGTCCGCCGCCACGTCTTGACGTAGAGGCCGACCATCAGGATCGAGAAGGCGACGATGTTGAAGATCGACAGGATCACCAGCCACAGCGGCAGGAAGTCCGCGCCCTGGAAGAAGCGCCAGGCCGCCCAGACGCCCAGGGGGATGCCCAGGGTGTTCACCCACATGGACATGCAGGGCAGGAAGTTCATCCACACGCGGACCCGCTCGCCGAAACTGAAGTCCATCTCCTTCAGCGGCGTCGTCAGGCTCTGGAAGAAGCCGGCGACCCAGCGCTTCCTCTGGGTGATCCCTTCGCGGAAGGTCTCGGGCACTTCTTCGATCAGGGAGCCTTCGATGATGCCCAGCGTCCGGCCGTTCTTCCAGAAGCGCTGGCCGACTTCGGGGTCTTCGATGGCTATCCAGGGGTGGAAGCTTCCCAGTTCGACCAGGTCGTCGACCTTGAAGAACAAACCCTTACCCAGCACCCAATAGGGTTGCTTCGGATCGGACAGGTGGCCGTATTTGGCGCCGTCCCAGGTCATGTGGTCGAAGGCATGGAAGGCGGCGGCAAGGCTGGCGTTCAGATTGCCCGCCACATTGCGCGCCTGCAGCACGTCGAACCGGCGCAGGCCGATGGCCGCAGCCTTGAAGTGATCCGCCGGGGGGCAGCTGTCGGCGTCGATGTAGTCGATCGTCAGTCCGCTCTTGTCCTTATAGGTCTCGGCGACGTGATAGGTGGCGTAGATCAGCTGGCGCGTCTTCTTGGGCGGCAGATCCTTGACCCCGGCCCGTTTGCCGCTGTGCCACCAATAGGCCTTCGGATTCCGGTCCCAGGCATTCCAAACCATGTCCCAGCTGGCGTCGCTGGTCGGCGGCACCGCCAGGATCTCGACGAAGGGAAAGGCCCGGCTCAGCCGTTGCAGGCTGGCGATGGTCTCGGCGTCGTTGCTGTTGGGAATGGCCAGGACGCGATAGCGGCTGACGGGATAGTCCAGCTTGGCCAGCGCCGTGAAGGTCGTCTCCATGGTGCTCTCCAACTCCCGCAGCACGGGGTAGAGCAGGACGATGAAGGGGTGATCCGCCTCGCTGGCCGGCAGGGGCTCGTCCATGTCCACGCGCTCGACGCGCAGCGAGCGGAAATACATCTCCAACAGGAAGCTGCCGAGATACAGGATCTGGGAAAGAGCGAACAACCAGACCAGCAGGGTCGCCCAGTTTGGATCTTGAGTGTTCATCACGCCGCTCGCCCAGTTATTTGCCCAATAAGTCGGTGGTGGTTGCTCTGTCCTGTGGTGTTCCGTCCGCCCGACGTCTCACGATGCGGCGGCGCCGCGCTGGGCGACTTTCTCGCCCTGAAGCTCGGCGGTGAAATAGGCGATGGTCTGCTCCAGCCCGTCCTGCAGCGGCACCTGGGGCGACCAGTGCAGATGGGTCAGCGCCCTGGAGATGTCGGGCTTCCGACGGCGCGGATCGTCGATCGGCAGCGGGTGATAGACCAGCCGAGAGTGTGAACCGGACAGGGCGATGACCTGCTGGGCCAACTCATTGACCGTGATCTCGCTCGGGTTGCCGATGTTGACCGGCCCGTCGATCTCCTCATCCGTGTCCATCAGTCGGATGAAGCCTTCGATCAGATCGTCGACGAAGCAGAAGGAGCGCGTCTGCTCGCCCGAGCCGTAGATGGTGATGTCGTTGCCCTCCAGGGCCTGAACGATGAAATTCGACACCACCCGTCCGTCGTCGGGGTGCATCCGCGGCCCATAGGTGTTGAAGATGCGCACGATCCGCGTGGTCAGACCGTGCTGCTGGCCGAAGTCCGTCACCAGGGTCTCGGCGAACCGCTTGCCCTCGTCGTAGCAGGAGCGGGGGCCGACCGTGTTGACGTTGCCGCGATAGCTCTCCACCTGCGGGTGGATTTCCGGGTCGCCATAGATTTCCGAGGTTGAGGCCTGAAAGAACCGCGCGCCGTCCGCCGCCGCCCGTTTCAGCAGGTTGAGCGTGCCGAGCGAGCAGGTCGTGGCCGTCTTCACCCGGTCATACTGGTAATGAACTGGGGAGGCGGGGCAGGCCAGATTGTAGATCTGATCGAACCGGCCCAGCGCGTCGTCCAGCGGTTCATTGATGTCCTGCGCCACCAGCTGGAAGCGATCCGAGCTCATCAGATGAGCGACGTTCGCATGCCGACCCGTATGAAAATTATCGATGCAGGTCACATGATGGCCCGCGTCGACCAGCCGCCCGCACAGGTGTGAACCCAGGAAGCCGGCGCCGCCGGATACGGCGATCCGCTTGGCGGTTTTGGCGTCGTGCTTCGGCGCATAAGAAAAGCGATCGTCTGTCATCGCCTTCAGCCTTGCTGGTTGTTTACAATTGCTTGAACAACGCTACCTTCTTACTGTATTCGCGTGACAGGGGAGATCGCATGACCCCCGACGCCGTCGACAGTGGCGTTAACCGTTTGTTAAGAATTGGGTTCCATTTCGACGCCTCATATGCGTCAAATTTCTGCCCGAATCTGCCATAGTTGACGGCGAAAGCGGCATGAAGCGAGGGGCGACAGACCCGACGAACGCTCTGCAGCGGTTGGGATCGCCGGGCCTGGACTTCCGCCTCTCCCCCCGAGGCGAGGGCATGTAATCACCCCACGCAGCGCGGCGTCATCTTGTCGGAAATACTAGGCCTCTCACGCATCGCGCTTGCGCACATGAAGGCTGGTTCGAAAGGCCGTTCGACGCCTAAGGTGACGCTTCTGATTGCAACGGAGAGCAGCGTGACCGTCAGACACTTCTATCTGGCCATGGCGGTGGTCGGCGCCATCGTCCCTTGGCTGTTCTTCGGCTCATTCTTCTTCGACAATGGGCCTGATGCTCCATTGTTCTTGAGGTCGCTGTTCGCGAACGGCGCGGCCGGCGGCTTTTCCGCGGACGTCCTCATCTCGATAGTGGTCTTCCTGGTGTGGTCCTGGCGGGATGCGTCCAGGAATCACGTCAACCGCTGGTGGCTGGTGCTTCCGGCGAGTTGCCTGGTCGGGCTCTCGCTCTCCCTTCCGCTGTATCTCTATCTGCGGGAGCGTGACTGACCAGGTTCACGCGAACCGATCAGGGCCGCGACGCATGTCTGGCGCGCACCATCAGCCTTCGAAATGCAAGGAGGAAAATGGTGGACGCGACAGGGATTGAACCTGTGACCCCCTCGGTGTGAATTGTATTCAAGCGGTTTCAGGCTTTTTCAAACCGTTTCAGATCTTGTTATAAACTACTGGTTTTATGTGGTTTATTGTTCCATCTTCGTTTCAGGCCATTTCAGGCAGTTTCGTTTTGGGCGCCCCCCTGGCGCCCCCCTTGATGTACTATGAGGGGGTCAGAAGTGATTTGGGGGAAAAGATGCCTCAGGATCCAGTGCGTACAGATCGTCAGATCGCCGCCCTCAAGTCGCGCGAAGCGAGATACGAGGTGGCTGTCGCGGACAGCCGAGGCCTCTACATTCGCGTCTGGCCGACGGGCGCGAAAGGTTTCGAGCTTCGCTACACTGCCGAGAACGGCAAACGCCGTCGTCATGTGCTGGGCGCCTATCCCGACGTCACCCTGGCGGAGGCTCGTCGTCTGTCTGCTGCTGCCCGGATCGCTGTCTTGGGCGGGACAGATCCTGTCGCCGAACGCAGTGCGCGTCGCGAGGAAGCAAGGACAGGAGAGACGCTCGAAGACCTGGCTGAGGCCTACTGGAGGGCGGCGAGCAAGGGGCTGCACGGCGGACGTCGACGTCCCAAGCAGGCGAGAACCATAGAGTCCGAACGTTCGCTGTTCCGTCGCTACATAAAGCCGGCTCTCGGCGATATGAGATTTGCAGCCATCAGGCGCACGGATATCCGTATCTTCATGCGGGACCTGGCGGCGAACAGCGGCCTTGCCCCCGCCAGTCTGGCCTCAGTCGGGGGCGTCCTTCTGGGCGTTCTGGGCTTTGCGGTTTACGAGGACCGCCTAGAAGCCAATCCGGCCTACGGACTGACCAGGCCCCTTGCGCTCATGCCCCGCGAACGGATGTTCGATGACGAGGCGCTGCGGATTCTCTGGAATGAGGCTTCGTTGGCGTCGCTCCCCCGGACAGCAGGGGAAAAGACGGCCGGCAAACATGCCCGCCTCGACGCCCCCACGGGGCTGGCTATCCAGTTCCTGATGACGACCCTGACCCGACGGTCTGAAGCCGCCGAGTTGCTCTGGAGCGAGATCGACATGGACAGTGCCGTGTGGACGATTCCTTCGCACCGATCGAAGGCGCGACATGTTCAGGTGGTGCCCCTTCCAGACGAAGCCCTGGCCATCCTGCGGCGCGCGCGAGCGCTGTATCCGAAGAGCCCCTGGGTCTTCCCGGCGCCGCGCAACCGGACGGGTCCCGTGGACCCCCGCGCTTTGACGAGGGCCGTTGTCCGCACCTGCAAGCGTCGCAACCTGCCTGCGGGTTCGCCTCACGACGTGCGCCGCTCCGGCGCCACGACCCTGACCGGCAGGTACGGGGTGGGGCGTTTCATCGTCGGTCACCTGCTGGGCCATACAGTACGGGACGGCGCGACCGTCACGGGCGTCTACGACCGCTATAGCTACATGGCGGAGAAGCGGGCGGCCCTTCAGACCTGGGCCAGCCATGTCGCCAATCTGAAACCCTCCGGACAGCGCGATCAAGGGGGTCAGCCAAGCTGGGATTAGGGCCCGCCTCCCCATATTCCATCCATCATCAGGACGGAGGCGGTCATCTATGGCGGGAGGCTGGACCAGGGACGGCGCAGTGCTTGACCAGATTAACGATACTGTCGTTGACGGCGTCCTCACAGCACGCGCTCGTATTCCCAATGGGCCGGGGCGAGACGCCTGTCTCGAATGTGGCGACATCATTCCCGAAGCCCGTCGCCGCGCCATGCCAGGGGCCGTGACCTGTGTTTCCTGCCAGTCCGGCAGGGATGCGCGGATTGTGGCCGTCGGCATCAACCGGCGCGGAAGCAAAGACAGTCAGTTGCGCTAGGAGGCGCGCGGTGAGGTTCCATAGATAAGGCCGCTAGACGGAAGCGGCGTCCGCTATCTCCACCGCCTGGAAAAGGCGCATATGAGCAATGCGTGCAGCCATAAGATAGGCGAGTGCAGCTTTTCGGAGTTCGGGGGCGCGAGGCATTTTAACAATCACCCCCGAGGAAACTCGACGACGATTTTCGAGGTTCCATATCTTGGGGGGGGCATGGAGCTTCTCCTTTGCCCCCCTGTGTCGGGTATCGGCCACTTGGGACCCGCCCGACTTCCCCGAACGTAGAAGTCTTCATGGCGACCTATGATTTCATCTTGAGCGGCGTGGATGCCGAGATGTCGCTTGAGGGCGCGGCGTCCACGGACGCCGAAGCCTGGCGGGAGGCCATCCTCTTCCTTTCGGAAATGCTGCGCGAGAAGCCTGTGCGGGAGGGCGGCGCCTTTTCGCTTCAGATCATTGTCCGGAACGAAGGTCGGGAAATCTGCCGGGTCGGCGCTTCGGCTCATTAAATCCCAAGCCGGGGGCGAAGAAGACGGCCGGTTACGCCAAAGGGGGGCAATCACGGAGCCGGCCGTCTGCCGATCTTCTCCCAAGAAGAATCTGCATCCGGAAAACGTCGCGTCCGCTGTCGCTGCTCCCTTCGTCGGGTTCCGGACTTATCCGCTGGTTTGAGAAGAGAAGCGGTCGTTCGGGCAAGGTTTTCCCTGGGGCCTGGAGCGAGACGCATGGCCCGGCGTTGCTCCGAAAGTCATCAGGAGCAGAGACATGAGCATGCACAACCAGGCCTTCAGAACAGTGGAACTCCCGGCGCTTCCGGGAAAACTGGGAGAAATCGACGCTCTTCTCCAAGCGGCCAGATCCTCCGGAGCCGCAACCGGGGAGCGCGCCGTGCTCCAGGAGATCGCGCGTATTATCGACCGCTCTTCTGGGGGTGACATCTATCAGAAGCCGCTCGGCTGAGCGGCGGCGCTACGGCGTTTCCGGCGCAATGTTCAAAACCCGACCTAGCTTCGAAAAGCCGACTTGATCGCCGATTTCAGCCGGTTTTCGAGCAAATTTGGAGGGTTCCGCTGGAGGTGCGGAAATATCGACCGGCAACCTTTCCGGAGGCGATCGCTTAAAATCGCTCACAACGAAAGGCGCTTGAATGAAGCTGTTAATTCCCGCTCTCGCCGCGACGGCGCTGATGCTGACCGCGTGTGGAGACACTTCTTCCGATCGCGGGCAGGTGGAAGGTCCCGTGGTTTCGGGGTCTGAAACGCCGCGCAATCCAGCCGTCGATACGGGCGGCGGCGATACGCTCACACCGGGAGCCAACTCCTTCACGGAGGCTCAGGCGCGTTCGGCGATCGAGAAGCAGGGCTATGTCATCGCCGGTCCGTTGAGCCAGGACGCCCAAGGCCTGTGGAGCGCGCCCGCCACCAAGGACGGCGCCGAGGCCGTGGTCTCGGTCGACTACAAGGGCGTGGTGAGCGCCGCCGTTTCGGGTCGCTGACCCTTCAACGACAACTGATTTTCAAAGGAGCTCTCATGCCTGTTGTTACGCGTCTGTTCGACCACCACACCGAGGCCCTGGCCGCCGTCTCTGAACTCGAGGCCGCCGGCTTTGATCATTCGACCATCAGCATTGTCTCCAACAATGCGGAAGAATGGCATGATGGTCATCGACACAAGGACCATGCCGGCTCCGCCTTAGGCGACAGGAATGGCGACGGCGTCAACGACGTCGGCGAAGGGGCGGGCAAGGGTGCGGCTGCGGGCGGCGCCCTCGGCGCCGGTGTCGGCGTTCTGGCCGGCCTGGGCATGCTGGCGATCCCG